>CAZAKP010000113.1:0-10089 GCA_964485845.1 uncultured bacterium | reverse complement strand
ATGGTCAGGATGCTCTTCGCGCTCTTCGGGACCGACCAAGAGGCGACCAAGCGGGCGCTGGCGATTGACAAGCAGAGGTGGGACACCACCGTGCGAGCCCTCCGGGGCCTCAGAGAACCGGCTGAGCCTGACGGGACACCGCAGACGCAATAGAGGACTCCTGATTCTCGTGCGGCTCGGCTGATTCCGGAGCGCGACGGGGACGGCTAACGGCTTACGGCTCACCGCATTCCCTGGAACGGATAGATCAGAATTCAGAAACCAGAGACCAGAAAGCAGAATTGGGGGCGGGGAACACCCTGACGGCGGCGTCGGGTGACGGCTGACGGCCGGCGGCGTAGGTGGGCTTGTTGTCTTCTTGACCGGCCGACGCTGACCAGCTATGCTGAGCAGGTGAACAGGTCCCATAACCGGACAATCAGATCGGTCGCGGCATCCCGATGATAGCGTACGTCCACGGTAGCCTCTTTGAGTCCCCGGCGAAAGTGCTAGTGAACACAGTCAACACTGTCGGTGTGATGGGCAAGGGCATTGCGAAGAACTTCAAGCAGGTCTACCCTCAGATGTTCGCGCAGTATCAGGCATACTGCGAGAGCGGCCAACTGGACATAGGCAAGCTCTTCCTCTACAAGACGTCCCACAAGTGGGTGCTGAACTTCCCCACCAAGAAGAACTGGCGGCAGCCTTCCGAGCCTGAGTACGTCGAGCGCGGCCTGCAGAAGTTCGTAGATACTTACGCCGTAAAGGGCATCACCAGCGTAGCCTTTCCCGAGCTTGGCTGCGGGAACGGCGGTCTGGATTGGGAGGGCGTTGTCCGGCCTCTCATGGAGCGGTACCTCGGCAAGCTGCCGATCGACGTGTTCATCTATCTCTACGACCGCGAACGACGAACGCCTGAGCATTTTGACGTCTCGTCGATGTCGCGATGGTTGCACAGTGAACCGCAGGCCCTGCCTTTTGATGAAGTGTGGCGCGACCTCACGACAGCGTTGAAGCGGCAGGTCAGACTACGTTCGTTCAACAGCGGAGAGGAGTTCTCCGCTCAGGCGGTCGCACAGGGTCAGGCTGGGATCGTGCTGCGCGGTGTTCCGTACGATGTGGTCGCTCGTGAGTCGCCTGACGCCGAGGCATCCGAAGTATGCCCGGTGGGCGCTGACGGAGTTCTGATATCCAGAGCGTGCCTGTTCGAGCTCTGGCAGAATGTACGCAGCTACGGGTTCTGCACCCAGAATGTGATGCCTGCGAGCCTGGCCGGACTTGCCGACTACGTCATGGCGGCGCTGGCCAAGCTGACCTATCTCGTACCCGTGAAGATCTCAACGCCGTCGGTGCAGTCCCCAGGTGCCGAGAACGGACTCCGGCTCCACGCTCCGCCCGCCAAACAAAGCCGGTCGCAGCGGACATCTCTTCAGCCGGTGTCCTCCGTGTGACCACGAAGAAAGCGGACGCCCCGGCCATCCGGGATTTCCTGTCCAAACTCAAAGAGCAGCCGTGGCTCACAGCCGACCAAAGAAGCTGGCCGGGCTCGCTCTACAGATTCGAGCACGTGGAGGCCGCCGCTTCCGTCTTGAATAGTGGAGTGCTGCTGTCACGTGGCGAAGCGCAGCGCCGGGGATGGCTCAAGAGAGACTGCGCGTCGGCTGAGATCATCAGCCAGACCCCGGACAAGTGGAAAGACTGCGTACGGCTGTATTTCCGGCCGCTAACGCCGATGCAATTCAACACGGAAGGCCACCGCCCCGCTGGCGAGTATGTCCGCGGGGCCTCTTGTCCGGTTCCAGTTGTATTCAAGTTCGATGCTGCAAGTATCCTCACGCGCGACGCAACACGGTTCAGCGACGGGAATCTGGCGGCAACCAGCCGCGTCAGTGTCGGAGACGATATCGGGTTCCTGTCTCGCATTCCGTTCCGCCTGGTGTACCACAACACCTGGATGCCAGGGGAGCAGAAAGAGGACCTGACGTTCCGACGGCATGCGGAAGCCATAGTCCCCAAGGAACTCCGCCTCTCTGCCCTGCAGGCGGTTCTTTGTCGGACCACGGCTGAGATGGAAACGCTGCTGCATTTGCTCTCCGACAAGGCGCGCGCGAGGTGGGCGGAGCGCATCGGCACGAAGGCAAGTCTCTTCTACAAACGGTGGTCGTTCGTCGAGAGTGCCACGCTGACCCGAGAGAAGGCCAAGTTCAACTTCAACCCTTCTTCTCAGACGCCCGGGCCGTTCCTGGCGGACGTTCGGTTCACAGCGCTGCCTTCGGGCAGGCGCTTCGTATGGCGAAAGGAAGGCTACTACACGAACCAGGCCATGAAGTTCGGAGCGGGGCGCGTGCCCGAGTCTTCTCTACAGGTAACTCTACATGCAGCAGGACATCCGGCTGACTACGAGGTGGAACTCCGACTCAATAGTGAGCTCGCCTACGCGACCGTACATCACGAAGATAGCGTTCCGTTCTGATTCCGGCGCCACGAAGCTCTAGTCGGCGCCGCCCAACTCCAGCCCGAACACCTGCTCGCAGATGGGTGACCGCTGGCGGCTTACAGCTCACGGCTTACCGCCCACAGCCAACCCGAACACCTGCAGGCAGATTTCCGTGAGAATCTCGGAGTTGCAGCCGTAGCACGTCCAACGCGTGATTGCGTCGAGCACCATCAGACGGAGGGATTCGCCCGAGTAGCCTCGGCAGAGTTTGTCCACGTGCAGGCCGAAGTTGCGGTAGACCATGAACTGGATGAGGGAGACGCCGCGCTCGTTGAGGACGTGGCGTATTTGTTCGGCTCGGAGTTCGGTCCGCTCGGCTGCTTCGCGGTAGTTCGCGGCCTGGCCTTCCGCGTTGCGGTCAGCCCGGCAGGGCGACGAGCCCTGCCGGACAGTGTACGCGTATCTCCTTACCGCGGTCTCGACCGACCGGATGCTTCTCAGGTCCGTCGGTTTCATGGCTGGACTCCAGGATTCGAGGAATCAAGGGGTCCAGTGGCCGAATCTGCCGGAGGTCGCGGACCGGACATGCAGCCGGGCAGGGTTCCAGCGGCGGAGACATCCGGGTAGTTCCGGTGACACAACAAAAGATTCCTGAGTCGCGGGGCCGTGCGGCTCGGCACTTGCCCGCGAGCCGCGCTGCTCCTCTCGGCGCCTAGCTCTCTCGGCGGTTGTAAGGCGACTGGTTGGTCGGCTTGAGCGATATGTCAAGATCGGACGCCTTAGAACGAATGGCTTCCTCGGTCCTACCCATCTTGATGCCAATGACCCGCGTCGGCGTATTGTGTCGCGCGAGCGACGCCAACTTGGCCACGTCCGCAGGAGTCCAGTCCTTGCCGTTGTTGGCTGGTATCTTTGCCATTGTTGATCACCTCCTCATATGGGGACCACTTCTATTTCTTCTTCCTCGTGCAGGCGTTCGACGGCGGCGAGTTCTTCCAGGTCCGCCGTGAAGTCGAACACGATGCAGAACTGCTTCCCGGGATTGTCGTTCTCGTTGTAGCTGTCAACATCGGTCTTCAACTGCTGGCAGTCTCCCACAATCTGCTGCCTTCGCTGCTGGAAAGCTGCCGTCATGAGACGATGGTGTCCCGGGACTTCCTTGTCGTGCATCCCGACCCACAGTGAAGTCTGTCTACCGTCACGTGTGACGCGCGCGACATGCAGGGCACGCACCCGGCGGCCCTGCGGGTCGGTTTCATAGGTCTCCCGCATCGCGCGAGCCATCTGGTCGGCGAGGTGGGACACTATCGAGTAGTGCTCCGGCGTCCAGCTACTGCTCCGCACCGCCCATTCGGCGATTGCGTGAGCCTCGGCGGGCCAGGGCTGACCCGCGGCCCTGTATCTGTTCACCAACTGCCGCATACGTTCGTTGCTCTTATCACTCATCGTTCAGACCCTCCTAATTCATGTCTGCCGGGAGTTGGCATCCCCACCCGTCAGTCAGCGCTGCCCGCGTAATGATGGACCGAATCTTCACGAGCATCTCTCGGTCGTGCGTGTAGGGGACCGCGCCGCGGTGCTGAAGCTGACCTACGACGATACCGGGATGCACTTTCTGGCGTAGAGCGAAACCTTCGATTCGTCTCTTGGAGTAGAATGGACCGACCCGAGCGATGAAATCGTCGAGCGCAGCCTTGGGCACGAGGAACTCCTGGGCAAGCCTGTCCGCGTTCTCCTCGGAGTCAGGCCGAGCGCCGGCCGGCAACTGCTGGTCAGCAACAAGGTCCAAGTCGACGGACACTCTTGTGCCACTGTGCGCGTCATGCTCGGGCACGTGACCTAGCAGCTCGTGCATCAGCGTGAACCAGAACGAGTCGATGCGTTCGAACCGCATTGAGAGCACGACAACCGGTGAACGGGCGTCCAGCCAGAAGCATGCCCCATCAATGCGGGAACCGGGCAGAGGCTCAACGATGACGAGCCGGATTCCGATGTCGGCCAGAAAACGCGGCACGCGCCGCACGTCCTCGGCGTTCACCGTAAGTGCTCTTAGCTCCTGTACAGCCCGCTTGAATGCAGCCATCGAGAACGAGCCCGCCGGCGCTGCTGGGGCGATGTGCTTTGCCCTGAACAGCCACGCTTCTTGCGCCGGAGTGAGTGCAGCATCCGGCACGGATTTCCGGGCAGCGGCGAGCAACCTGGGCTCGTCGTCCAGCTTGTCGATCTCGAAGAAATTCAGAACGCTGCGTTCGAGTACCTCTACGTCGTCCGACGGTTCGAGCCACTGCCGTTTGATCATGGCACGGATAGGTGCCTTGGAATAGAGCGCAGACCTGCGTGCTACTGAGGGGTCGCCCTGGCCGGACCGTGCAAGTCGATATGCAGTCTCAAGGTTCATCCAAAGCTGGGCCGTTGTGCCGAAGGCGGCGCTCAGTCCCTCTGCAGTTTCGGGCGTGATGCCCGTGTTCCCAGATACTATCTCGCTCACCACCTTGGGACTCCGCCCCATGATCTCGGCCAGGTCCTCCTGGTTCCATCCGCGTGCGGCCAGCTCCTCTCTGATGAACTCACCGGGGGCGAATACTTCGGCGGGTTCAGTCTTCTTCACCGTGTGTCTCCTTTCGGGTCCGTCTTGCCCATCACTAGTGGTAGTCCTCTATGCTGACGACAGTCACCTGTTTGCGATTGCCTACTTGCTTCAGCTCCACAACCAGCCTGTATTGATCGTTCAGTCGCATCGAGTGTTGGTGACTTCGTTTGCCTTTGAGCTTCTCGAAGTGCAGCGACTTCAGGCTTCGGAAGTCCCTTTCGTCAACGGCCTGTCTGATGAGCCACAGCTTCTTCCGGAACGCACTGACAACAGCCGGAGACCACGCCGTCGCGACCTCACGGCTTGACTCCAACTGAGCAAGCTTCTGGTCTCCAAAGAGCACTTCCATGCTTCACAAGAATAATACCCTTGGAGTGCACCATGTCAAGAATGGAATTAACTAATTACGTAATTAGTAAATTGTAGCTTGGGACGATTCCATTTGTCTTTGATAACACGTCACTTGAACCGATTGGTGGAAGCTAGTTCTTGTTGCGCCTGTCATGGTTGTGCCTCGCAAAACCGCCCGGCACTTTCGGGATGACCATCTCGGTCCACATCCAGCGCGAAGACCTGCCTACAAATCGCCGACAGGATAGCCCGCTCGCAGCCGTAGGAGGTCCAGCGGGCGATGGCGTCGGAGACCTGGAGGCGGAGGGATTCGCCCGAGTAGCCTCGGCAGAGTTTGTCCACGTGCAGGCCGAAGTTGCGGTAGACCATGAACTGGATGAGGGAGACGCCGCGCTCGTTGAGGACGTGGCGTATTTGTTCGGCTCGGAGTTCGGTCCGCTCGGCTGCTTCGCGGTAGTTCGCGGCCTGGCCTTCCGCGTTGCGGTCAGCCCGGCAGGGCGACGAGCCCTGCCGGACAGTGTACGCGTATCTCCTTACCGCGGTCTCGACCGACCGGATGCTTCTCAGGTCCGTCGGTTTCATGGCTGGACTCCAGGATTCGAGGAATCAAGGGGTCCAGTGGCCGAATCTGCCGGAGGTCGCGGACCGGACATGATGCCGGGGAACGTCCCGTCGTTCATCGTTCCTCGTCCATCGTCACTTCTGACTTCTGCATTCTGGTCTCTGACTTCTGACTTCGTCCCCTCCTGGGAGGGTGCCTTTGTGGTGAGTTCCTTCCCCTTCAGTCTCTCGTGCGCCTCGCAGACGAGGAACTGGAGCGTTTTGGGTTCGAGGCCGAGCCCGACCCATTTTCTGATGCAGAGTTCGAGGTGGAACGCGAGGTCGCGGCCGGTGCGCGTCCGCCACAGCCGCGCGAGTTCCCGCAGGAACCAGCGGTAGTGCATCGTCTGGAGCACGGGCAGACCCGCGCCTTCGATGAGCGAGACGATGTGCTTTGCGAACAGCTCTTCGGCCACATCCGGCCCCGCGCAGTAGAGCGCGTTCTCCGCGCCCCCGCGGATTTCGTCCAGAACGCGGGCTACGTCCTGGGTCAGGGTTACGGGCTTCATCAGACTTTCCATTCTATCCTCCTGCCGGATTCCCGGCGTTTGCGTTTGGCGGTCTTTGGGGAGGCTTGGGACATGTTTCGGCTCGGGACACGATCCCAAATGTCGAACATTTGGGTCATGTCCCTTGTTGGTCATGTCCCGCGCTTCCGCCCTCAGATATCTATGTGGACACCAAACGCGTTTCTGCTCATTTTGGAGTCTGTAACCACGGATGCGCTGTCGGACAGGGGCCTCTGAGGCCAACGCAGATAAACACGGATCGGGGGCCGGCACTAACCACAAAGGCACCAAGACACGAAGAGGACTCGGACAAAGCAGAGTTCAGAAGTCAGAGACCAGAATTCAGAATTGGAGGACGGATTCGGCCTGAATCCCGCCGGCCCCACGGCCCGGAGGCCGTATAGGGAGTCCCAGTCGCCGATTCAGCGCAAGATAGAATAAGTCATTGAATCACCGGTTCTTTTGCCGGTAAAACGCGCCGAACAATGAACCGAACAATGACGGGTACGACTGATGAATCAGGTTGAGGTTAAGGTTAAGGTTCAGCCGGACGTTGATGTTGAGATTCAGGTTGAGGTTGAGTGCAGGGTTCAGTTGACGACACAGTTCGCGATACAGTTCGTGACACAGTTGACGGCTCATCTGCCGCGACTTTGTGACGAACAATGCGACGTACTTTTGAGGGTTCAATCGCGCCTCCGGCGCGCGGGTCGAATCTGCGGAGAACCCGCGACAATCCTGGATGCGAGAACGGGGACCGTGCCGGGAAGAAATCCCAGGGGACAGTCCACGAGCTGTATCAGGAGCGGACGAAGTCGGATGTCGGAAACCAGATGCTGGATGTCAGAAGCTCGAGGACGCAGAAACGGAGGTGGGGCGGGACTAGTTGATTTTGACGGCTTTGCGGGTGAGGACTTTGTCTTCGGCTTCGAGGCGCCAGAGGTAGATGCCCGGCGCGACGCTCCGGCCGTGGTCGTCGCGGCCGTCCCAGGATAGGGAGTAGATACCAGCGCCCAGCGATTGGCGACTAGCGAGAGTCCGGACCAGGGAGCCGGTGACGGAGCGGACAGTGAGGGCAAGCTGGGTGCGACGCGGGATGGTGAAGCGAATTGTGGCTTGTCCGCGCATCGGGTCCGGCGCGGGCCGTTCGAGCGCGAGCACCCGGGGCAGGAATTGCTGCTCGGCCACGCCGGTGTAGGTCTCGACCGTAACCGAGTCCGCGAGCGAGTCGTTGGCCGCGTTCATATCGGCTGCAAGCAGCGTGGCGCAGAGGGTTGGGAACGTTCCGGGCAGGAGCGCGGTCCAGCCCGCGAATTCCACGGTATCGGTTGCCCCGGCCAGGAGTGTGACCGGGACGGTGTCGGCATAGCCCGTGCCCACCGCGAACCGCACGTCGAATGTCTCGCTGGTGTTGCCGAGGTTCTGGACTATCGCCTGCGGGGTTACGGTTGAGCCGGAGTCGACGGTGTCCCGCGGAGCGAGGAGTTGCGTGCAGGCGACGTCGCGCACGCGCACCATTACCGAGTCGCGGAGCGTGTCATCGGCCTCGACCTGGTCGCCGGAAAGGTCGGTCGAGCAGCGGACGGCGAGGAGTCCGCGCGGGGAAGCAGTCCAGTCGACGAAGCTTACTTCGACCGAGTCGCCGGGCGCGAGGTTCGCGACTGTCTGGGTGTTGTTGTAGCCCGGAACGAGCGGCAACGACGAGCGGGACGGCGCGGGGCTAGAGCCGGCCAGCAGAGAGTTGGCGCTATGCGGCGCGAATTGGATTGAGGCCGGTCCGCGCGCGGGGCTTGCGACGCGATCCGATTCAAAACGGGGACAGTCCCCGGCCGCGGAGACGCGGCCGCGATCAGGTACAGTCCCCATTTTGAAGCCTGTGCCAATGGACATGGTCACCGGGAACGTCGCGGAAGCGGTGCCGTAGTTCTTCACCCGGGCCCGCGGCGTGATAGTGGCGCCGGAGTCAATCGCACCGGCGGGTGCGACGATCGCCGTAACGCCGACATTCGTGACCCGCACCGCTACCGAGCCGGAGAGGGTGTCGTTCGTATGGTCTTCGTCGCCGGCGAGCGCGGTGGTGCAGCGCGTTACGTGGGTGCCGCGTTCGAGCGCGGTCCAGTTGGCGAAACTGACCTGGGTCGAGTCGCCGGCGGCAAGGTTCGAAACCGCCTGAGTGTTTGAGTAGAAGGAGCCGATGCGGAAGGTGACCGGGAACGACGCGGCGGACGTACCCCAGTTCCTGACCCGGGCCTGCGGCGTGACGACGGCGCCGGAATCGACCGTGCCGACCGGCGCGACCAGCACCGTCACGCCGACGTCGGCACTGGGCGGGCGGACAACGGTGACGAGGCCGGACAGCGTATCGCTCGCGTGGACCTGGTCGTTCGCGAGGCCGGTGGAACAGCGCTTGACAAAAGTTCCAAGTTGCTGTGCGGTCCAGGCGGCGAAAGCGACCTCGACCGAGTCGCCGGCCGCAAGACCAGCGACGTTCTGCGAGTCGGCGTAGAGCGAGCCGATGCGGAAGAAGACCGGGAAGGTAGCCGAGCCGGTGCCGTAGTTCCTCACCCGGGCCTTCGGCGTGATGGTCATACCCGAATCGACCGTGTCGGGCGGAGCGACAATCGCACTTACGCCGACGTCGAGCACCCGCACCGCTACCGAGCCCGACAGAGTGTCGTTCGGGTGATACTGGTCGCTTGAAAGCGCGGTCGAGCAGCGGGCGACGTGAGTGCCGCGCTGGGTGGCGGTCCAGCTCGTGAATGAGACGAGGGCTGAATCACCGGCGGCCAGATTCGACACGGTCTGGGTGTTCGTGTAGAAGGAGCCGATGCGGAAGGTGGCCGGGAAGGTGGCCGCGCCGGTGCCATAGTTCTTCACGCGGGCCTGCGGGGTGATGGACGTGCCTGAGTCGACGGTGCCCGCCGGCGCGACAATCGCGGCTACGCCGACATTGGTTACCCGCACCATGACCGAACCCGACAGCGTGTCGTTGGAGTGGTACTGGTCGCCGGACAAGCTGGTGGAGCAGCGCACGGCAAGGAGGCCGCGCGGGGCCGCGCTCCAGTTGGTGAAACTGACCAGTACCGAGTCCCCGGCCGCAAGGCTCGTGACGGTCTGGGTATTGTTGTAGCCGGCACCAATCTTCATCGTCACCGGGAAAGTGGCCGCGGACGTCCCAACGTTTTTCACCCGGGCCTTCGGCGTGATAGTGGCACCCGAATCGACCGTGTCGGTGGGCGCCACGATCGCCCTCACCGCCACGTCGAGCACGCGCACCGTCACCGTACCCGAAAGCGTGTCGTTGGCGTGGACCTGGTCATTGGCGAGGGCAGTTGAGCAGCGGGTCGCGTGGGTTCCGCGCTGCAGCGCGGTCCAGTTCGTGAATGAGACGAGAGCCGAGTCGCCGGCGGCGAGGTTCGTAACGGTCTGGGAGTGGGAGTAGAAGGAGCCGATTTCGAAAAAGACCGGGAATGTGGCCGCATCGGTGCCGTAGTTCTTCACGCGGGCCTGCGGGGTGACGGTCGTACCTGAGTCGATGGTGCCGGTGGGCGCGACAATCGCGGTGACACCGACGTTGGTGACCCTGACCGTTACGGAGCCGGGCAGCGTATCGTTGGCGTGGT
>CAZAKP010000112.1:0-10163 GCA_964485845.1 uncultured bacterium | reverse complement strand
CCGAATATGTATATACTACATATGCCCCGGCCAGCCAGTCCGCATCCTAACTTCCCTATTCTCAATTCACTATTCACAATTGCCTCCCGAACCCCTCCCATGCCTCCCCCACAGCTATCCGCATAGCTTTCGAAGCCACAATCCGAGGAGCTTCCCGAGGGACGATGAGAGCTACTTCGTCCGCTGTTTCCACCGCTATTTCGTCCGCTACCTCGCGAGCTACGATGCAAGCTCCTTGTCCGGTTCCTTGCCGCATAACAATCGCGGTTCCTTCCCAAGCTCAATCGTGAGTTCCAGTCCACGTTCCTGTCCAGGTTCCTTCCCAGATTCCTCTGCAGGCACCTTCGCAGGCAACCTTCGAAGCTTCTTGGGGAGGAACGAGGATCGCTCCGACGCCCGCCGCAGCCCGAACTACGCCGGGCCCGGTTCCGCCGGTCCCGGAACCGGCGCGTAGCCCATCAGGCGGTAGAGCGCGCCGAACAGGACGAGTGTGACTATCGGCAGGAGTTCGTAGTAGACCCGCATTTCGTCCACGTTGCCGAATAGCCAGGTGAGCACGATGACTGGCGGCACAATCCAATAGACCGCCTCAGGAACCGCGGCGCGCGCTTGAGCGCGAAGAGCGACAGGATGAAACCGAGCACGTAGAGCAAGTTGAACCCCCGGGGCAGAACCAGCCAGTCGGTGACTGGCCGGAACAGGAACCAGTTGCCCGGTACGGCCAGAACCTGCGCGTTGCGGAGAGAATGCAGGGCGATGGCCTGCTCCGGGTTGTTCCTGAAGTACCAAAACAGCAGTCCTCGCACGATCAACCAGAATCCGACCTGCAGACCAGTACCCATCGCCAGTTGCCTGGGCCTTAGCTTGCGCGCCTCCCAGCCGACCCAAACCGGGACGAGCAAGAGTGCGGTCTCTTTGTTCAGAACGCAGGCCGCGAAGGCAATCGCGTACAGCCAGTGGCGCCGGGCCGCGATGAGCGCAAGCCCGAGCGTGAACAGGCACAGCGCGGGAAGGTCGTAGAGCATGCTGCCGGAGCCGTAGAAACCGGGCAGGGCAAAGAGGACGACAACGGGGACCAGATCCAGCGCCGGGGCCGGCGCATCGAGCACGAGGCGAGCGAGCCACCACAGGGCGAATGCGAACCCGACGGTGAAAAGGAACAGCAGGTTCTTGGCCACGACGGACTCAAACGGGTACTGGTAGAGCCAGACCGGCCTGCCGTCGGCCGTGAGGTTGCGCCGGACGCTCTCCTCGGTCCTGGTCCTTGACGCTGCCGGGGTGATGGTGACAGCCGCGCGGATGAGCCAGGGCATGAGCACGCGGGCGACATAGGGCTGGGGCGCGCGGCCGTAGATCATGTCCCCGAAGAAGTCCTCGCCGCCCAGCCGCGCGTTCATGCTTCCGAATCCCGGGTAGCGGATGAACTCCCCGACCGTGAAACTCGCGACCGTCGAGTACACGAGCAGGAGGATGATAATTCGGGCCGGGGCCGGCCGGCGAGTCGAGCGGACAGGCTCCTGCGGGTTCACGGACAGTAGGATATTGCGCCGGCTCGCGCTGTCAAACCGCGACCGGTTCTCAGGGGCACAGTCGTCGGCGGACAACCGCCGAAAAGATTGTCTTGACAAGCCAAATCTAGCCGCTAAAAAGGTTGTAGGAGAAACCGAAAATGGCTAATCGCAAACTGATGTGCCTTGAGTGTGGCCACACATTCGAGGTGTTCACTGCCTCTGACGACGACGACGAACTCGAAGCCGAGTGTCCGGTATGCGGCAGCGTCGATACGACTAGAACGTACGACGAGGACACCGAGGTCGATGAGGAGCATCTGAAAGAGGACGAGGACTCAGACGACTCCGACGACCTCAAGATCAACCTCGACGACGAGTAAGCCATCGCCGGGAGTCCGCCGCCAGAGTTCCCCGGGAAAAGCACCGAAGCAGGCAGGGCAGCGCCGGCGCGTCATGGCGCCTGGCGCCTCCTGCCGCGCTTTTTGCCTTTAGCCGCGGGCCGCGCTCGTCCGGGGGCCGGCTTCTTTGCCTGCTGCCAGGCCGCTTCCATCTCATCCAGACTGACCTGACCCAGTTCCCGGCCTTCCCGGGCAAGATGCACCTCGACGCACCGGAAGCGGCTCCGGAACTTGACATTGGCATCCTTGAGCGTGCCCTCGGCGTCGAGGTCAAGGTGCCGCACCAGGTTCACCAGCGCGAAGAGCAGGTCACCCAGTTCCTCTTTGACCCGGGCGCGGTTCCTCCGCCCGCGCGCGAGCTCCCGGCGCAGCTCGCCGATCTCCTCCTCGACCTTGTCGAGCACCGGCTCGGGCTTGTCCCAGTCGAATCCGACGCGCCGGCACCGCTCCTGCACGAGCTGCGCCTGGCGCAGGGCCGGCATCGCAACCGGTATGCTGTCGAGCAGACCGCCCCCGTTCCGGTGTTTGCGCTTGATCTTCTCCCAGTTGGCGAGCACGTCGGCCGCACCCCGAACCCTGGCGGTTCCATAGATGTGAGGGTGGCGCTGCTTGAGCTTGGCGACAACGCCCGTGAGTGATTCCTCAAGCGACACGCCCAGTTCCTGCTCCGCGACTTTGGCAAGAAAAAGGCCCATGAAGAGATAGTCGCCCAGCTCCTCGGCAATGGCCGCTCTGTCTCGCCGGCGCACGGCTTCATCCAGCTCGTAGCTCTCGTTGAGCAGCATCGGCCGGGTCGAGGCCAGCGTCTGCTTCCGGTCCCACGGGCAGCGCCGGCGCAGCAGCCGCACCACCTCCAGCAGTTCGTCAAACATGCCCGAGTCTAGCGGACGGGATTCCAGGATTCAAGCGAAGGGACGACTTCTTCTCTCTCCTTGACTTTTCTGCGCACCGCGATAACTTCTAGCCTGATGTTAGCGGGCCGAGAGCCAGAGACGCCCACGCACAATCACCCCTCACCACTGCCGCCGTCTCCGGTTGCCGGACGCGTAGGATTCAAGGAGACCCTTTATGAAATCTGACCTGTTGGCCAAGACCGACCCGGAAGTGTTCGAAGCGATCGCGAAAGAGACCAACCGCGAGCACAACAACCTCGAACTCATCGCCTCCGAGAACTTCTGCTCCGAGGCCGTGCTTGCCGCCCTCGGCTCGGTGCTGACGAACAAGTACGCCGAAGGCTATCCGGGCAAACGCTACTACGGCGGCTGCAAGTGGGTCGACGTCGGCGAGAACCTCGCCATCGCCCGCGCCAAGCAGCTCTTCGGCTGCGACCACGCAAACGTCCAGCCCCATTCCGGCACTTCCGCGAACATCGCCGCCTACCTGACGTTGGCCAAACCGGGTGACACCATCCTCGGCCTCAACCTGAGCCACGGTGGCCACCTTTCGCACGGGCACCCGCTCAACTTCTCCGGGCGATACTTCAAGGTCGTCGCGTACATGGTCGACAAGCAAACCGAGACGCTCGATTACGCCGCAATCCGCGCCCTCGCCCTTGAGCACAAGCCGCGCGTCATAGTGTCAGGCGCTTCCGCCTACCCGCGCACGATTGACTTCGCCAAGTTCCAGGAAATCGCGGACGAGGTCGGCGCGGCCCAACTCGCTGACATCGCTCATATCGCCGGTCTCGTCGTGACCGGGCTCCACGTGTCGCCGGTTCCCTACGCCGACATCGTGACCACCACCACGCACAAGACCCTGCGCGGCCCGCGCGGCGCCATTATCATGGGCAAGCAGAAGTACGCCGAAGATATCGACAAGACGGTCTTCCCCGGCACCCAGGGCGGTCCGCTCGAACACGTCATCGCGGCCAAGGCCGTTGCGTTCAAGGAAGCCCTGTCCGGCGACTTTAAGGCCTACCAGCAGCAGGTGCTCGCGAACGCCAAGGCCCTCGCCGAGGCGATGACCGCCTGCGGCTTCCGCATCGTCTCCGGCGGAACCGACAACCACCTGATGATGGTTGACTTAAGACCCAAGCAGATTACCGGCCGCGACGCCGAGCGCGTACTCGGCAAGGTCCGCATCACCGTCAATCGGAACACCATCCCCTACGACCCGGAAAAGCCCTTCATCGCCTCCGGCATCCGGCTGGGGACGCCGGCACTGACAACCCGCGGCATGAAGGAACCGGAGATGAAGAAGATCGCCGACCTCATCAACCGCGCGGTCGCCGCCCGCGACAACGAAACGGAGCTCGACAAGGTCAAGGGCGACGTGGCCGAGATGGTTAAGGGATTCCCGCTTTACGCCGAGCGCCGGGCCGAGTACCGCTCGCTCGCCACGGAGTAACCCATGCCTGCACCACTTATCGCCGACCTCGAAGCGCGCGAAATCCTCGACTCGCGCGCCAACCCGACGATTGAAGTCGACTGCATCCTCTCCGACGGCACCATGGGCCGCGCCTCGGTTCCCTCGGGCGCCTCGACCGGCAGGTACGAAGCCTGCGAGCTGCGCGACGGCGACC
The DNA here is from genome assembly GCA_964485845.1 of uncultured bacterium. Taxonomy (GTDB): domain Bacteria; phylum Hydrothermota; class Tepidihabitantia; order Tepidihabitantales; family Tepidihabitantaceae; genus UBA2258. The sequence goes on along the minus strand of CAZAKP010000112.1, from coordinate 5,733 downwards.
CGAAACGGTTCCTCGGCCAGGGCGTCCTCAAGGCGGTCAAGAACGTGAACACCACCATCCGGCGCCGGCTGGTCGGCATGATCGCCACCAACCAGTACCGGATCGACCAGGCGCTGATCGAGCTCGACCCTTCGGCGAACAAGGGCAAACTCGGCGCCAACGCCATACTCGGAACATCGCTGGCAGTCTGCCGCGCCGCATCTATTACCGCCGGCATCTGTGTCTACCGTTTCCTCGGCGGCGCGGGTACGATGGTGCTGCCGACTCCGCTCCTGAACGTTATCAACGGCGGTGTACACGCCTCCAACAACCTCGATGTCCAGGAATACATGGTCGTTCCGGCCGGGCTCCCGACCTTCCACGAGGCGTTGCGCGCCGCGGCCGAGACCTACCGTCATCTCAAGAACCTGCTGCACGACGCCGGCAAACCGACCTCGGTGGGCGACGAAGGCGGCTTCGCCCCGATGTTCCGCGACCACGAAGAACCGCTTGAGTACATAGAGCGCGCTGTAACGAAGGCCGGCTACCGCCTCGGCGAGCACATCTTCATCGCACTCGACCCCGCGTCAAGCGAGTTCTACCGCAAAGGCGTCTATCACTTCCGCACCCCCAATCCCCACACCATGACTTCGGACGAGTTCATCGACCTGTATGAGAGCTGGATCAAGAAGTACCCGATCATATCCATCGAAGACGGGCTGGCCGAGAACGACAGGACCGGCTGGAAGAAACTGACGGGACGGCTCGGGAGCCGGATTCAGCTCGTGGGTGACGACATCTTCGTGACCAACACCAACCGGCTGAAGCAGGGCATCCGTGATGGCATCGCCAACGCCGTGCTCATCAAGCCGAACCAGGTCGGCACGGTCAGCGAGACGCTCGACTGCGTGAAGGTTGCGACGGACTCCGGCTATCGCACCGTCATCTCCCACCGCTCCGGCGAGACAAGCGACCACTTCATCGCCGACCTCGCCGTCGCCGCTAACTCCGGCCAGATTAAGACCGGCGCGCCCTGCCGCGCCGAGCGCGTGACCAAATACAACCGGCTCATCCGCATCGAGGAAGACGACGTCCTGCGCTTCGCCGGACTGCAAACGTTGAAACGATGAACTCCGGCCGGACACCGCTCCAGCGGCTGGTCAGATGGACGGTGCTGGCGGTGTTCGTCGTGTTCGCCTTCTGGTTCCTGGCCGGGCCCAACGGCCTCGTCAGCATAGCCCGGCGCAAGGCGCGCGAACGGAATATCCGGGCCGATATCACCGAGTACCAGCGGCGGATTGCCCAGCAGCAGCAGCGCCGCGACTGGCTCGCCAATCCGGACTCGGCGTCGCTCCTCGCCCGCAAGCTCCTGGGCGACAAGCCCGATTCCGCTCCGACGCCGCACTAGGGCGCAACCGGCTTCGGATTCAGGGAGTCGGTGGTTCTGGAATCCCGACCGGCGCTATCCGTGACCCCTGCGCAATCTACGGTTGTCCGGTTTCCAGCGCGGGCAGCATCACCTGGGGTCTTCCACTCTGCGGGTGCCGGGTGACAATTGGTTCGACTCCGTAGACTGCGCGAATCAGCTCAGCCGTAATGACCCGCTCCGGCACATCGCAGGCCACTGCCTTACCGCGGTCGAGCAGGAGGATCCGCGAGCAGTAGAGGGCGGCCAGGTTCAGGTCGTGCGAGAGAAAGACGATGGTCTTTCCCTGCCGGTTGAGCTCCGAGAGGATGCGCGCGATGAGTTGCTGGTGAGCGATGTCGAGGTGAGACGTCGCCTCATCCAGCATCAGAATCCGGGGTTCCTGGGCCAGCGCCCGCGCCAGCACCACGCGCTGTCGTTCTCCGGCGGATATGGAGTTGATGCGTTTGTCCCGCAGGAAGGCCGCGTCCACAAACTCGAGTGCGGCGTTTACCGCCTCCCGGTCGTGTCTGCCCGGACTCTGGAACCTGCCGAGAAAGGGGTTCCTGCCCATCATGACAACATCCCAGACCGAGTAGTCGAAGGCAAAGGGATTCTCCTGCAGGACCACGCCTACCTCGCGTGCCACATCCCGCCGGTGAAGAGTCTGAAGTTCCCTTTCCGCGATTCGGATTGAGCCCTGCGCGGGCACAAGCAGCCCGGCGACGAGTCGGAGCAGGGTGGACTTCCCTGCCCCGTTCGGCCCGATGATGCCGAGAAACTCACCAGCAGCAACATCAAGGTTGAACCCTTCGAAGAGCAGGCGCTCGCCGTAGCCGAAGGAGAGGCGGGAGAGCTGGATGGCATTCCCGCGGAAGGGATCGAGGGATCGAGGGATCAAGGGATCAAGTGCAGTACCATGGCGTTCCGCCACTCTATCCCTCTGTCCCTCTATCCCTTTATCCCTTTTGTTCACAGGCGGCTCCTCAGTAGGTAGATAAAGAAGGGCACGCCGACGAGCGCGGTGACGATGGAAAGCGGCAGGCCACCGGGGACAACGTTCCGCGCCAGCACGTCCGACAGGAGCAGGATGCCCGCGCCGGCAACAAATGACCCGGGCAGGACCCGGCGATGCTCGGGCCCGAACAGCATTCTCACCAGGTGCGGAACTACCAGACCTACGAAGCTGATTGCGCCGGTGAATGAAACCACCATGCCGACCAGCACCGACGAAACGACGAAAACCGTCTTGGTGACGCGCTGGGTATCAACCCCAAGCGTCTCCGCCGCCTCCTCACCCGACGACATGATATCAAGCGACCGCGACATCGAGAAAAGCCAACCGCACCCGGCTATCGAGAGCACGACGACCGCAGCGAACAGCCGGGCAGTCGTACCGGTGAAGACCGCTCCCAGGTGCCCCATCATCATGTAGATCGCCTCGCCCAGCGTACGCCGGCCCAGTATCATCGCGAGCATGACAAGACTCGAAAAGAGAAAGCTCATGATGACGCCGGCAAGCACCAGGCCCGTAACCGTAACGCGGCCTCGAACCCGGGCGAGCGCATAGACCACGAGCATGGTCACCAGTGCCCCGACAAAGCCGCCCACCGGCGCGAATGCTCCGGCTGTTCTGCCCATTACCAGTGTCAGGCTCGCGCCCAGCGCCGCCCCGCTCGCGACTCCCATCGTGAAAGGGTCGGCCAGCGGATTCTGGAGCAGGCCCTGCAGCGATGCACCGACCACTGCCAACACCCCACCGGCGATGATTCCCAGAGCGAGCCGCAGCAGCCGGAGATTCATCACTGAGCTTATACCGGCTCCGGTGATACCGCCGGGCCCGACCGCTATCGAGAGCGCCGACGCGGACACAAGCAGCAGCACCAGGCCGACCCAGCCCAGCGATTGTCGACGCATCACTCCTCGTCCGGCCCCAACAACTGAGCCACGAAGACACGAAGTACACGAAACGAAATCACAGACCTACACGGACTAACACGAAAACCGTGTTTATCAGTGTTCATCCGTGGTTTGCGGATGAAGCAGCTTCGCGAGCAGGACTACGCCGTCGACGATTCTCGGGCCCGGGCGGAAGAGCAGATCTTCGTCGAGCTTATCGTAGATGAGGCCGTTCCTGACCGCGCTGATTCCGCCCCAGCCGACACGCTGCGCCACGTCCTTCACACTCATGTCGGGATGCAGCAGCAGAATCACCTGCGGATCAGCCTTCACCACCGCTTCCGGGTCTGCTACCGGATATTCCTGCACCGACGAAGCAAAGACGTTCCGACCTCCGGCGCGTAGCAGCAGTTCGTTGATGAACGTGCCGCCGCCGGCAGTCATCAGCGGCGTACCGGATATCTCCACGTACACGCGCGGCGTATCAGGAAACGATGGAATCGAGTCCAGCCGACGCCGCATACTCGCGACCAGGCTCTCCCCCACCGCCTTCCGCCCGACTAGTTGAGCCACAGTATCTATCTCTCTGAACACTGCCTCGATGTCAGCCGGCCGGGAGACGTAGGTCGGTATCTTCAACTCGGCGAGCTTCTCCAGCAATGACCGATGCATGGGCAGGGTAAGGAAGACAAGGCTCGGACGCAGCGCGACTATGCGCTCAAGATCCGGGCTCATGAAATCCCCGACCTTGTACACGGTTTTCGCCGCCTCCGGGAAGTCTTCCTGGTTCGTGTTGCCGACGAGCATCTTTCCGGCGCCTACCGCGTACACAATCTCAGTCACGCTCGGGACGAGCGACACGGCCCGAAGCCCCGGTTCGGGTGTCGTCCGCTGCCCGCATCCGACTAATAGCAGGGCAGTTGCCAGCACGCGGCCGAGACAACATTGCAGAACCGGGCTTGGGACACGATCCCAATACTTCGCGGGAATTGGGTCATGTCCCGCGCCCGACCTAGTCTTCATGGCGCGGCGATTCGGGCACGGGCTCGGGCATCGCCACGTTCGCGAGCCCCGGCTCGTTCACCTTGTTAGCGAGAATCGTGTAGACCGTGTGTGCGACCATCCGGTCCGCCGGTCTGATTCCGGTCGTGCGCACGAGCATCTCCCGCTCCAGAACCTCCTTCACGTGGATTCTGGTAAAACCCTGCATCTCCAGGGCCGACACGGTCTTGCGCACCTGTTCAACGGTCGGGACTATCGAGACAAGCGCGTAGCCGCCCTTCAGGGCATTGTGAGCCGGCGCCACGAGCGTCCACGGTTCCGGCACGTCCAGCAGCACCGCATCCACGTCGGTCTGTTCGAACCCCTCCTGCTCCGGGTCGCGCACGAAGAACTCGCAGAACCGGGCCAGCCCGTACCGCTCGACGTTCGCCCGGGCATTGGTGCTGAACTCCGGCCGTCTTTCGTACGAATAGACCCTGCCGTCCGGCCGCACGAAGTTGGCGAGAATCGTCGTCAGCGCGCCCGACCCGGAACCGGTCTCGATGACGCGGGCACCGGGAAAGACGGCGCCCGACAAGAGCATCGTACCGACGTCCTTCGGATAGACGATGGTCGTGGAGCGCTTCACCTTCATGGCCAGGTCGGCAAGGCCGGGCTTGAGCAGGTAGAAGAGGAACCCGAGGTGGGTGCGGGTCGCATCGCCGTACTCGCGGCCGGCAATCTGGTCGAACCGGAGCTGGCCGCGGTGCGTCGAGAAGCCGCCTTTGGGTTGAACGGTCACAAGGTAGTTCATCCGCTCGGAGTGGTAGAGAATCACCTGGTCGCCAGTCTGTATCATTGTGCCCATTCTAGGTTGGAGACGCGGCAAGTCAAGCGACCGACACCCGCTTGGTACAGGCGTTTGGCCGGTTGCGCTTGACACTAGGGCGCTAATGGCTACGCTATGGGCGTGACAGTGAACTCCCTTTTTAGAGGAATCACCGAGCGCTTCACCAACGACATAGCGATCGACCTTGGCACCTCCTCTACCCTGATTTATGTCAAGGGTAAGGGCATTGAGCTGCGTGAGCCTTCGATCGTCACGATCGACGAGCTGAGCCACGAGGTCGTGGCGGTCGGCACCGAGGCCAAACGGATGCTCGGCCGGACCCCGGAGGGAATCCGCGTCATCCGGCCGATGAAGGACGGCGTCATCGCCGACTTCGGCATCGTCGAGATCATGCTCAAGACCTACATCGGCATGGTCCAGCGCAAGAAGCTCTTTGTCCGGCCCCGCGTCATCGTCTGCGTACCTTCCGGGATCACCGAGGTGGAGAAACGCGCCGTACGCGACTCGGTCGAGGCGTCGGGCGCTCGGGAAATCTACCTCGTGTCCGAGCCGATCGCCGCAGCCATCGGCGTCGGCCTGCCGGTCGAGGCGCCGACCGGCAACATGATCATCGACATCG
>CAZAKP010000111.1:0-10258 GCA_964485845.1 uncultured bacterium | reverse complement strand
GGTGAGAGTACGTGTGCCGGAACAGGGGTAAGTGTAGCCCCAGCGCAGGGGTCAATTTGGACTGTATCCGGCTAACATGCTACTTTACGGTTACTTGCGCTAGTTCTCGACCCCCCGGCCCATTCTACAACATTGTATAATTCGGTCGGGTCGGATAGCCCGAGTACGGGCGCTTCTGTGGCAATGGGAGCACATCTATATGTAGTGGTCAGGCCGTTCTCGACCACAATTCTGCCGTGGGGTGGTCGGCCCACGGGCTGCCTGGGGGGCTGCCTCCGCCGATGCAGCGCCCGATGCTTCACGTCATGCAACGATCGGTGCTTGTTCGTGAGAATCGACGCGAGCAACGAACCAAGCAACAGCCGAAGCAACGACTTGAGCGACTTCGCGAGCAACGCGTGGTGCGACGCGATACCCAACGTCGGATGCAGCTTGTGATGCAGCTGATGACGCAGCTACCGATGAACCGACCGACGCGACGCACCACGCAGCTCACGACACATTTGCCCGTGCTTCGATCCGTGCTTCGCCGCATGCTTCGCGCCGAACATCGAGTGGTACTTCGCGCGACGCAACCGGGCTTCGGCGCGAGGGTTGTTGTCGGGATTCAGCCATCGTGATACGAGGATACCGAGCGAGCCACTCTGTTCAGATACCATCTGTCCGGGCATCGGTGTTCATCTGTGGTTCGCCACTTGGTCGGTCTGCGGGATTTTTGTGTTCCGGGGTTCTTCAGCGTCTTTGAAGGAGTCCGGGGCGGGAAGACCCGCCCCGGCTTGTCGGAGGGAGAGGAAGTTACTGGCAGGAAACACGGAGACTTGGGACACAATCCCAAATGTCGGACATTTGGGTTATGTCCCGCGTCCCGCGGCGGCTCGGCGCAGGCGGGCGCGCTCGGAGCGGTTCTCGAAGATGATGTAGAGGACCGGGATGAAGACGAGCGGCAGGAAGGTGGAAACCAGCATTCCGCCGATTATTGCGCGGCCGAGCGGCGACCAGAGTTCGGAGCCTTCGCCGATCTGGAGGGCAAGCGGTATCAGGCCGAAGATGGTCGTGAGCGAGGTCATGAGGATGGGGCGCAGTCTAACCCTGCCGCCTTCCTTGACCGCGTCGATCAGGTTCATGCCCTGGTTGCGCCGGAGCTGGTTGACGTAGTCGATGTAGACGATGCCGTTGTTCACCACGATGCCCATGAGCACAAGGATGCCGAGCCCGGACGTAACCGAGATGGCGGTTTTGGTGAGGAAGAGCGCCCAGAGCACGCCGATAAGCGCGAAGGGCACGGTGAACATGATGATGAACGGGTCGCGGAAGGACTCGAACTGCGAGGCCATCACCATGAATACGAGCATCAGAGCGATGAGTACGACGAGTCCGAGGTCCTTGAAGGTCTGCATCATATCGGCATAGGCGCCGGCAAGCTTGATGCTGAAGTCGGGCGGCACCGCGATCGACCGGATGGCCCGGCCGGCGCGGGCGCCGAGCTGGCCGGAGGAGCCGCCGATCGCCTTGGCGGTGACACGAACGATGCGTTCGTTGTTCTCTCGTTCGACTTCGAGCGGGCTCGTGCCGCTTCGGACCGTGACGAGGCTCTTGAGCGGTACCGTGCCGAGCGGCCCGGTTACCGATGTGCCGAGAATCCCGTTGATTGAATTCCGCTGCTCGCGGCGCAGGCGCACGAGGATGTCGTATTCTTTGCCGGCGAGGCGGAACTGGCTCGCGGCATTGCCCTGGAACTGGGTGCGCAGAGCCGAACCGATCTGGTACGGCGTCAGTCCGTAGAGCGCCGCCTTCTGCCGGTCGACGACGAGCTGAAGCTCGGGCTTGCCCGGTTCGCGGCTGGCGCGGACGTCGGTGAGGCCGGAGATGGTATCGAGGGCAGCGACGACCTGGCGGGTCAGCGAGTCGGCGACGGCAAGGTCGTGGCCGCTGATATCGATTTCTACGTCGGAGCCGTTACCCATGCCGCCGGCATTGGCCATGGAACGCGCCGGCAGAACGCGCAGCTTCATCCCCGGAATCGTAGCGGCGAATTCCCTGATGTCGTCGTCCATCTGGTCAATCGGGTGCTTGCGCTGAGAGCGTTCCTTGAGAATCAGGTTGAGCTGGGCGCCGTTGGTGCCGATGCCGCCGAAGATGGTGGAGTAGATGCTTGCGCCTCCGCCGACCTGAGCCGATACGCCTTCAACGTCGTCGCCCCACTTGTCCATGATGTGCTGCTCAATCCGCGAGACTGCCGCATTGGTCGAGTCGAGACTGGTGCCGACCGGCATCTCGGCGGTGAGCTGGTGGTAGGTGCTCTCCTCGGCCGGCATGAACTCCCGCCCGAGGAATGGCACCAAGCCGAGGCTGGCAACGAACAGCACGATGGCAACCAGCACGACCAGGCGGCGATGTCCGACCGCCCAGCCGATCATCCGGCCGTACGTGTTTTCGAGCCCCTGGTACATTCGTTCACTCCATGCCTGCAGCCCGCGTTCCTGCGTTCCCGGCGCTCTCATTTTGAGGTAGCGGCTGGAGAGCATCGGAATCAAAGTCAGGGCGACGGCGAGCGAGGCGGTGAGCGAACCGACCACGGCCCAGACGAGTTCGCGGAAGAAGATGAGGAGCATGCCGCGCATCAGGAGCATGGGCAGGAATACGACTACCGTCGTGAGCGTGGAGGCGGTGATGGCCATGGCGATTTCATTGGTGCCGACGCTCGCCGCGGCGAAGCTTTCCTCGCCGCGCTCGCGGTGGCGGAAGATGGATTCAAAGGCGACGATGCCGTTGTCCACGACCATGCCGACGGCTATTGCCAGGCCGGCCATCGAGAGGATGTTGATGGTGAAGCCGAAAATGTACATGAAGAAGACCGCGAAGAAAATGGATATCGGTATGGAGAAGGCGACGAACATCGTCGCGCGGAAGCGGCGCAGGAACACGAAGAGAATCATCACGGCGAGGATGCCGCCGAGCAGAATGTTGATGGCGACGTTAGAGACGGAGTTCTTTATCTGGGTCGAGGAGTCGAAGAAGATCTGCACGTCAATTCCGGCGGGCAGGGCCTTCTTCAGCCGGTCGATTTCGGCCCGGACCAGAGCGGCAACCTGCACGGTGTTGGCGTCGGGCCGGCGCTGGACGACCACGAAGACGCTGCTCTTGCCGTTGTAGCGTGCGTATTGGGTTTCTTCCTCCGGTTGCCAGGAGATGGCGGCAATGTCCTTGAGCAGGATGGGCGCGTTGCCCTTCATGCCGATGACGGTGTTGCCGACCGCTTCCGGGTCCTGGTACTGACCCATCAGGCGGATGAGATACTCGCGACCCTGGCTGGTGACGGTGCCGGCCGGGTAGTTGAGGTTCTGGGCGGCAAGGGTCTGGTTCAAGGCATCGGTCGTGATGCCCGCCGCGGCCAGTTTCCTTACGTCGACCACGACCTGGACCTGGCGCCGGGTGCCGCCGGCCACCGAAACCGAGGCGACGCCGGCGACCCGCTGCAGCGACTGGGCGAAGTCCTCGGCGATGTCGCGCATCTGCATGGCATCGACGTCGCCGTACATACCGAGCTGGACAATCGGGATCATCGACGAGTTCAGCTTGAGCACGAACGGCTTCTGGGCATCATCGGGAAGCGAGGCCTCGGCGACCGCCAGACGGTCGCGTACGTCGGATGAGGCGGCGTCGAGGTTGGTGCCCCAGTCGAACTGGAGCTGGACAACGGAGACGTTCTCGACCGAGCGCGAGGCGAGGGTCTTGATGTTCTGGATAGTACCGATGTTCTGCTCGATGGGCTCGGTGACCTCGGACTCGACCTCAAGCGGCCCGGCGCCGGGGTAGAGCGTCGCGACCACTATCATCGGCAGGGTGACGTTCGGGTAGATGTCCACCGGCATGCGGGTGACCGCGACCATGCCGAACACGAGCAGGCCTATCGCCACCATCGCGGTGGTTACCGGCCGCCGAATGGAAGTGTCGGAGAGTTTCACTGGCCGACCTCGACCGGGTTCACGGCTTCGCCTTCCTTGACGTTTTCCTTGCCGGTGGTGGCGACCTTTTCGCCCGGCTCAAGACCGGAGACGACTTCCGCGAGTTCGTCGCCGAGGAGCCCGGTTTGGATGTCGCGGAAGCGGGCGACGCGGTCGGCAACGACGACAACGCGGCTGTGTCCGTCGGTGAAGAGAGCCGAGATGGGAACGGCAACCACGTCCTTCTTTTCCTCGGCGGTCAGTTGGAGCGATGCGCTCATGCCGGGTACGAGCCGGCGGGACGAGTTGGGCACGAGTACCTCGACCGTGGCGGAACGGGTCATCGGGTCGAGCATCGGCGAAACCTGGGAGACTACTCCGCCGAACACGCTGTCGGGTATTGCCGAAACCATCACCCGGGCCCGGGCGCCGGTTTTGATATAGGGCAGGTCGGCATCGCTGACCACCGCCTTGACCTTGATGCGGCCGGAGTAACTGGAAATGGCCGCGATGGGCATCGCCGGCGAGACGGCCTGGCCGACCTGGACGTAGACTTTGCCGACTACACCGGAAATCGGAGCCGTTACCGGCCCGGGCCGGTAGTCCATTCCGGGCACGTCGTTGACTATCGTGACTATCGGGTCGCCGGCGCTGACGTACGCCCCTTCATGTTTGAGCACCTCGGTTACACGGCCGGCGAACTTGGGCACCGCCATGGCCTGCTGTTCGCCTTCGAGCGTGCCCAGCAACTGGATGGAACGGGTTACGGTGTTGCGGCCGACCGTGACTACCGCGACCGAAACCGCCGGTCTCTTGTCCGCCGCGGCCTTACCCTTACCCATGTTGCCGCAGCCCGCGAGGAGCGGAAGCAGGGCGGCAATCGCGGCGGTCGAACCGGCGAGGAATGCGCGGGACTTTGTCATCATCATCTCCTTAATACTCTCCGATCGCCTTCTGGTATCTTGCCTTGGCGATCTGGTAGTTGGCCAGCGCGTTCAGGTACGCGACCCGGCTCTGGGTCAGCGCGAGCTGGCTGTCCATGTAGTCCAAATTCGTGAGCAGGCCGTTTTCATAGCGGGCCTGGGCGAGACCAAGCGCGGCCTCCGCCACCTCGACATTCTTCTTCTGGTAGGCGGTGTTCTTCGCCTCCTGGTTCAGGGCGAGCACCTGCGCCTTTACCTCGAGTCGTATTCCATCCTCCACCATCGCCAGTCCGACCTTCGCTTGTCGCTCGCGGGCCTGCGCGGCCTTCAGCTTGTTGACGTTAGCAAGGCCGGTGAACAGGGGCATCGAGAAACCGGCGGTCGCATTCCACTGCGTTCCCCAGCCGGGCGTCAGTCCTACCGGGTTTTCGTACATGCCGTTCGCCTGCGCGAACAGGTTGGGGAGATTGGCCGTCTTGGCGATGCGCACGCCGAGGCTGGACATCTTCGCCGCGTCGCGGAGCTGGGCCAGCTCCGGCCGTGTCTCGATGGCCTGCTTCGCGGCTTGGTCAACGTCGACGGTCATCGAATCCGGCGTCAGTTCCTCGCTGAACGCGACCGGCGTGCCAGGGTCGAGTCCCAGCGTGTTGAGCAGGGCCGCGGTCGCCAGTTCGGCGCCGTTCTCGATCTGGGACACCTGGGCCTCCAACTGCTGGAGCCCGAGCGTAGCCTTCATCAGGTCGAGCTTGGTCGCCATGCCGTTATCATAGAGCGACTGGACCTGGCCGACGTGGCCGCGGAGCTGCTTGAGTGCATCGTTCATGACATCGACTGTCTTCTGGGCAAGCAGCGCCTGGTAGAATCCCTGGGTAGCATCGACCCTTACCTGGGCACGAGCCTGGGCCGCCGCCGCCTTCTGCAGGTCCAGGTTGAGGCCGGCGATCCGGTAGGCGTTCAGGAGCTTGCCCCACGCGAAGAGAGTCTGCTGGATCGTGCCGGTCAGGGCATAGTTGTTGTAGCTCCCGAGATTCAGCTTGACCGTGTCTGCGCCCACAATGATCGGTATGGAGTCGGTCAGGCCGATAAGCTGGTGAGTTGCCGGGTCGTACACGGGGAAAGGGTACTTCCCGTACTTCGGGGTCATCAGGGAGAACTCGCTGACCTTGTCGAGCCGGGTATAGGTACCGGAGGCGGATAGCTGCGGCAGGAAGGCGCCGAACGCCGTGCCTTTGCCCGCCGCGGCTTCGTCGAGCCTGGCCTGGGCCTGGGCGATCTGGCGGTTGTTCGCGAGGGCGAGTGAGACCGCCTTCTGCGCATCCAGGCGCAGCGTGTCGGCGCCCGCAGTTGCCACGACCGCCAGGGTCAGGCCGATGATGATGGACAGTGGAGACTTACGCATCAATGCTCCTTATCGATTGTCGTTTTCGCGGCCCTTGCCGTCGGCAAGCAGACCGTACAGGAAAAGCTCTTTGACCGACTCCGTCGCCCGGCGCGAGCGCTGCCGGTCGGCGGCGGCCAGCAGTTCGGCCCGGAAAGCCCCGAGATACATCATGGCCGCGGCGCGCGGGTCAGCGGGGCGGAACTCGCCCTGCTCGATGCCCTGCTTCATGACGCCCGCCACCGCATCCTGCAGTTCGATGATGTGGGGCAGAACGTGCTTCTTGAAGCGTTTCATCAGTGTGTTGTCCTGGTGGATGTTTTCCATCGAGAGGAGCGGCAGCACGCCGGGATTGGACATCACGCCGGACGACCAGGTCGTGAAAAGCTCGTCGAGCTTCCGCCGGGGGGATATCGGTTTGGCAATCACCTCGGCAGTCACCGCCAGTGCCTGCTCCAGCAGCCATCCCACCAGCCCGACGTAAATGGCCGGCTTGTCTTTGAAATAGAGGTAGACAGTGCCTTTGGCCACGCCGGCATGACGGGCCACGTCGTCCACCTTGGTCTCGAAGTAGCCCTTCTCGGTGACCACGGCCAGCGCCGCCTTCAACAAGGCGAGCCGCTTCTCTTCCGACTTGGTCTTCATCTATGTTCTACGATTGAGGAAACTGACCGGTCAGTCATTATAGGTCCCCGCCGCGCGAAGTCAAGCGCCGCCGTTCTTCGGTCGCAATTGACCGGCTTGCCGACGCGGGTACACTATCGACCGACGGCTGAAACCGGAGCGAAACGGCTGAAAGTCCGCGCCGCCGGCAGGCGGTCTGGTACAAGAAAGGAGACGCGCAGTGGCTACATGCAGTTGGCCGACCGGGCCAGGCCAGACGCTCACGTTCACCATCTACGACCACGACGCGACGGAGTGGAAGACGGTGGGCGGGCTTTACATCTTCGCGCGGGTTGCCGGCGACGGATGGGACCCGCTCTATGTCGGCAAAACCGAGAACTTCCGTGCCTCGATTCCGTCTCACGAGCGATGGCCGGAGGCGCGCCGACTCGGGGCCACGCACGTTCACGCCCTGGTCGTTCCGCTTGAAGCGAACCGCCGACGGTTGGAGGCTGTGCTGATTGCTCAATTGAAGCCCGCGATGAATGAACGGCTCGGCCGCTTGACTTTGTGACCGCCCAAACGATAATCGTGTCCGAAGCGTGATTGACCGAGGCGGCAGCATTCACACGGACGATGCCGCAATGCGGGTTCTCCGGGACCTGTGGGCGGCACGGCAGCGGTATCCGCAGAGCCTTCCACTGACTCACATCGCCCTCCTTTCCGGCTGGGAGCCGAAGCTCTCTCCGGTCAGCGGCAGGCTGTCGGGAGCGAACCCGAGTGAGTTCGAGCGGCTTCTTCCCTTACCGAAACAACTGGAGATCAACCGCGCCCGGGCTCAGTCACTGCTCGTCCTGGACCGCACCGGGCGGTCGGTGCTGAGCGAAGACGACCGCGAGCGGCTGACTCGGCGGGCGCTGGGAATCCTGCCGACCGAGGAGTGGGCGCGGCTGCTTGAGGTGGCGTCGTGCAGCCAGTTCTCGCCCGGGTTCCTTACCAGCAGTCCGGAGCGGTTCGTGAAGGGAATAACCGTGGTCGAGGTCGACATGGGCCAGGCGACCGCGCTGGCGTACGGCTTTCTGCTGATGGCCGGCGTCCGGTCCAACGATGACCTCGAGAAGTACGGCCATCGCATTGAGGAGCTCTTTGCCGCTGCCGCGATGAACGACCCGGTTCAGCGTCAGTTGCAGTCGATGGACCGGTCGGGGCTGGTATCCCTGACCGGCGAGTCGCGGGCGATAATCGTAAGCGGGGTCCGCGACCGGCTCTGGCAACTGGCCGACGCCCGAGCCGGGCAGCCGTTCCTCTTCACTCAGGTACTTGACGGATACCTTGGACTCCGCCCGGGAGGCATCGGCGACGACCTTGGTCTGGCGGTGGCGGACGGAATTGCGGTCGCGAAGCTGGGCTTCCCGGTCAGCTTCCTGCTGGCCGGAGGCAGGGTCTATCTCGAGATTACGAGGTCCGAGCGCGAGCGAGAGTACTGGTACGCGTTCAGTCGCGACGCGGCGGCGAGCGTTCCGGCCGGGCTGCGGCTGAGTACCGCCGACCTGCTGGTCCTCGGCTATACGCGTCTGGCGCGCGGCTACGCCACCATCAGGTCGTATGCCCACGGGGTGCGCGTCGCCCGGTGGGTGCTCAGCCTGAATCCCGACTGCGCCGAGGCCTTTCAGACGCTCGGTCAGTGCCTCCTGGGCAGGGAGCGGCCCGCCGAGGCGATTGACGCGTGTCAAAGCGCGCTCGTCATCGACCCGGGTTTCGCGGACGCCTACCTCGTCCAGGGCAACGCCTACAGCCTGATGAAGCGCTGGCCCGAGGCGATCGAGCGTTACCGGCAGGCGATCCGCTGCCGGGCCGGCTACGCCGAAGCCTACAATAATCTTGGACTGGCGCTGCAGCGCAGCGGCGAACTTGAAGCGGCCATCGGCGCGTACAACGAGGCGACCCGGGTCAGGAACGACTACGCCGAGGCGTGGTACAACCTCGGCAACCTGCACTTCGAACGGGCACCGACGCTCCCGACCGATGCCGAACAGCAGGCCGAGTACGAGCGGGCGATTGCGGCGTACCGCCTGGCGGCCAGGCACGCCCCGGACTTTTCCGGCGCTCACTACAACCTGGGCCAGGCGTACTACGCCCGGAAGGACCTGCCGGCAGCGCTGGCCGCTTACCAGGCCGCGGTGAAAGCGAACCCGAAGCACGCCGGCGCCTGGCACAATATGGGGATCGTCTATCGGGACCTCGGCAAGCCGGAGCTGGCGGTCGAAGCGCTGGAGAAGGCCGTTACCCTCAACCCGATTCTGCTCAGATAGCCGGGGAGTTGGGTTTCCGGCATCGCGGACCCCGAATCCTATCGCTTGACCCGGGCTTGACGTCGGCTATTATCGAGTGCCTGCGATAGCGCAGGCAGGGCCGCAAAGGAACCCGGGCTCCTCGGCTTCGTCGCGGGCGGGCCGGTGTGACTCTTCATCGCCCATCCTCCCGGCGAGGCCGCGAAAGTCCTGAGTTGTGTCCGCAAGGCAAAGTAATGAAGGAGTGCCGATGCGCAAGCTGGTAATTGTCTGCCTTGCCGTAGGGCTCGCCGGTGCGAGCAACTTCTACATATTCTACAAACAAGTCGGCGTCAGCCCGAACTGCCCGGCGCTCTCGATGGACGCGACCAACAACGCGCCCGCGCACCGGATGTGGGCGATGGACAGCACCGGCGCGTTCACCGAGGACACCACCATGGGCGACTGGATGATCCGGGCCGTGCTCGACTGGACGCCGCAGGACACCAATGCGTCGATGGTCTGGTTCGTCTCCAACATGCCCGACGATACGGTGCCCAACATCAACTTCCCGATTCGGGCGATGATCAAGAACATGGGCAAAGACACGCTGCCGATCGGCACGCCGGTGCGCGTGTCGATCTCCGGCCCGCAGAGCTACGCCTACGAAGATACCGTGACGACGACCGGGAAACTGAAACACGGCGCGGCGGCGCTGATGACCTTCTCGCCGGCCTGGCACATTCCGAGCCTGGCGGGCGTCTTCCACATCAGGGTCTGGTCCGAGGCAGCCGGCGAGCAATGGCCGGCCGACGATACCATCACCTACGATATGACCGTCGACTGGATCCAGTACCACACCGATGCTCAGATGCACTGGCTGACCTGGGCAACCCCGGAACGAGCGGTCAAGTTCAACCCGGACGACTTCTGTGTCCCTTACCCGGTCGGAATAACGACGGTGAAGGCCGACTTCTACCTGCACACCACGTACCCCTGGGACGACTCGTCGTTCACTTTCAAGATCTACGCCAACGACGGCCAGACGCTCTTGTACCAGAGCGAGACCCTTGAGGCCGTACCGGGCACGCCCGGTCCATACCGCTACTACGATCTCGATTCAATGGTCGTCATCGACTC
>CAZAKP010000110.1:8119-10290 GCA_964485845.1 uncultured bacterium | reverse complement strand
GGGGAGACCCGCTCTCGGTTCACGGCCGACAGCCTGCGGCTTGGGGCCCGCGGGCTACGCCCGCGTCAATCCGCAATCCACAATCGGTAATCGGAAATGCCTCGCCGGGTGTCCCGATGCTTCCCAAAATGGGAGCGAGTCTGCTACCGGACCACGACGCCGGGAACGCGTTCAAGCGCGCGGTCCCAGCCGAAGTCACGGATGTCGCGAGCGAACACGGGGTGAGTGTCTACACGGCCGTTCCACTTCCACCAAAAGAGGTCCCTTACGCCCTCGGAATAGGTCACCAGCCCACATGGGGCGAACAACCGCCTCAGCTCTTCCTGCCGTCGTCGCTCGCCCATGGCGATGATGAGCCTTACGGCGGAATCCAGCGAAGGCGAGTGCCGTGAGTTAGGGATGAAGACCGGCTCTGAGGGCCAATACGTTTCGTGCCAGGGCTTTGGGTGCAGAGGCAGCCAATGGGTGATGAGTTCGTCCGTGCAGTCGCCAATCACCTGTCGCACAGCGCGGGCGAAAGAGCCGGCGGAACTGACACCGGAGCCGCCGCCGATCTCTACTGCTACTGAATCCGGGGCTCGTGCCGGCTGGATGAGTGTGACATGCATGGAGTATGCAACCGCAGCGGGGGCGGCAGGTTGGCAGTAGATCACCACGTCAAGGGTTGCCGGGTACAGGGAATCATTCGTTACTCCCAGACGCGTCGCACTCAGACTCCTGGTGATCTGATAGGCGATGCGCGACATCAGACCCGGCGACAGCCTCTCAGCCTCGATGCAACCTGGGCTTGTCCGAACGTACACGGCCTGCAGGTCCCTTAACTGGCCCACCTCCCAGTCTTTCCATTCCCTTGCACCGCAGAGAACGACACAGGCGAGCAGCGTCAGCCCTCCTGCGCGCGCGGCCCTGCCGCAGTCGCGGCCGGCACATTTGGCGCCAGCCGTGTGCAACATCCAACGCAGGAATCTCGTTTCCATCATGTAGATAGTATTACTCGCGGTCGGACGTGTCAAATGGGAGGGGGTGCCGCAAGCGGCGCGTTGCCTAAGCGAACCTCAGTAGCGCCGGCGCCCGCTAACCGCCGCCGTCAATCTGCAATCGGTAATCGGAAATGCCTCCGCGCCGTCAGCCGTGAGCTGGAAACTACAAACTGGTCACTGGGGACTAGAGGCGAAGGCTAGTTAGTGAAACGCCGGATTCCGGTTGCCTGTAGCACGCGCAGGCTTGATGTGTCCTGCACGAATACGGCGGCTCCCAGGCGCGAGCGGTTCCAGTCGCCCAAGGGCGCGGTAAGCACCGTATCGTAATCGGTGCCTAGCCGGAGCGTCAGCGGCATGCCCCACGTGTCGCCGATGACCTCGCGGGCGCAGAACCGGATGTAGTGCGTATAACCGTCCCAGTACACGTACGGCGTGCTGTCTTCGTAGACGACCGCAACCAGCATCAGACCGGCCATGGAATCCACCGCCGAGTCGGTGGGCGTGATGTGGACCCCGATGCTCAGTTCCGTCGAATCAAGATGGGTCAAGGTCGGGTCCAGCGACATCTCAAGAACGGTAGTCTGCGAACGAGCTTGCCGGACCATGCTGTCGTATACTGCGTAGAAGGAGTCCGCGGTCAGCGGCGCCCGGTCGGGACCGTCAAAGAAGGCGGAGGGCCGGATATCATCGACGTGGTACCGCGTGCTGCGGGCTTCGCCGGCCGGCGTGGAAAGTTCCGGGTGATCCGGCGAGTGACACCACGCCACCTGAACGAGCGAGTCCCCGTACGTGAGTGTCAGGCTGTCGAGAGATCGCGCCGCGACCTCGCAGTAGGCGGGTCAGTCCGAGATAACGAAGAGCTCGCCCAGAACCGCCCGGTTCACCTGGCGCGAGGCGCGCGGCGCCCCACCGCAGCCTGGGAACAGTGCCAGGATGGTACCAAGGACTGCCAGTTCGACGACGAACCGTCGGGCCATGCCGGATTCTACACCTCGCGGGCGGCGGTGTCAAATCGCGGGCCGGATGCGGGCCGGATGCCGGCGTGCGGGACTACGCAGTTCATTTTGATGCTTTGCTCCGAGCAGGTGCCGTCCGACGGCTCAACCGCGTGGTTTGGCATCAGATGTAGGGGAGAGGCAGGAAGGGACTGTGGAATTGGGGACGACGGAATGGCAGAAAGCCTTCAGCCGT
>CAZAKP010000110.1:0-8019 GCA_964485845.1 uncultured bacterium | reverse complement strand
GGATTCATAAGAATAGTGGAGGTGTCCCTGTTTTCACCGCAGCCAGCAACCCGGCGAGCGGTCTCAGCTTGCTCTCCTACCGGATCAGGACCACCTTGGCGACGGCTGATGGCGCGGCGCGGACAAAGTAGACGCCCGACGCAAGACGTGAGACGTCGTTCGCACCGGGGCGAAGCGGCAGGAGGCGGCGACCCGAGACATCGAGCAGCCAACCTGGGTTTGAGCCTGCGCCTTGGCTATCTTCCCGCAACAGGACTCCGCGGACGATCGTTGTCGCGCGCCCGAACCTCGATGCTTGAGGCGCGCGGCTTTCGGCGGGTCCAACGTTGCCGCTCGGATTGCGTTTGTAGTAGATGGCGCCGTGGCCGTCGCGCGTATCCTTCCAGATGACGTGGAGAATCGAGCCCGAGAAGTCGACAAACGGGGTCGCAACCGAGAACGAGTCGTTGACCAGCGTGAATACCGAATCCCAGCTCGCGCCGCCATCGGTGGAGTGAAGATAGAATATCCCGGTGTCGCTGCCCAATGTGAACCAGACGACGTGGATGCTCGCACCGTCTGTAACGATGGATGGATAGACGGACACCGCCGAGTCGTGAGTGAGTCGTTCGTCCGGGCTCCAACTCTCGCCGCAGTCGGTCGAGCGCTTGTGGTAGATCTCAAAGTTGCCGTCGCGGTTGTCCTCCCATGCAACGTCGACGTTCGATCCCCGAGGATAGACAGTTGGGCTGTAGGACATGGCGGTGTCGAAGGTCAGACGGGTCTCAGGACCCCATGTTGCGCCGCGGTCGGTTGAGCGCCGGAAGTAGACCTCGCTATGCCCGTTGCCGCCGTGGCGGAACTCGTTCCAGACGATGTGGACGAAGGAGTCGGACGCGGCGATGCAGGGGTCCTCGGACCGCAGCGGCGCGTTGGAAATACGCTGAATCGAATCCCACGTCTCACCATTGTCGGTCGAGCGCCGGAAGTAGACGTCGCTGTTCACCGTGTCCATGTTCAGCACGAGGTAGACCATCGAGTCCACTGCGGCCACTGCGGGCCACCAGTTGAACATCGTCGAGTCCGAGACGAAGACATCCTGTCCCCAGTTCCGGCCGCCGTCGGTCGAGCGTTTGTAGTACGATAGGTAGCGGCCGGTCCGCTGGTCGCGGAAGGCGAGATGCACGTACGTCCCTGACACCGCCAGGGTCGGGAAGGCGGAGTAGGCGGGCGAGCCGGAAAGCCGGGTGTCATCCTCCCAGGTCGCGCCCTGGTCACTGGAGCGTTTGTAGTAGATGGCGCTGCCGTTGTTCTTCGCGTCGCACCAGACTACGTGCACGGTGTCCGCGCAGGTGACGATGCATCGTGCCATGTTCTCGTTCAGCGTTGCGGCGCTGTCATTGGCAGAAAGCTTTCGGTCAGGCTCCCAGTTCGCACTGGCTGCCGAGAGCAGGCAGCCTACAGCGAACAACGCGCATGACATCCTCATCGAACCTCCTACTTGGTCACAATGACTTTGTCTACGCTCGACGCCAGACGCACGAAATAGACGCCGGGGGCGAGCCGCGTGACGTCGTTCGTGCCGGGGCGCAGCGCCATCACTTTACGGCCATCGATAGAGAGGAGTGAGGAGAGAGGAGACACAACTGAGGGCGGCTGGAACAGGATCTTGCGTACGATGGTGGCCGCTGGCGTGAGGCTTGGAGCTTGTGGCTTGGGAATGTCTTCGACTCCGACGTTGCCGGTCAGGTTACGTTTGTAGTAGGTCTCGTAATGGCCGTCGCGGTCGTCAGTCCAGATGAGGTGGATGGCTGTGTCGGCGACGGCGATTGCCGGGTTGCCGGCATTTCCAGGGCTCTCGGTCAATGTCGTTTCCGCCTGCCACGTCGACCCGCAGTCGGTAGACACACGGTAGTAGAGCTGATTCCGGCCTGTGCGGTTGTCGTACCAGGCGACATGCACGTTACGGCCCGAGGCCGCGAGCACAGGGAACATCGCCGCGCCGGAGTTGTCGCAGAGCCGGGTCTCCGGACTCCACGTCGTGCCCGCGTCGGTTGAACGCTTGTAGTAGATCTGGAAATGGTACGAGCCGCTGCGACGGTCGATCCAGGCAACGTGGACGAACGAGTCCAGAGCGGCCACGGTCGGCGCGTAGACGATGGCTGAGTCGGGCGTCAATCGGGTCTCCGGTCCCCAGGTTGTGCCGTTGTCGAGCGAGCGCTCGTAGTAGGCATCGCCCGGGCCATTGCGAGTGTCGAACCAGACCACGTGCACGATTGACTCCGAAACCGCGACCGAAGGATCTTCGGAACGGAAGGTGTCGTGGCTGATCAGCACTTCGGGGTCCCACGAGACGCCGCGATCGAGCGAACGGCAGTGGCTGACCTGCGAGAACGCGCCATGGAATACCGCCCAGAGCACGTGGACGGTCCGGCCCCATGCCGCATCGGTCATGCAACCACCGGTCGGCGAATCGAAGCGTACCAGCGCGGTGTCGCCGGACCACGTTGCCCCGGCATCGGTCGATCGCCGATAGAACGCGCCCCATCCACCGCGCCTGTCCTTGTAGACAAGATGGATGTCACTGTCCGAAACCGCCAGCGAAGGGCAGAATGTCGATTCCGGGCCGGGCGACAGATTCCGGTCAGGTTCCCATGCTTCGCCCGAGTCGGTTGAGCGCGCGCCGTACACCTCGGGATGTCCGTCGCGAGCGTCCCACCATACCGCCTGCAGGCCACCTGGAATCGCGACGAGAAACCAGCCGTTGTTTGCCCAGATACGTGACGCGCTGCTGTCGAGAGTCAACCGTCGGTCCGGTTCCCACTGGGCAAGGACGACCGAAAGCCAACAGCCGACGGAGAGCAACGTGAAGCACAGTTTCATCTCGGGTGCATCCTTTTGAAGAGACCTTGGCGGGGCCAGCCGGCCACGCCAAGGTCCTTCATCAGTGTAGCCGCGCTACCTGCGGACTATGGCCGCTTTGATGACCTCATGCACGCCCGGTGCATCGAGCCGGTAGAAGAAGATGCCGGTTGCGATGCGGCGTCCGTTGTCGCAGACGCCGTTCCACGTCGCGGAATAGCTCCCAGTTGCCTGAAAGCCGTTCTGTATCGTGCGCAGGGCGCGCCCCGTGTTATCGAATACGCGCAACGCGACAATGCCCGGTGCTTCGACCTGCCACTGCACGCGGACGGGACCGCAGCCCGGGTTGGGAAGCGCCAGGACCTTTGCGTTCAGCGTGTTGACCCGGACGTGCGGCTCGGCAACCGCCGCCGGCGGATAGAGCGCCGG
Organism: uncultured bacterium; assembly: GCA_964485845.1. GTDB lineage: Bacteria > Hydrothermota > Tepidihabitantia > Tepidihabitantales > Tepidihabitantaceae > UBA2258. Next base: position 4,749 of record CAZAKP010000110.1, on the reverse strand, counting down.
ACACACAAAGGAGGCTACCGCCCCGTTTGCGATGGTGACTATGTCCGGGTACTGGCCGGGCTCGTAGCCTGTTGCGTCGACCTGGACGAGGTAGTCGCCCGGCGGCAGACCGTCGATCAAGTAGTCGCCGGAGCCGCCCGCGTTGACCTCCCAAAGGCTCTGGCCGCCGGTAACGCGCACATGCACGTTAGGAATCTCGACCTGCTCAGAGCCGTCATAGGCGAATCCGGCGATGCCGGCATCAAGACTGCCCACCGCGCGCAACCGGAAGTCGATGCTACTCGTGGTCTGGCCGTTGGCCACCTGGACGCTGTCGGGATAGCGGGCCGGATAGTAGCCCTGAGCTTCGGCGCGCACGCGGTACCAACCATCCGCGAGTCCGGTTATCACGTTATCGCCGGCTGAGTCCGTGTACGCGTAGCCCTGGCCGGACGTGCTCCATGCAAACACGCGAGCATTGTCGAGCGGGTTCTGGCCGAGTGAGTCGGTGACGCTGCCCGCGATCCCGCCGTTGACGCTGCCGGACGGCTGGAGGTCGAACCTGATATAGTACGGGATACCGCCGGACGTCAATTGAATCGTATCCCATGCCGACGGCTCGAACCCCGCCGCCCTGGCTCTAACCAGGTACGTGCCGGGCACCAAGTTCCGGACAGTGCAGGTCCCGTGTGACCCGGTATTGGCACGACCCTCTCCCGGCCCGGTCGCTTCGACCAGAGCCCCGAATATCCAGTTGCCATTGCCTGCGTCCTTCACTCCACACGACAGGCCGCACAACTCGCTGCTTTCCGGTTCCAGGTAGAAGGGACACCACTTAACGTGGCCTGATTCTACCTGCACCGACTCCGGCTTGACCTGTGTCTGGAACCCCTCAGCCATGGCCGTGACCTGGTACTTGCCGAGAGCAAGGCCGCTGATGACGTACCCACCGGTGGGAACCGACGTTGTGGTGTCGCAACCACCCGGACCGCTCGCGATTATCGTCCCGCCGCCAATCCCGAGCATCCGACTCGCGTCGGTCAAGCGGCCGCCGATGCCGGTCTTCCCGGTTGTCGATATCAGAGCGAAGTTGATGCTGTCGGATATCTGGTCCTGCACGACATGGACCGACTCGGGATAGATGCCGTTCTCATACCCGTCGTGGCAGGCCCAGAGCGTGTAGTCACCCGGGTCCGTGTGTATGAAGTACTCGCCGTTGGCGTTTGTGTAGGTGGTCGGCAGCCCGTTGCCGCTGAGTGAAGCATGGTAGATCGGCTCGCCGGTCTCGTAGTCGGTTACCCGGCCGGATATCCCGGTCTGCGGTTCGCTCTCTGGCTGCAGGTAGAAGGGACACGACGCAACCTGGCCCGATTCCACCGGCACTGAATCGGCTGAAACTCCGGGCTCAAAGCCCTCAGCGGTTGCCATCACCTCGTACTTGCCCGGGGCAAGGCCGCTGATAACGTACCCGCCACTCGGAACCGACGTTGCCGTGTCGCAGCCGCTCGGTCCGCTGGCGACTATGGTGCCGCCGCCGATGCCAAGTCCCCGGCTCGCGTCGGTCAGGCGGCCACCGATACCCGTCTTGCCGTTTGTAGTGATGAGCGCGAAGTTGATGCTGTCCGTTATCTGGCCCTGGACGACGTGAATCGACTCCGGATAGATGCCGGGCTCGTAGCCGGTCGAATGGGACCAGAGCGTGTGCCATCCCTGATTGCCGGATATGAAATAGCAGCCGTTTGAGTCGGAGTAGACGGAAGTCATCCCACTACCGCCGATGATCGCATGGTAGATGGGCTCGCCGGTCTCATAGTCGGTGATTCGTCCGGCGATTCCGGTAGGCGGTACGCTATCCGGTTGCAGGTAGAAGGGGCACCATTTCACCTGGCCTGATTCGACCAGCACCGAATCGGCTGAGACTCCGGACTGGAAGCCTTCGGCCGTAGCGGTCACTTGGTACTTGCCCAGCGCAAGGCCGCTGATGACATACCCGCCGGTCGGCACCGAGGTAGCGGTGTCGCAACCGCCGGGGCCGCTGGCAATGATGGTGCCGCCGCCGATACCTAGACACCGATAGCCGTCAGTCAGGCGGCCGCCGATGCCGGTCTTACCGGCCGTGCTGATGAGCGCGAAGTTGATGCTGTCCGTTACTTGATCCTGCACGACGTGAATCGACTCCGGATAGATGCCGTTCTCATGGTCGGTGGCCGAGGCCCAGAGTGTGTAGTGGCCCGCCTAGCAGATATGAAGAACGCACCGTTGGAATCGGTGTACACGGTCGGCAGCCCGCTACCGCTGATCGTAGCGTGGTAGATAGGATTTCCGGATTCGTAGTCGGTAACGACTCCCGAAATCCCGGTCGTCGCGTAGAGGCTGGCGAAGAGTGCCAGTCCCGCAATGATAACGGACATCTTTCTCATAGACTCTCCTTGCACTCAGCTATGTCTGCCCGGTCGCTCGCGTCCGCCGGATGGAGAAGCCGCCGGTGAAACGGACGGCCAGACTTCCAGACCCTCTGGTGTTCTCTGACAACATCATTATCGGCCCCTGCCGTTGGGTGTCAAGGCCCACCAGCCCGAGCGTTCAGGAAGCCACCCACCGCGGCCGCAATCGGCAATCGACAACCGCATTCGGCAGCTTACGGCTCACCGCTCCGCCAATCAGCAATCCGAAATCGTAAATCCAAAACGACTTGGGCCGTGTCAGTAATCATCAACTTCGCCCCGAATTCCGTGGGGCAAATGTCTTCGTGGCCGGCAGCGTTATTTCGCTGTGGAAGTCTTGAGGAATTCGGCCACCCGCTGTACGAACCGCTCGGCTTCGTCAAGCAACTCGATGGCGTCTTCCTGCGTCGCGGTCTTGACCGTTTCGTAGTCGGATTCGTGACGTTCGTCGAAGGCCCGGTGCAGGCTGCGAGACATCTCGGTCGGGAACGCGCCACTATGCACGAACTCCTTGTCGAAAAGACTGATGACCCCGGCGTGCTTTGATGACGCCTTGCCGACTTTCTGCAGCAGTGCCAGCACTGCATAGAACATTGCGTAGTACGCGCGATTCACGACGCTGCGGGGAGTCCGGCCGGCGTCAAGCAAAACACGGGCGTCGGCGAGAGTCTCCCCGGCCTGCTTCAGGCGCAGACTGACGAGCTCGGAGACATGCTCCGGCCTCAAACTTCGACACCCTCGGCCGCGACGGCCATAGCAAGCGTCGAAGCGCTGGACGGACCCTCCTCCCATTCGGTGCGCGCAACAACGAGCGGGAAGATGACCAGCCCGTTCTCGTACCCCAGTTCCCACGCGCAGAACCGGACATACTCCTCGGATTCGCGCGAAACCGGACCTTCGAGCACGACCAGCACGTCGACGTCGGAATCCGGTTCGTTGTCGCCGCGTGCACGCGACCCAAAAAGAACGAGACGAACCAACACAAGGCGCTCCGCAATCCTGGCCTTCAGCTTCTGGAGCAGCAATCGCTCTCTGTCGGTCATAGCTCAACTATATGCCGGCCAACGGAACAAGTCAAACCAGTCCAGCCGACCGAGGCCGTAAGCTATCAGCCGTAGGCCGTCGCCCGTCCTCATCCGCTCCGCCAATCGGCAATCGTCAATCGGCAATCTACAATGTCGTAGGCCGTTAGCGGTCTCGGCAATCCGCAATCGTAAATCCAAAATGACTTGGGCCGTGTCAATAATCATTTGCTGTCCCCGAATTCCCCCGAATCACCCCGAATTGCCGGCGTTCGTCTCAGACCGCTCGCGGTAGAAGCGTGCGTGAAGAGCCGCTATGCTGGCGGGTTCTTCTATCATGCGTTGGTGGAAGTCCTGCAATGCCTTGCGAGCGGCCCACGCGTCTAGGAACACCTGAGCGAAGCAGTCTGCGTCGGTAAAGGGACTCCTGCCCTTATACTTGACATCCGATAACGACCTGGAGTGAGCGACGCGATTTCGTAGCGCGTTTATGGCCTGAATCGCATCAAGGTCCCGGCTGGGATACGCTCGCAGAAGAGGTTGGAGGATCCGGAACACAGACGAGAAGCTCATCTGTGCGACAGTTGTGAAGAGATCATCTTTCGGACCGCTGCCCTTGGCTTCATCGGTTCTCCGGAAGAGGACTGTCGTGAGGACTTGACTGAGGACAAACTTCAACTGACCTTCTAGGTTTGCCTGTATGTCGAGAATAGTGGAGCGAACGAGATGCTCGTCTTTGGAGAGGTCGAATGACCAGCCCCTCACTCTCTCATACACCTCCTCGGGAGTGCGGCAGTTGATCAACTTCATGAAATCACCGTTCTTCATAGGCGCGCTCCTACCCCAGGTTCGACCAGTTCGACCATCTTGTCATGCCGCGCCGGGCATCAACAAGATGCACGGGAGTCGTCGCTCGTTACCTGCGCGATCAGCACCACAGAACATTGTCGAATATCCTGACTTCCTCTGGGCTCTGTCTCTTCCGCTTGGTTACCTCAATCAGGTTTAGCGTATCGTAGCCCTTCTTCCTCAGAAAACGTAGCATTAGGTTGTTGTTGGGATGAACCCAGATGTACAACCGGTCCTCGCCGGCCTCCAGCGCTATCTTCTCAGACGCATCGAACAGCCGCGAGGCATTGGCAAAACCTCTGTGTTCCGGTTTGACGTAGATCCAACTCAACCAATAGACACCATCGTCTACCGAAACCACAGAGAAGCCAGTCAGCGAATCGTCCCGGTACAGACCGACAACGGTGTGCCCAGGCTCGAAGTACTCCGCGGCCTCGGCTCTCGCCTGCTCTAGG
>CAZAKP010000109.1:0-10309 GCA_964485845.1 uncultured bacterium | reverse complement strand
CGGTATCCTGCTCGTGAATTCGACCGAGGACCCGGGCGCGATGCGCAAGCGGCTCGCGCTGCCGCCCGGCATCAAGCTTTACGTGGTGGACGCGTCGAAGATCGCAATGGAGACCGTGGGCAAGAATGTGCCCAACACGCCGATGCTCGGTGCCCTGGTCAAAGTCACCGGCGTTCTGGAGTTCGAGCCGTTGATGGAGGCGGTAAAGCACAAGCTCGCCGAGAAGTTCCGGGGCGGCAAGGAGAAGTTCGTTGAGCCGAACCTGGTGAGCATCCGCCGGGCCTACGAAGAAGTGAGGTGCTAAGATGGCAAAGCTGAAGAGTTGGAAAGAGCTGCCTTGCGGGGCGATCGTCGACGACACGAAGGCCGTGCTCGACAACAAGACCGGAGCGTGGCGGTCGCAGCGGCCGTGCTGGAACGCCGAGAAGTGCATCCACTGTCTGACCTGCTGGGTCTACTGCCCCGACGCCGCCATCATCGTTAAGGATGGGAAAATGACCGGAATCAATTACGACTACTGCAAGGGTTGCGGCATCTGCGCGAAGGCCTGCCCGACCAAGGTGCAGGCGATCACCATGGAAGAGGAGCGCAAGTAAAATGACGAATGACGAATGCCGAATGACGAATAGAGAAAGGGGAGTGTCGTGATACTTGCGAAGACGGGAAACGAGGCGCTGGCGTACGCGATGCGGCAGATCAATCCGGACGTGGTCGCCGCGTACCCGATAACGCCTTCGACCGAAATAGTCCAGATCTTCGCCCAGTTCGTGAGCGACGGCAAGGTGGACAGTGAGTTCGTAGCGGTGGAGAGCGAGCACTCGGCGATGGCCGCCTGCATCGGGTCGGCCGCGTCCGGTTGCCGGACCATGACCGCGACCGCGTCGCAAGGGCTGATGCTGATGCACGAGATGCTCTTTATCGCGGGCGGGCTGCGTTTGCCGATAGTGATGCCGATCGCGTCGCGTTCGATTTCGTCGCCGCTGAACATCCACGGCGACCACTCGGACTCGCTCGCGTCGCGCGACTCGGGCTGGCTGCAGTTCTTCTGCGAGACGGTGCAGGAGGGTTACGATACGCTCATCCAGTGCGTGAAGATTGCCGAGCGGACGTCGCTGCCGGCAATCTGTGCGGTGGACGGGTTCATCCTGTCCCACTGCATGGAGCGGATCGAGACGTTTGAGGATAAGCCGGTGCGCGAATTCATCGGCGCGTATAAGCCGAACTACAATCTCCTCAACATCGCGAAGCCGATCCTCGTGGGACCGGCGACGATGCAGGACTACTTCTTCGAGTTCAAGCGGTCGCAGATCGAGGGCATGAACCAGGCGCTGCCCATTATCGAGGAGGTGCAGGCCGAGTTCAGGCAGAAGTTCGGCCGCGGCTACGGCGTAGTAGAAGAGTACCGTACCGAGGACGCCGAGGCGGTTGTGCTGTTGATGGGCTCCGCCTGCGGCACGATGCGAGAGGCAGTCGACGAGATGCGCAACGCGGGCAAGAAGGTCGGCATGGTGAAGCTGCGCGTGTTCCGGCCGCTGCCGCACAAGGTGTTGAAGGAAACGCTCGGCAGGTTCAAGACGGTCGCGGTGATGGACCGGGCCGACACCGTCAACGCGTGGGGCGGCGCGCTCTTCACCGAGACGTCGTCCGCGCTCTACGGCCTGCGCGAGCGGCCGAAGATGCTCTCCTACGTCTACGGGCTCGGCGGCAAGGAGTTTTCGCCGGCCGACGCCGCCGCGGTGCTGGAACAGGCGCACGCCGGGAAGAAGGACGACCTCGTGACCTACATCGGAGTGAGGTAAGCCATGGCAAGACTAAAGGACCTCTGTCAGAATCCCGAGCTCTTTTCGAGCGGACATCGCGCCTGCGCGGGCTGCGGTGAGGCGCTGGCGGTGCGGCAGATACTCCTGGCCGCGCCGCAGCCGGTAGTCGGCATCATGCCGACCGGCTGCACCGAGATCTTCTCTTCAATCTACCCGCACACGGCCTGGCAGATACCGATGATTCACACCGCGTTCGAGACCGCGGCGTCGACCGCATCCGGCGTCGTTGCCGCCTATAACTTCCACCGGAAGCGGGGCACCATCAAGGAAGACCTGAAGTTCATCGCGTTCGGCGGCGACGGCGGTACCTACGACATCGGGTTCCAGGCGATCTCCGGTGCGCTGGAGCGCAGACACAAGTTCCTCTACGTCTGCACCGACAACGAGGGCTACATGAATACGGGCATCCAGCGGAGTTCGGCCACGCCGTTCGGCGCCCACACGACGACCTCGCCGGCCGGGTCGGTGATACCGGGCAAGACGATGCCGCGCAAGGACCTGATGGAAATCGTGATTGCCCACAGTCCGGCATACGCGGCGCAGACGACCATCGCGCTGTGGAACGACCTCGTGACCAAGGTCGGCAAGGCTCTGGCCGCGGACGGGCCGAGCTTCCTGAACGTGCTCGTGCCCTGTCCGCTCGGCTGGCAGCATCCCGGCAACCTGACGATCGAGATGTCGAAGCTCGCGGCCGATACCTGCTTCTGGCCCATCTATGAGTGGGAGAACGGCAAGTACAAGATAACGTACGAGCCGAAGGAGAAGAAGCCGGTCGAGGAGTTCATGAGGCCGCAGGGCCGGTTCAGCCACCTGTTCAAGGGCGAAGTGGGTAAGGCGGTCATCGCCGAGGCCCAGCGTCAGATCGACGCGCAGTGGGCGCTGCTGCACCGGCGGCAGGAGGCCTTCGGAGCGTAGGGCGTCGAAGGCAGTAGTTCAAAGCGGGCCGGCAACTGCCGGCCCGCCGGTCTGATACGCAGCCAGGTCGGCGGCCAGCGAGCGACAATTGCTGAAACGGGCTGCCCCCTTGTCACGGGGCCGACGCTTGATGGTCTGCGCGGGCGGCCCGGCAAGGCTTCCGGCGGGCGCGGCAGAAGCCGGAAACCGTAACAGCGGGGCTTTGAAACCCGGCCCAGTTCTTGCTTGACACAGATATGCCGCGCGGCTAACATACCGCGTGAGTCCCGAGTCACCTACGGACTCCCTGCCCAAGACCGGCCAGCCCGGAACTACGTTCTGCTTCCGGGCAAAGCAGGAAAGACCCGGCTGGAGCCTGCTAAACCTCGTTCCCGCAAAAACAACGGTTGACCTCGCCGCGCTCGTGTGCGGCGCGCCCGAGTTTTTGAGCATGGACGGGGGCGAGCCCGTCTGTCAGGCCGCAGTCGTGCTCTCCGAGCGGGGTGACGCGACGGTCGTGGTAGCGGTTGACGAGCTCGGCGGGATCAGGCTGGTCGGGTGCCCGTCCCAGCCGAACCGTCTGGCGCTGACCACCGTCGTGCAGGAACTGCTGGTCTTCAACGGCCGGCTCTGGCGGATGCCGCCCGACGAGTTCGCGGCGGTGGTTGAGAAGCGGATGGGAGGAAACCTCGGCGACTATTTCTCGAGCCGGGCCGCCATCGGCTGGTCTGAGAATGGTTTCCGCTCCGGGCTGGGGCGGAGCCTGGAGCGCGGCCGGTTCCCGGTCGTGCTGCTATTGAGTGGCTCGAACCCGGAGGTGGCCGAGGCGGTCGCCCACCTGCGGTCCCATAACATTGAGGTCAGGTCGCTTGGAGTCGAGCTGTACGAGAGTTCGGGGGTCGAAGTCATCATGCCGCGGGTGCTGGAAGTCGGCGGCCCCGAGGCGCCCGAGGAGAGAGAGCCGGCGAAGCTGACATCACGGTCCGCGGCACCGCTGCTCCGGACTCCGCCGCGGCCAACGTCTTCCCGCGCCGCGGTTGCGGCTACGGAGACCGTTGAATCAACCCCGCCGAGAAAGATACCGCGGGCGGACGAGCCGCCGGCCGTCGCGGCCGAGCCGCCACCGGTGGAAACGCCCCTTGACACCACGGTCTCGGTTGCCGAACCACCGGCCGAAGCGACGCCGGTCGAGAATAGCCCGTGGACCAGTGAATCCGCTGAGCCGGTCTCAGCGGCAGTGCCGCCCCCGGCCAAATCCAAACCGTTCAGCTCTGCCCCGCCCCCCCCCAGCGAGGTCGCAGGCGCCACCTGCCCGGCCGATCTGGGACGGCACGATGCCCGGAGTGATGGCAGGCAAGCGGCCGCCGCGGCGGCCGGGTGACGGACCGTCGACGTACCGGGGGCACGAACAGGCCACCGGGAGAAACACATGACGTTGCAGGGTCCCTGCTGGGCTCGTTTCAAGCGTTTCGGAGACCGCTGGTTCGCCTTCAACGGCCGGGACGGGACGAGCACGCTCGACCCTCTTCAACTCGTCATTGACGCTCCCGAGTTCCTCGGTCAGGGTGGAAGCGAGTCGGTGCCGCGGGCGGCGATGGCCTCGCCGCAGTCGCATTCGAACCGGGTGCTCGTGGTTGTGGACGAGTTCGGCGGTATCCAGCTCGCGGTCTGCCCGGAGCCGGGCGGCGACTCGGCTATCGTTGTCGGCGACGTGGTTGCCACCGGTCATCGCTTCTGGCGCAAGCGGTATGATGCGCTGGCCGGACCATTCCAGGAATTCCTCGGGATGCCGTTGACCGACTGGGTTTCCGGCCGCGTCGGCGGGAACTGGTCGGCCGACCGGTTCCGGACCGGGCTCGAGCGCAGCATGAGTGAAGGGAAATTCCCGATAACCATCGTCGTCAATGAGATCGACTCGGCGGTGAAGGAAACGCTCGACTATCTCCGGGAAGTCAACCAGCAGGTCCGGGTGATGGGCTACATGTGTCTGACCAGCGGCGGCGACGAACTGGTCTGGCCCAAGGAACTGAGCGAAGACCGGGTCGTTACGAGGCAGCGGTCGGCCCAGCCGCAGCCGCGACAGCCCGAACCCCGGGCGCCGTCGCGGCCCCACGCGGACATCCCCGAGACCGTATCGTCCCCGGTCGATCCGGCACCGATGGCTCCGCCTCAGCCCCGATCCGAGGAACCGGCGGAAGCCAAGGGGCCGGCGATGTTTGATGCGACCGCCGGGCAGAAGGAGATACTCAGCCACCTGCTGGAGCTCGACGACCTCGGTCTGACCCGCAGGGGGCTCGAGTACTATCTTGCCGATGACGAGCTGGGGGCCACGCCAACGATTGCGTTCTCAGTCGATGTTGAACGCTGGCCTTTTCCCAAGCCGGACGAAGTGATCGTCGCCGTCGATACCGGGCCGTCGCATCTTGGCCGGTTTCTGAATATCGACCCGACCGAGGCGGAGCAGTTCCTCGGCACGCTTCCCCGGTCCGGAGAGAAGGAAGTCAAGGGTACAATCCTGCTCCGCGCGGCAGACGCCCACGAAGCCGTCCAGGTAGTCAACGAACTGCGGGCTTTAAAAGAAGTCACGATCGGCAGTCTCCACTGAGCCGATTCTGACCTTCCGGTCCGTAGTTGTAACCACCCGCCCAATTGTCCGTGCTGAGATTGCCGGCCCGGCGACCGGCGAAGCTCCCGTCCGCGGGCTACCGGAGAATCGGTCGGTTCTACGTCAGTTGGTCCCGAACCACGAGAACCGTCCGGCGCGGGAGAAACCCATGCTCGCGGTGAGACGGAGCGAGGCCCGGTTGGTTGTGACGATGTACATGAACGGCTGAACGCCGAGCCGGAGCAGGCTTCGCGCCAGCACGGTCGTGAGCGTTCTCGCCATGCCCTGATGACGGTACTTCTCGATGACGTGCAGGAAGCCCATCGAGCCATCATCGTGGGTCAGTCCCCAGGCCACCGGCATGCCCTCCCGGCGGATGCAGTAGCCCGGCCCGCTCCGGATGCGGCGAAGGATGCGGTCGGGGCTTCGGCCATAGGGCCAGGCCCGGGCGATGAGCGGCGCGTCGTCCGGACGCAGCCGGCTCACCCGATGGGTCCGGTCGATGACGAGGCGGCCGGGCGTGAGTACATAGAGATAGCAGTGATTGTACCAGAGGCGCCGGCCGGCATCAGGGCCGCGCCAGTGCTCTCTTATCAGCCGGCAGAAGCGAGAAGGCGTGGCGCTGAACACCAGCTGCAGGTTGCGCGGGACTTCGGCCAGGACGCGAACCGCGGCCCGACCTGAGTCGGCAAACAGCGAGAACCGGTGCGTGCGACAGAGCACGGCGTGCGGGTCGCTGAGGTCGTCGGTCCTGACCCAGCGTACGGAGGAGTTGAGGGTATTATTGGCGAGGTTGGATACGGAGTTGGCAGCGGGCAGGTTTCGCACAAGGAAAGGACGAATCAACTCGCGGTTGCGGCAGATAGGCACGGCGGAGAGGATAGGGGCGGCAGCGGCCAGGGTCAAGGGACGTAGCAGGAAGTTGGACGCTGGAAGTCGGCGGCGAATCGCAATCAGCAATGGGCCCGCGGCTTTGACTTCTCGTGGCACCGGGTATAGGCTGATTGTATGAAGCCGAAGCTGCTGCTGCACATCTGCTGCGGCCCTTGTTCGACTGAGGTCATCCGCCGGCTGAAGGACGATTACGAAGTGGTCGGGTTCTTCTACAATCCGAACATCCACCCGGAAGAAGAATACCACCGGCGGCTCATGGACGTACAGCGAATCTCGGCTCTGTGGCGGGTGCTGGTCGACGTCGGGTCGTATGACCACGAGCGATTCCTCGAAGTCGCGCGCGGGTACGAGCGCGAGCCCGAAGGCGGCAAGCGGTGCCTCGCCTGCTATCAACTGAGGCTGGAAGAGGCCGCGCGCCGGGCGGCGGAGAACGGCTGCACGCACCTGGCCACCACGCTGACCATCGCCCCGATGAAGAAGGCAGCGACCATCAACCCGATCGGCCGCGAAGCAGCTTCCCGCTTCGGTCTCGTTTTCGTCGAGGAAGATTGGAAGAAGCGCGACGGGTTCAAGCACAGCATCGAGCTCTCGCGCGACCTCGGCCTCTACCGGCAGAACTACTGCGGCTGCGAGTTCTCGCGACGGCGAGACTAACGGCCCGCAGGCTGCCCCCGCAACCGCGCTTCCCCCGCTTGACCGCAAGACCGAACGGCCTATGATTGCCGTCATGCCGACGCCCGCCGACACTCGTCGAAAGGAGCGCTGATGTCGCTCGGAATGGTGCTGCTCGCGGTCTCGCCGATCGTTCTCATCTTCCTCATCCTCGTGGTGTTCCGCCGGCCGGCCGACGTAACCGGCCTGCTCGGCTGGATCTTCACCGCGCTTCTCGCCTGGCTGGCGTTCAGGACCGGGTGGCCGGTCATTCTGCGCGCGTCGCTTTCCGGCATCATCGCATCGCTGCCGATTGCTCTCGTGGTCGCCACGTCGATCCTCCAGATGACCCTGATGCAGAAGACCGGCGCGCTGCAGCGAATCATCGTCATGCTGAAGACCGTGGCCCGCGGCAACCAGGTCGTCCAGATTCTCATCATCAACGTGGGCGTCGGAACCCTGCTGACCGCGCTCGGAGCCGTACCAGTCTCAATCCTGCCGCCGATTATGATTGCCCTGGGCTACTCCGCCTTCGCCGCCATCGCCCTGCCGGCCATCGGCTACGACTCGCTCTGCACCTACGCGCTGCTCGGGACGCCGGTCGTTGTCTTCGCCCAGTTCACCGGCCAGACGCCGGAAGCGGTCGGCAGCTACTTCGCCCGGTTCATGCCGGTTATCACCTCGCTCATCGCGCTGGGTATGCTCTACATCGTGGGCAAGTGGAAGCTCGTCCTGCGCGGAATGCTTCCGGCGATTATCGCCGGGCTGGTGGCCGGCTTCATCGCTATCGGCATGAACAAGGTCGGGCTGGTCACGCTGACCGGAATCGCCAGCGGCGCGGGTGTAGCCCTGGTGATGGCGCTGTACCTTGTCGTCCTGAAGAAGCCGGTTTTCGACCGGAGCGGACTGGGGGCCGAGGATGAGAGCATCGAGGGTGGAATGTCCCTCGCACGGGCACTCTCGCCGTGGATCATCCTCATCGTGCTCAGCCTGGTGTCGAACGAGCCCTGGCTCGGCATCAAGAAGTTCCTGTTCGACAAGGTGTCGATGCCGTGGAACATCATTCCGGGGCAGCCGGAGAAACTGCGCGTCTTCTGGCAGGCGTACTGGTGGATACTCGTTTCGAGCGTGCTCGCGCTGCCGTTCCTCAAAGCCAGCCGGGCGCAGGTCAGGGATACGCTGGCGACGTGGTGGAAACGCGCCCCGCGTCCGGTCTTCTCCGCGGCGGTCTTCTTCGCAATTGCCTATGTCATCAACCACTCCGGCAAGAGCGGGCTCCTCGACGCGGACGGCAGGTGGACGGTGAACGCGGATTTCAATATGGTGGCACTCGTGGCCAACGCCTCGGCCCATTACCTCGGCCGGATGTACGCGCTGGTCGCGCCCTACCTCGGGCTTTTGGCCGGGTTCATATCCGGGTCGGAGACTTCGGCCATCGCCATGCTGACCAGGCTGCACATGACTACGGCGGGAAAGGTCGGCATGTCGGGCTACGTGATATCGGCGGCCTCGGCCATCGGCGGCGGGCTCGCCTCGGTCATCTCGCCGGCCAAGCTCCAGAATGCGGCAGCGGCAATTGACCGGATCGGGATGGAAACCGAGGTCATCAAGACCGTGGTGGTGATAGCCGTGGTTATTGTCCTCGCTGCCGCCGGGCTCGCCATCGTCTGGGCGTAGGAACAGAACACAGCCGGTTTGACTCCATCTGCCGTCCGGGCTACACTCTTGCCTTAACCTAAGGGAGCCGTATGAAGAACCTGGTAATTGTCTGCCTTTCGATTCTGGCTGCTCTGGCGGTTGCCCAGCCGTTTCACGAGGGCAAGTACGTGACTGCGCCGTGTCCGCCGCTGGTGCCCGGTGACTCGTCGCACGACTTCGACGTGCGGTTTTACCGCGCGGACCTCAGCCTGCCGATGACGTCGGGAGCGATGACCGCGCGCGCGAGCATCGACCTGACCCCGCGCCACGACAACTTCGACACGTTCAGCCTGCACATGGTGAGCCTGGTTTGCGACTCGATCCGGCGGGCCGGAAACACCTGCACGTTCACGAGCGGCAGCGGCCTGCTGCACATCGACCTGGACCAGTCCTTTGACAACGGCGAATCGCTGTCCATCACCATCTACTACCACCGCAACTCCGGCACCTCGAACCGCGGGTTCTACTGGTACACCAGCGGTTCGCAGACTCCGCACGCCATCTGCTATTCCACGACCGAGCCGTCGGACGCGAGATACTGGCTGCCGTGTTTCGATGAGCCCTGGGACAAGGCCGAGCGGGGATGCGCAATCAGCGTCACCACGCCGGACTCGATGACCGCCTGCTCGAACGGGCTTCTGGACAGTGTCACGACCGGCTCGGGGACGAGGACCTGCTGGTGGAGCGAACACAATCCGATAGCTACCTACCTGATGACGTTCGCTGCCTCGCGCTGGACCAGTTTCATACAATGGTTCCATGTGAGTCCGACGGAATCGCTCTACATGCAGCACTTCAACTGGCCCGAAGATTCGGCCGACGCGGTCAGCGCCTACGCGCACACCGTGGACATGGTCGATTTCTTCGGCGACTCGCTGCGCTACGGCCGCTACCCCTTCGAGAAATACGGAATGGTCGAGGCGTATCCGTTCCAGTGGGGTGGGATGGAGAACCAGACGATGACGATGGTGCATCGAAGCTGGGTGCGCTACGGCGACGACAACGGCATCGCCCACGAGATGTCGCACCAGTGGTGGGGAGACATGGTTACCTGCCAGGATTGGCGGAACGTCTGGCTCAACGAAGGATTTGCCACCTATTCGGACGAGCAGTACGAGTATCACCAGAACGGCCTGAGTTCGTTCCGCAGCCTGATTTCGTCGCGGGCCTCGGACTACTTCGACGAGGAGGCGCAGGACCCGCATCCGATTTACGACCCGCCCTACCCCGACCACCTCTTCGACTGGGGGCACTCCTACGTCAAAGGGGCCTGGGTGCAGCACATGCTCCGCTACCTCGAAGGCGATACAATCTGGTCCCAGCCGGGCGTGTTCTTCCGGGCGATGCGCACCTACGGCGACAGCTTCAAGTACGGCAACGCCAACACCGAGGATTACAAGCGCATCCACGAGCAGACGACCGGGCTGGACCTCGACTGGTTCTTCACCGAGTGGGTCTACGACTACGGATATCCCATCTACACCCTCGGCTGGCACGGGCGCCAGAACGGCAAAGGCTGGGAGGTTGTACTCGAACTGACGCAGAACAACAGCGATGGCGCGCCGGCGGTCTTCCACATGCCGGTCGAGGTGAGAGTGGCCTGGTCCGGCGGCAATGCCACATTCCGTTACGACGTCACCACCAGCCCGCAGATGAACGTCTTCCCGGTGGGCGCACAGCCGACGAGCGTCTCGTTCGACCCCAACGACTGGATTCTCGACCAGCATAACACGCAGGTGGGCGTGGC
>CAZAKP010000108.1:0-10356 GCA_964485845.1 uncultured bacterium | reverse complement strand
GGCGGAACGCTGAGTTCGCGTATTCCCAGACCGTGAAGCTCTTGTCCGAACCGGTCGCGAAGTCGGCGGACCCGCTGTTCAAGGAGAGGATGCTCGACATCGCCGACGTGTCCAACCGGGTGATGCGCAACCTGCTCGGTGACGACTCGCGCTCGCTGCTCGAAGTCGAGCCGAATACCGTGGTCTTCGCTCACGACCTGCCGCCGTCCGAGGCGGCGCTGCTGGACCCGCGCAAAGTCGCAGGCCTGGTTCTGGAGGCCGGCGGCAAGACGTCGCATACTGCAATCATGGCCAAGGCAAAGGAGATACCGGCCGTCGCCGGCACCGGTCCGCTCTGCTCTACCGTCAGCGATGGCCAGAAGGCCTTCGTCGATGGATATCGCGGTTTAGCGATCCTCAACCCGAGCGCTAATCGGCTGCGCGCATACGACGATGAGATAGAACGCAGGCGCGCCTACCGTCAGTCACTCAGCGCTCTTCTGACCCGCGACCCGGTCACCGTGGACGGGCGGACCATCGACCTGTCGGCCAACATTGAGTTCATTGCCGAGGCACGAGCCGGAAAGCGCTACGGGGCGCGCGGCGTGGGCTTATTCCGAACCGAGTATATGTATCTGGCCAAACGACGGCCGCCGACCGAGGAGGAGCAGTTCCTGGTCTACGCCGAAGTGGCGAAGCTGTTCAAACCATATCCGGTCATCATCCGGACGTTTGACCTGGGCGGGGACAAAGTGCTGGCGGGGTACAGCGAGGCGAACCCGTTTCTCGGCCTGCGTGCCATCCGCTTGACTCTGGGCAAACCCGACCTGTTCGGCGACCAGCTGCGCGCAATCCTGCGGGCTTCGGCCTTTGGCAACGTGAAGGTGATGTTCCCGATGGTGAGCACCATCGAGGAACTGCGCCGAGCCAAGTTGGAAGTGGAACGGGCCAAGGAGAAACTGAGGGAGAGGGGTGAAGCGTTCGACCCGGATTTCGAGGTCGGCATAATGGTGGAGACTCCTTCGGCAGCGATAATGGCCGACCGGCTGGCGCGCGAATGTAGATTCCTTTCGATTGGCTCCAACGACCTGACCCAGTACACGCTGGCAGTCGACCGCGGCAACGAGCACGTCGCCCGGCTGTTCGACCATTTCCATCCGGCGGTGCTGCGTCTGGTAAAGCAGACGATTGACGCCGCACATCAACAGGGGATATGGGCTGGGATGTGCGGCGAGTTCGCATCCGACCTGCTCGGAATGCTCCTGCTGCTCGGCATGGGCGTGGACGAGATGTCGATGTCACCAGGCGTTATACCGGAAGCCAAGGGTATCATCCGCAGCATCGATTCGGGAGCAGCGGCAGAGGTCGTGGCCCAGGTGCTGAGGCTCGGCACGGCGCTCGAGGTGAGGAACCTGCTCCGGCGCGAGATTGACCACCGTTTCCCGCAGTTGGCCGAGTTCATGTTCAACTCGAAAGGCAACAAATGAAGGATATGAGCGCGAGCGGCACCGACCGGATGCTGGTTCTCACGATGGGTCTGCCCAATCAGTTGGTCGCCGGTGCCAGAGCGGCATGCGTCGCGCGCCTCGGCCGGACCGGCCGATTCGCGTCGGTCGCCGTCGCCGGAATGGGTGGGTCAGGTATCGGCGCGAGAATCGTGCAGGGGTTGCT
This sequence comes from uncultured bacterium, assembly GCA_964485845.1. GTDB lineage: Bacteria > Hydrothermota > Tepidihabitantia > Tepidihabitantales > Tepidihabitantaceae > UBA2258. The sequence goes on along the minus strand of CAZAKP010000108.1, from coordinate 8,706 downwards.
GCTTGACGAATGTCGCTTGCCGGTGTACGTCTGCAATGACTACGACATCCCGGCCGCCGTGTCCGCGAAGACGCTGTTTGTGGCCGTCAGCTATTCGGGCAATACCGAGGAGACGCTGTCGGCGTACGCTCAGGCCCGCAAACGGGGCTGCCGCATCATTGCCATCACGAGCGGCGGCGAGCTCGGACGGTCCGCAACAGCGTATGGGTATCCGGTCATCCCGGTACCCGCCGGGATGCCACCGCGCGCCGCACTGGGACACCTGTTCTCCACATTACTTGTCTGCCTGGAGCGCCTGAAGGTCTGCGCGAGTCACCAGCCTGGACTCGAAGAGGCGGTGCGACTGATGCGTGCCAGACGCAAGTCATGGCTCGGGCGAGCCCGGACGATAGCGAAGCACGTCGATGGCCGGTTGCCGGTTGTCTATTCGACCAGCCGGATGCTCGACGCAGTCGCGGACCGCTGGCGCTGTCAGTTCAACGAGAACGCCGGGGTCTTGTGTCACTCCAACTCCTTTCCCGAGCACAACCACAACGAGATCATGGGTATGGGCCGTCCCAAACACCCGGGGCGGAACGTGGTCGTGATCGCCCTCTTGGACCGCGAGACCCACCCGCGCACCCGATACCGGCTGGAGTCGGTGCTCGATATCACCGAGAAGGCCTACTACCTCGCCATGCGGCAGGAGAGCGAAGGGCGGTCGCGTCTCGCCCGGATCTTCTCGCTCATACTCCTCGGTGATCTCGTCTCGGTCGAACTGGCGCGGCTCGCTGGCAAGGACGCGATGGAGATAAAACGGATCGATGAATTGAAGCGCCGGATGGCGCAGAAGCGAGGTTGAACCGTGCAGTTCAAGGCAGTGATTCCCGCGGCGGGCGAAGGGAGACGGCTGAAGCCGCACACTCACACGACTCCCAAGATTCTGCTTCAGGTTGCCGGTAAGCCGATCATCGGCCACATCATGGACCGGCTGCTGCTGGCGCGGCCGGACGAGGTCATCGTCGTAGTCGGGTCGCAGGGCGATCAGGTGAGACACTACCTGACGAGTGAATACCGCTGTCCGTTCCGGTTCGTCCAGCAGACCGACCCCAAGGGGCTGGGCGACGCAGTCTACCGGGCCAAGGATGCCTTCACGGACGAGCCGATTCTAGTCCTGCTCGGTGACACGATTGTCGATCTTGACATGTCAAAGATGGTTGGCCGTGACAACGTCATCGGCGTGCAGGAAGTCGCTGACCCGCGCCGGTTCGGCGTGGTCGAGCTCGAGCGCGGGTACGTCAGCCGGTTCGTCGAGAAGCCGGACCGGCCCCGGTCGAATCTGGCAATCGTCGGGGTATATTTCTTCAAGGACTCGGGCGGCCTGTTTGGCGCGCTTGAACGCCTCATTGCCCGCGGCCGTACCACCAAGGGTGAGTTTCAGCTTACCGATGCGCTGCAGTTGATGGTCAATGACGGCACGAAGATAAGAACCCGAATCATAGCACACTGGCTCGACTGCGGCACGCGTGCGGCGATGCTCGAGACCAACCGGTACCTTCTGGCGAAGGAAGGACACTACCGACCGAGATCAGGCTCGGTGATCACCCCGCCGGTCTTCATCCACGACCGGGCAAAGATCGATTCCTCGGTCATCGGGCCCAATGCGTCGGTCGGGGCCGACGCCGACATCCGCGGTTCGATCATCCGGGATTCTATTATCAACCAGCACGTTGTGGTCGAGCACACCCTACTCGAAGGATCGATACTGGGCGAGAACTCGGTCGTGCGCGATCGGCCGCGCCGGCTGAATCTCGGTGGTTTTTCCGAGCTTGAGATGGGATAGCGCTGAGGAAATGACCAAGTACCAATGACCGATTACTAATCGATGGAAGAGACGGTTCAAGTGCGAACTGACTCCGGTCATTGCGTCCTGGGGGCTTGATTAGGAATTAGAAATCGGTGATTCGTCATTCTGTGCCGCATCGGCCGTGCTGAGCTTCAGCGTCGAGCGGACCGATTCGCTCGCCCGTCTGGGTACGCTGACTCTGCCTCACGGCACTGTTCACACTCCGTGTTTCATGCCGGTCGGTACGCAGGGCTCGGTTAAGACACTGACCCCGGCCGAGGTACTTGAGACGGGAGCGGAGATCATCGTCTGCAACACGTACCACCTGTACCTCAGGCCGGGACACCGGCGGGTCCAGGCCGCGGGCGGGCTATCGAGGTTCATCGGCTGGAACCGGCCCATACTGACCGATTCGGGCGGGTTTCAGGTCTACTCGCTGGCCGCTCTGACCCGGGTGACCGATGAGGGTGCCGAGTTCCAGTCGCACATCGACGGCAGCCGGCATCTCTTCACGCCGGAACTCGTGGTCGGAATCCAGGAGGCGTTGGGTTCGGACATCGCCATGTGCCTCGACGAATGCCCGCCGTATCCAGTCAGCCGGCCGGTTGCCGAGGCAGCGGCGTCCAGGACTTCGCTCTGGGCCGAGCGGTGCAGCCGGTCCCGCAAGCCGGAGACGAACCTGTTCGGAATAGTGCAGGGCGCCACCTACCCGGACCTCCGGGAGGAGAGCGCCCGGTCGCTTGTCTCGCTCGACCTGCCCGGATACGCGATCGGCGGACTGTGCCTGGGTGAGGCGTCGGACGTGACGTATGCTACGGTAGGCCGCGTCACCCCATTACTCCCGGTTGACCGGCCGCGCTACCTGATGGGGGCGGGATATCCCGAGGATATCATCGCTTCGGTGCGGCTTGGTGTTGACATGTTCGACTGCGTACTTCCTACCCGCAACGGCCGTACCGGCACCGCGTTTACCAGCAAAGGCCGGGTTGTCATCAGAAACTCGAAGCACGCGGACGATCCGGGCCCGCTCGATGCGGCCTGTGAGTGCTACACGTGCCGCACCTTTTCGCGTGCGTATATCCGCCATTTGTTCATGGTCGGTGAGGCGCTCGGTCCCAGGTTGCTGACGCTGCACAACGTCAGTTTCTTTCAACGTCTACTGCAGGGAATTCGGATGGCAATCGAGAACGGCGATCTCGAGCGCTGGTCGAGCGGGTTCCTTTCCCGCTACCAGTCGGGCGCAGAATCGACCGAGGAAAAGAATGACCGCTAACAGACCCGGGAGGCAAGAATGAGACAGCTAGTGGCCGTGCTGGTCATCGCGGCAGTCGTCGCGGGTTTCTCCTGCGGCGGCGGGACGGGCAAGGCCGGCGGCGTCGACAACGCCATCAAGGTGGGATTGATCGTGCCGTTGACCGGTGACGTGAAGACCTTTGGCGAGTCGGCGCGCAACGGAACGATGATGGCAATTGATGAGGCCAACGCAGCCGGCGGCGTCAACGGCAGAAAGATAGCTGTTGTCGCCACCGATGACAAGAACGACCCGACTGAGACCGGTAACGCTGGATCCAAGCTCATTGACATGGACAAGGTGGTCGCGATCATCGGCTCGGTTTCATCCAAGTGCTCGGTACCGCTGTCCGACAAGTGCCAGACCGCCAAGATACCGATGATCACCCCGACATCGACCAATCCCAAGGTAACGGTAGGGGAGGACGGCAAGCGGAAGGACTATGTCTTCCGTGCCTGCTTCATCGATCCGTTCCAAGGTACGGTGGGGGCCAAGTTCGCAGTCGACAGTCTCAAGGCGAAGACGGCGGCCGTGATGTACGACGTGGGCAATGACTACTCCAAGGGCTTGGCCGACTACTTCAAGGCCAGCTTTGAGAAGGACGGCGGCAGGGTAACGGCGTTCGAATCCTACGCCAAGGACGACGTCGACTTCTCTGCGCTATTGACCAAGGTCAGGCAGGCCAACCCGGATGTTTTGTTCCTTCCTGACTACTACAACAAGGTCGGACTGATTGCCAAACAGGCACGGCAGCTCGGGGTCAAGTCCACGTTCGTCGGCGGTGACGGCTGGGATTCGCCCGAAATGGCCAAGATCGCCGGCGACGCTATCTACGGCGGCTACTTCACTAACCACTACTCGCCCGACGACCCGCGACCCGAGGTCCAGGAATGGGTGAACAAGTACCAGGCGAAGTACGGCCAGAAACCGGATGCGCTTGCGACCCTCGGGTACGATGCCGGTCTTCTGCTCGTTCAGGCCCTGAAGAACTCGCCCAGCGCGAAGCCAGACGAGATCAAGACGGCGCTCGGTGCCATCAAGGATTTCCCGTGCGTGTCGGGCCGGATTACCTTCGACGAGTCGGGCAATCCCATCAAGAGCGCGGTCGTCCTTGAGTACACGCAGGACGGACAGAAGTACGTGACCACCATCAACCCGTAGCGTCAGCCGCGTCACCGGCTCCGAGGGCGGCCGTCCGGCCGCCCTCGGGCTTCAGAAGAAAGTTGGCGGCAGGCCGGCAGTCAGTTTCGGAAGTCGACGTTTCCCGATGATTGACGAACGGGAGAAGATAGCTAGAATGACACGAATGGGCAGCACCCCGGAGCAGGGCTTTGACCCGGCCGCGCTGATGCTGATAGTGCTGATAGCGGGAATCGGAATCGGCATCGGCATCGTGGCTCTTCGTCGCCGGCCGAAAGTACCGCGCTGGATGAATCCGCGGAGAGCCAGAAAAAAGCTGGACGTCATCCGGCGTGACCTGGACCGGATGTTTGAGTACGTGGGGGACTTGCGCGAGTCGGGACCTTCGGTCAGCCAGCACTTCGAGCAGGGGGTCGCGGCGATGACCCGGTACCACTGGAACCAGGCTGTCGACCACTTCCAGGAGGCGCGACAACAAGCAACAAAGGCGCAACTTGTGCCGCTTCTGGTGCACATCGGCATGTGTCACTACATGCAGGGCAGCCTGGACGATGCCCTCAAGGAGTTCGGCGAGGCGTCCCGCCAGGCCGATCGCGAACGCGACAGGCTGGGCGCGGCTGCCTCCCTTGCCAACATCGGGGTGATTCACCACGAATACGGCGAATTCGGCAGTGCACTCACCTATCTCAACGAGGCCCTCGGGATCGTCCGGGAGCTAGGCAACCAGCCGCTGGTGGCTCTCTGCCTCGGTAACATCGGCAACGTCCAGCATTCCAATGGCCGGCTTGCCGACGCGCTCAAGTCGCACGAAGACGCACTGGCGATATCGCGCGGGATCAACGACGACCTGGGCATAGTCAGCGGTCTCGGCAACACCGCGAGCGTTCGTCACGACAGTGGCGAGCTTGAAAAGGCGCTCGAGCTCTATGCAGAGGTGATCGAAAAGGCGCGCCAGATCGGGGACAATGTCGGCTACACGATCGAGCTCGGGAGCATCGGCAGCGTCTACTACGACAAGGGCGACCTCGACCGGGCGCTCCGATTCCACGAAGATTCGCTGGCCGGGGCGCGGCGAGTCGGCTTCCGGCTGGCCATGGCCACCGAGCTCGGCAACATCGGACTCATCCTGGACAAGAGGAGCGCGCCCAGCCAGGCAGTACCGAATCTGGTGGAGGCTCTGAGCATCCTGCTGTCAATCGGAGCAAGCGGCGGCCAGTTGCAGGTACTACTGGGTATGTCAAGATGCGATGACGCCCTTGGCCGGGAGCGGATGCAGGAGCTGCTGAAGCAGGCGCTCGCGTCGGACGAAGGCGCTGCCGACATGCTCGACCGCATCGATCAGTTGCGCCGGCGTCGTCCCTGGCCGACGGCGTCGAACTAGCTCGCTCGCGGCTTCCGTAGTCGAAGCCGCCAGCCAGTCCGCAAATCGTCAATCAATCAATGGTCGGCAACGAAGCTCGTATCGACACGTGCGGTCCGGCCTCCCGGCGGGCGACAAATCGAGCGGACGCGCGGCGGGCACGTCCCTCCGAACGAATGCCGTCCCTGAGGTGCCTAGCGGGCGATCGTCAGCTTGCGAACGATTGTACTGCGAGCCGCGGCCAGACGGCAAAAATAGATGCCTTCGGGCAAGGTCCGGCCGTCGTCATCGTCCGCTGTCCAGCGTACCTCGGCGGCCGCCGGGAAGGTGCGGACTGTGTTGCCGGTCACGTCTACGAGTTCCAGGTTTCCGACACCGGAAGTCAGAATGACCGCGCCGTCGCGAACCACGCTCGGGCTGACAACGAGGTAAAGCCCGACCGGGTTGCGCGTGCCTTCTTCGATTCCCTCCGGCGCGTCGAACATCGCCATGGTCCCATCGTGAGGATCCCAGAATGGGTACCAGACTGCACGACTCGGGCCCGGGAAATCCTGAACGAGCGGGTTCCCGTCGAATTTGGCGGCGAGTTTGACATCGGTGGGGAACTCGGGAAATTCCGGGAACTCGAAGTTGTCTGAATCATTCGCGGCGCATTGCCAGCCGGTAGTCGTGAACCAGGTGTCCTGACCGCCGGCCTGGAAGAAGGCCGAGTCGATGATCACCGGCTCGGCGTTGGTTTTGAGGTAGCCGGTAATCACGAGCGCACCGGCTGCGGTCGGCGCCATCGCCAGAAGCGCAAAGACAGCGGCGAGACTGACTGACAGCTTTCTCACACAGACCTCCTTACGTGCAATACTGTGAATTCAGCCCTGCTGACCAGGGCCAGTCTAGCCACCTGGTTTTCGCTGTCAATCCTGCATCCGACCAAGCGGCCAATGCTTTGCTTGGCAGGCCAAGGAGAGGCGGCATAATGAGGCTTACCGACCCTTGGGTTGCATCCGAATCGCCATCTGAGCAGACCGCGTCCGGCACGGCGTGATTTTGCCGGGCCTGTCGGCAAACCATACCGTAGTCCGGAACAACGTCCGAGTGCCGCGTGTGACAACGCGGCAACAAACTAGCCACGAAGGAGGCTAAGCATGCGCAATGCAGTAACAGTGGTCTGTATACTGCTCCTTGCGGGTGTTGCCATGGCCGAGCGGCCCTTTGGCTGGGACGGGCAGGTGACACCTGACGATGAGGTCCGGTACGGCAAACCGACACAGGCGCCCAAGGCGCTGCCGGCTATCCCTGGACCAATGGGAGCGTGGGCCGATATCATGCAGGGGAAAACGGCGATGCCGCTACCCGGCAACGTCCCGGAACTCGACGCGAGCACCTGGGTCGTGGGCCCTCAGTCCAACTTCCGCTACACCCGGTTTGACGGCGCGTACTTCCCCGGCACCAACAAGGTCTACTTCCTGGGCGGCCGGCTGTACGACGGCACTACCAGCGGGGAGATCTACTCCTACGACCCGGCAACTCAGACCTATGCCGACATGGCCAAGGCCCTGACGACACCCATATCCAACTACGATGTGGTGGTTCTGAAGGACAACTGGAACCTGGCAGCGGGTGACACGTACGGTCTCTATGTCATCGGCGGCCGCAACAGCGCCGGCGCAATGATCCCGGATGTCCAGGTGTACTACCCGCGGTCGAACACGGTCCGCACCGTGACCACCGACCCCTACAAGGACTCGGTCGGCGGCTACACCTGCATGCCCGGTGGGGCTGTCGGCTGCGGGAACAAGCTGTACACGTTCGGTGGCATCCACACGTCCTACTCGCCCTACTGCACCAATCATTCGTTTGTATACGATCCGCTGGCTGCTGCCGGCAGCCGCTGGACCCAGCTCGGCAACCTGCCGCTGGCCCGCGGCTACATGATCGGTGCGGTGGTAGACTCGTTTGTCTACGCCTGCGGCGGCGATACGTACGACGGCGCCGCCCTGTATGCCAAGAAACAGTCCTACAAATTCAACACCCTGAACCCGAGCGGCGGCTGGAGCGCCATCGCCGACATGCCCGACATCAACGGCGAGTCGCGCGGCATCGGGTTCAGTCTCGGCTCACCCTATTACGGGAACGGCAGCCCGATGGCCCAGAAATTCGTGGTGCCCGGCCGGGGCATCTGGCCCAACGAGGACTCGACCTGCTACATCTACAATACCCTGACCAACACCTGGACCAACTTCCCGAATCTCGTCTGGTCCCGGCGCAACCACGCGGTCGAGTTGATACCGGGTAGCGCCGGCGTCAACGGCGTGGCCGGCATGTGGGTCTGGGGCGGCCGGCACACCTCGGACGCGTACGTTACCGACAGTGCCGAGTACTTCCAGCTCGATATCCCGGTACCGGCGGATGTCGGGGTCAGCAAGATCGTGGCTCCGGTCGATCCGTTCTACGCCTACGGCGATACGATCTGGCCAAGAGCCGAGGTCAAGAACTACGGCAATCAGGCGCAGAACGGAGTGCCGGTTCGCTGCCTCATCAAGGACAGCGCGAGCGGGACAACGGTCTACAACCAGGTTGTCAGCACCGACCTCGCGGTCGGTCAGACCGACACGGTCGACTTCCCGTTCTGGATCACGTCGCCGAGCGAGGGAATCTACGTGGATACGATGCGGACCGAGCTTGGCGCGGACGGCAACCCGAACAACGACTCGAAGGGTGGCCGCATCAAGGTCACGGCGTGGGGTTCGGAGTGCCTGTCCTACAACGACGGGACGTTCGACAACGCCATCTCCTGGGTATCGGCCGGCAGTGAGCTTGCGACGCGGTTCCTCGCGCCGACCAAGCCGCTGGCGATCAACAAGGCCGTGATTTACCTTTCGAGTTTCTCGGGTGCGGACTACGACGCCGAGGTCAGAATCTACGGTAACGACGGCGGCGGCGGCGCGCCCGGAACCCAGGTCGGTGTCTGGGTGGGCAAGCTCCACACCGCAGTCTGGGCCAACCTCTACAAAAACGAGGTCATCTTTGACCCGGCAATTAACGTCAACTACGACACCTTCTTCGTTTCCTACTACCAGACGAGCATCGACCCGG
>CAZAKP010000107.1:0-10427 GCA_964485845.1 uncultured bacterium | reverse complement strand
TTCATCTTCCCGCTCGAGACCCGCGACGTCGTCGCGTCGGCCATCATCCGCGAGTGTAGCCTGAACAAGTGCGTTACCACGCCGACCGCGGTGCAGGCGGTCTGGCTCGACACGCCGATGATCGAGATCCGGCGCGGTGCGGGCACGGTCAAGCGCGAGCTGCCGGCCATGGTGCGCCAGTTCGGCCGGCACGGCATCGACATCGCCAAAGAACCGATGCTCGTCTACCCCACTCTCCACTACCAGAACGGCGGCGTGGAAATCACCGCCGACTGTGCCACCAATGTGAAGGGCCTGCTCGTGGCCGGCGAAGCGTCCGGTGGAGTCCATGGCCGTAACAGACTGATGGGTAACTCCTTGCTGGACGTTGTGGTATTCGGTCGCAGGGCCGGGGTCGCGGCAGCCAAGGTCGCGAGAGAGCGCACGGGCGACCTGCAACTGGGGCTCACCCATGTCGAACGTTGGCGCAAGGAGCTTGCGGCCAAAGGCCTCGGCTCCGACGTCAAGTCTCCCCTCCTCCTCCCCGACTACACCCGCAAATCCTGATGCCCACTTTGTCCCTCTATCCCTTTATCCCTCTGTCCCTTTTCTAACATGGACTTCACTTTCGGCGAAGATGCTAGTATGGTCCGCCAGACCGCATACGAGTTCGTGCGGCGCGACCTGCTCCCCCAGGAACCCAAGTTCCTCAATGCCAAAGACCCGGCTGAGCGTACGACCATCGTCGAGGCGGCTACCGGCAGCCTCAAGGAGATGGGCCTCTACAGCGCGGGTGTGCCTGAGGCATTCGGAGGCGGTGGGCTTGGCCCGATTGAGACCTGCCTGATTGCCGACGAACTCGGGCAGACTATCATCCCGGTCGAATGGGGCGAGCTCACGCCCATACTCTACGAGTGTTCGGACGCTCAGAAGTCCAAGTACCTCGCGCCGGTGGTCGAAGGCTCCAAGACCTATTCGGTGGCCTTCGACGAGCCCGTGCCTTTTGGCGCGCCCGCCAAGATGGCGACGGCGGCGACACAGGCCCACGGCGGCTACGTCCTCAACGGCGCCAAGCTGCTGGCCAAACCCAAGGCCGACTTCTACCTGGTCTTTGCTTCCGGAATAGGTCCTGCAGGTCCTATTGGTCCTATTTGCCTGATTCTGGACTCCGGTGCTCCGGGCACCACGCTCACCGGCAATCTGCTGACCCTGAAGGACTGCGCCGTTACCGCCGAGCAGGTTCTCGGAACTCCGGGCAAGGCACTGAGCCTTGGCCGCAAGTGGTTCCCGCTCACTCGCATCATTCGGGCCGCGGCGATACTCGGTACCTGCGACCGCCTGCTCGAAGTCAGCGCCCAGTATGCCCACGACTGGACCTCAATGGGCACTCACATCTCCGAACGCGCGTCGATTCAGCAGACGCTCGCCGACATGGCCGGCGACATCGAGGCCCTACGCTGGCTGGTGTATCACACGGCTTGGCTGGCCGCGGAAGGCAAGAAGGTCGACTACGATTCGATGTTGGTGAAACTGCAGGCTCAGAAGGTACTGACCGAAACGGTCAACCGCTCGGTGCGCATCCACGGCGGCACCATCCCGCCTATCGCCGAGTGGCTGCGCAAGGCGCGGGACATGACCGAAACCGGCTCGACGGTTTCGGATCGTGTCCCAAGCCCGCCGTCATCGACTGACCTCCTCCGCCTCGCCGTCGCCCGCGAAACCATCTCTCGCCTGCAACCGTAGGCGCGGGACATGACCTAATTCCGCCGAGGAATTGGGATCGTGTCCCAAGCCGGCTCCGGACGCAGGCACGTTCATCCGCAGATTACGCAGATGACGCAGATTGTATGGATTCTGACCGGGGCCTGCGGCGTGCGGCTTGAGGCTTGCTGCTACTTCTGGATTACGACCTTGCGGATCGGAACCGCGTCCCCCGCCCCACGCCCCTCATCCCTAACGAAATAGACACCGGACTTCGGGCTGAGCACCCTCCGTCCCATCGCGTCGAAGGCGACGGCACCGGCTGGCACGGTGCGGATCACCGTCGCTTCCAGCTTGCGGCTTCGGGCATGCGGCTTGGGGATCTCCTCTATCCCCCCACCCGAGTCGCGCAGGACCGAAATAGTTGAGCTATTCCTGTTGGCTACGTACATCCGGTTCTCGATTGGATTCCACACGGGAGTCTGCGGGCCTTGGCCAACATCGATCGACTCGATGACCGAATCGGTCGAACCATCAATCACCGAAACGGTGTTGGTGGCCCAGTTGGAGCAATACACCTTGTTATTCTGCCCATTGTAACACAACCCATAGGGCCGATACCCGGTTGCCATGTGTGCAACCACGGTATTCGTCGTGCCGCCAATCACAAAAACGCCCGTGTCTTCCTGACAGACACAATACACCTTGTTGTCATGATCGTTGTAGCATAGGTCCCGCGGCCACCATTCAACCATAACCGTGGCAAGAACTCCATCTGTTACTCCGTCTATCACGGTTACGTTGGATGAAAATGCATTCGCGCAGTAGACTTTGTTATTGAATGTGTTCAAGGTGAACGTGTGCGGATTCGAGCCTACACCGACCGAAGTTATGACTGCGTTCGTCGCACCGTCTATCACGGTCACGGTACGGCTGGCCACGTTGGCGCTGTACACCTTGTTGCTTGTCAGGTTGTAGCACAGGCCCTCTGGTGTGGTCCCAACGGTGATGGTTTCCATGACGGTATCCGAAGCTCCATCCACAACGAGCACGTTATCGCTGCCCTCGCTCGAACAATAGACCTTGTTGTTCTGAGGATTGTAGCAGAGGTCGTAGGGGATTCGACCTGCCGGCAGCGTTGTCATGACCGAATCTCCCGCGCCGTCGATCACCGACACGGTGTGACCGTAGTGGTTGGCACAGTAGATCTTGTTGTCCTGCGAGTTGTAGCACAGAGCATAGGGTAGAGAATCCACCGCAAACGTCGTGATGACCGCGTTGGTCGCGCCATCCACCACGGTGACGGTGTTTGCGCCGATGTTCGCGCAATACACCTTGTTGTCCCGGGAATTGTAGCAGAGAGCGTACGGAGCAGAACCCGAATCTAGCTGGATCGTCGCCTCCAGCCACTGAGGGTAGACGGCTGTCACAAGGCAGCCGAGTGCGAGCAACACGGAAGCATACTTCATGGCACCTCCTGAACGCATGATTATCGGCGGCCCTCGCATGTTGTCAAACGTTTGGCGCAAGGCCGGACGGTCGATTCCGGCCTGAGCCAGCGAACCCGAGAACCCATGAACTCTATCTCTTCGGTCTCGGGTCGGGCGGGAAGGACTTCGCCAGTTCGCGGAAGCGGGGAAGCATGACGCCGCAGAGCTTCTCTGCCAGCGCCTGGTCGAGCCCGCGGCTGATCCATAGTGGCGCGAGGATGTACTCGTCCAATTGCACCCTCTCCCCTCTGCTTCCCGGCTCAAAGTCTAGCGCCGCCTTGCAGCAGGGTCCGACCAAGCCGCGATAGACCACCCGCCGGTCGCCCGGCACGCCCGCCTCGTCCAGCAATGGCTGCACCTCGGCCCACACTTTCTCAGTTGCTGCCTTGCGAGCAACGTCGTGTTCATGGAGTCGGTTCACGAGTTCGCGGTGTTGCTCCTGCTTGAAGCTCAACTTCCGGACCGGAGCCAGAAGTCCTGCCTCGTACTCCTCAAGGCTCAGGTTCGGCAGCCAGTTGAGCTCTCCGGCCATCTCCAGCTCTGCGAAGCGCCGACGCACGCCGTCTTCGAGCTTCCGGATGGCATCCAGCGGAAACCCGCTCGCCTTCGCAAACCCGGCCTCAGATTCGGCCAGCAGCTTCTCCCTCTTCCCCGGCTTGGCATCGCGCGTGCGATAGAGAATGCCAAACCACTCCAACCCGTGTTTGAATAGCGGCTCAATCACGGTCATGGTTGGTTTCAACCCGGTCTTGTTGACGGCGACTTTGAGATACTCGCCGTAGAAGTACCGCCGCCGCGCTGCTGCCGCATTCTTGCGCGCCCGTTCCAGCCGCTTCAGTCGGTCGGGCATGGCCGGCTCCTTCTTCGCGGGAACCTGGGTCACGGGCCGGTCGAACTGCCGGTCGTACTCTATGACCGGGGTCTGCCACTTCGGCAACACCCCGGACACTGCGCGGGTCAGAACTACATCGTAGACCTTATCCTGCGCTGTCGGCAGGCTGGTGTAGAGGTCGAGAATGTCGGTGACATCCCTGAACCCGGCGCGGCAGCCACGCAGGAAGTCGGCGACAAGCCCGAACGACGGATAGCGCTCATCGCCCTTCTCAAGTCTGCTCACCAGATTGCCGGCACTCTTCCCGGCCCGACCCATGGCTCGCGCCAGCTCCATCTGCGTCAGGCCGGCCTTCAACCGCAAATCCCGAAGCCTGGAGCCCAGTTCGGAGGTGAAAACGAAGGTGTCGGGCGACCTCTTCATTTGAGGCAAATTCTACAGCGCTGTAGAATGGTCGTCAAGCCGGAAAATCAGATAAACAACGGCGGGTGAATTGGTTGGTTCGCCTTTGTCAGAATCCACCCCCGCGCTGGGGGGATTGCGGTCCGGGTTCATCTCCGAGCTCCTCTGAGGGCTACTATCAGGGCTCATCTCCGGGCTCCTGTCCGGGTTCCTCCCTCGGCTACAGTCAGGGCTCACGGGAGGGCTCATCTCCCAGCTCATCCGAGGGCTCCTGTCCGGATTCATCGGATGGTTCATCTCCGGGCTCCTATGAGGGTTCCTGTCACAGCTCCTCGGAGAGCTCCTGTCCGGGCTCAGGGGAGGACTCATCCCCCGACCTATGGGAGAGCTCCTGTCCCGGCTCTTGGGAGGACTCATGTCCGGGCCTACAGGAGAGCTTGTTCCCCAGCCCGGTGACCGGCGGGTTCTTCCGCGCTACGCATCGCGCCACGAGCCTCTCTCCTGCGCTACGTTGACACCCGCGCCCATGGAGTCTAGAATCCCATCGTGATGGAGCCGCGCCCGAGACAAACCCGCGCCGGATTGGCCGCCGCAATGCTTGTGCTGCTCGTCTTCTCTCTAGCCGCGGCATGGGGCCGCAAGCCGCCGAAGGAGGACACGGTCAGAGTCACCACGCGACCGCTCTCGACGAGCGAAATCATGGCTATCCTCCACAAGTTCCCCGAGATGGTACCCGGCTATCTGGCCTCGCTTCAGAATGACACGAACGGACTTGCGAGCATATTCGGATTCGTCGAGGTCACGGCGGCACCGCTGACGCGAGTCTTCCCGACTGCTCGATTCTACCTTGGTCATTATTTCAACTATTCACCCCCGCCCCCCTACCTGATGGCGATTGACGGCGGCGGGCGCTACCCGATGCCCAGTGGCTTCGGTTTGCTGCTCCGAGACAACGGGCTGAAGGTAACCGACAAGAACATCATCGAGCTAGCCAAACCTCTCGTCGTTGCGGCCATTGGAATTGAACACCACGAGATCACCTTCCTCGGCGCGAAAAAGAAGAAGCTGGAAGAATGGGCGACCGATGCCGCTCAACTGAAGGTCAGGATAGACGGGAAGGAAGAAGAATGGCACTTCGATGTGCTGCGGAACCAGTTCGATGGAGCATCGAGCGTTGATGAAAAGGGTAACATCCGGGACTACTACGTTGCCATGCCGGAATCCCATCCCTTACGATGACACCCGGCCCAGCCGTCGGTGTTCGCTGACATGCATATTCTCGCGACAGCAATGAACCGCATCACCAGTGCGACTGGCCGCGCCGGATTGGCCGCTGCTGTGTTGCTGATTATGGCCGGCTGCGGCCCGATATCGCACCCATCACCGAGTGACCTGGAAATGATACTCCACTCCGACAAGCCTTCCTACGAGTCCGGCGAGTCGTTCACGGGGACGCTCACGTTCGTGAACAAGACGCAGCGATCCATCGACGTGCAGTTCGCCACGCTGGGTCAGTACCACGTCGACGTCTACGACAGCGAAGGCGTTGCGCGAATCAGGAAGTTCGACGGCGGCACCTATCTGGCAATCTCGCACCTGACGCTCGACCCACTCGCCTCCCGTGTCGACACGCTGGATTTCCCACTGGTGTACTACGTCGACACCATCCCCTACCCACTTCCGCTCGGTACCTACAGGATCCGCGCCTGGATTGAGCGCTTCGAGGACATCTATTCCGAGCAGAACATCACGATCGACGACCGGTCGGTCGGTGCTGCAGTGGACGCCGCGTCGGTCCGCCTACCGAGACCCCGCCGCGCTCGACGGTGATGCCCTGACGTGACAGAGAATCCGGAATCCGGCGAGTCGCTAATTCCCAAGCACGGTGGATACCGCGACCTCAAGTCATTCCAGAATGCTGCAATCGTGTACGATGCGACGGTGGCCTTCTGCGACCGGTTCATCGACAGGCGCTCGCGCACGCACGACCAGATGGTGCAAGCCGCTCGGTCAGGCAAACAGAACATCGCCGAGGGCAGCATGGCCTCCGGCACGTCGCGGAAAACCGAACTGAAGCTGGTCGGCGTGGCCCGTGCCAGTTTCGAGGAACTGCTGCAGGACTACGAGGACTTCCTGCGGCAGCGAGGCCTTGAGGAATGGGGCAAAGACGACCCGCGGAAGCAGCGCATCAGGGGGCTGGCGTGGGCACGGGACAGGACGTACAAGACCTACCGGACCCACGTCGAACAAGGCAACGCGGAAACGGCTGCCAATTGCCTGATCTGCTTGGTCAACCAGACCAACTACCTGCTCGACCAGCAGCTCCGTCACCTCGACCGCCGCTTTCTCGAGGAAGGCGGAATGACCGAGCGTCTCTACCGCATGCGGCGCGAGCGCAGGTAGCTGTCCGTCCCGTTCGTCCTTCACGTCCTGTCAGTCCCTTCCGTTTCCTTGACTTATGAGGCTAACCACCTACAATACAAGCCCATGTCAACCGATACTCTCGAACTAGAGTCGTGCATCCAATGCGGCCGGTGCTCGGGCGGTTGCCCGGTTTCGATGAAATCGAACCTGAACCCGCGCAAGCTCGTCTACTGCTATCTGAACGACCTCTGTCAGGGTATGACCGCAGAGGAACTCGGGCTCTGGGAGTGCACGACCTGTTCGACCTGCACCGAACGGTGCCCCAAAGCGGTACGGCCTTCCGACCTCGTGGTCGAGATGCGCTCGAAGATTATCGAGAGCGGCCGGATGACGACCCAGATTCAGGGTGCGCTGGAGAGCACCTATCTGCAGGGCAATCCCTGGGGCCGGGGCCGCGAGAGGCGGATGGACTGGGCAGAGGGGCTTGACCTGCCGGTACTGAAGCCCGGGGACAAGACCGACGTTCTGCTTTTTGTTTGCTGCACCAATGCCTATGACCCGCGCTGCCAGCCTGCGGCCAGGGCTCTGGTCAAGTTGCTGCGTGCAGCCGGAATAGAGTTCGGGGTCATCGGCGAGGAAGAGACCTGCTGCTGCAGTGAGCAAAAGCGCATCGGCGAGCAGGGGATGTTTGAGGAGCTGCGCGACTCGAACACCAAGCTCATCATGGAGCGCGGCCCCAAACGGATTGTGACCACCTCTCCTCACAGCTTCAACGCCTTCAAGAACGACTACCCCGGCATCGAAGTGCCGGTGATGCACTACACTCAGTTGCTCGCCGAACTTATCGAGGCCGGAAAGCTCAAGCCGCAGCGCCCGCTTGAGGAAGTCGTGACTTATCACGACCCGTGCTATCTGGGCAAGCAGAACAAGGTGTTTGAAGAGCCGCGCGTAGCGCTGACCAAACTGGCCGGCGACCGATTCGTCGAACTCGACCGCTCGCGCGAGACGAGCCTATGTTGCGAAGGCGGCGGCGGACGGATGTGGTTCGAGTCCGCCGGCAAGGGCCGGCTGGCCGAGACCCGCGTGACCGACTCCATCGACATCGGCGCCACGATTCTCGCTACCGCCTGTCCCTACTGCACCCTGACCCTTGAAGACGCGGTCAAGACGACCGACTCCGAGTCGAAGATCCGCATCAAGGACGTTGCCGAACTGCTGGCGGAGTCCATCTAGGAGCAGGGATCAAGGGACAAAGGGATAAAGGGATCGAGTGATCGGGCATCCAGGATCTGACTTCTGACACTTGACCTTTGGCCTCTGGCTTCTGACCGCTAGCCGTTCACTTTCACTATGAAGCTGATGCGCACGTTGCTCATTGTCGCAACGTTCCTTCCGCAACTCGCCGCTGCCGGCCTGTTCTCGGATATTCCCTCGGCCGAGAGCATCGCCAACTACCGGCCGCCGGCCTCGACCCGCATCCTCGACTACCGCGGCCGGGTCATCTTCGACTTCTTCCAGGAGAAGCGCCGCCCGGTCCAGCTTGAATCCATCCCGGGCTGTCTCCGCAAGTCCGTGGTGGCAATCGAGGACAAGCGGTTCTACTCGCACTGGGGCATCGACCTCGCCCGCGTGCCCGGCCTCGTGCTGAGCACGGTCAAACGCGGCGGCATCAAGGGCACCTCGACCATCACTCAGCAGCTTGCCCGCTCCATGTTCCTGACCCCGGAGCGAAGCGTCAGCCGCAAGGTGAAGGAAATGGTGCTTGCGGTCGAGCTGGAGCGGCGCTACTCAAAATCCGAAATCCTCGAGCTGTACTTCAACCAGATATGGTTCGGCGGCTCGGTCTACGGCGTCGAAGCGGCGGCCGAGAAGTACTTCGGCAAGACCGCGGCCCGCCTGAATCCGGTCGAGTGCGCGACCCTCGGCGCAATGCTCGCCAACCCTTCGGCGTATTCGCCGTACAACCATCCGGACCGCCTGCTCACACGGCGGGACTTCTACCTGACCAGGATGTTCCGCCTCGGCTGCATCACCCAGAAGGAACTCGACAAGGGACTGAAGCAGCCGCTGGCGGTCCTGCCCCCGGGCCAGGGCGGTAACCTCGCCCCCTACTTCGTCGAAGATGTGCGGCGCTACATGATGGACCGGTATGGGGCCGACTTCGTCTATAAGTCCGGCGCGGTCATCTACACGACGCTCGACCTTGACCTGCAGCAGGCCGCGAACCTGGCCCTCCTGTCGCGCCTGCGGCAACTGGAGAAGGACTACAGCCTGAGGCCGACTCTCGCCCGGTACGACTCAATGGCGAAGCGCGACTCGACCATCGGCCCGCCCAAATATCTGCAGGGAGCGCTGCTCGCGATGGACGTACGCACCGGGTACATCCGCGCTCTCATCGGCGGCCGCGACTACAAGCACAGCGAGTTCGACCGCGCGACCCAGGCCCAGCGACAGGCCGGTTCCGCCTTCAAACCCTTCGTGTGGACCGCCGCCATCGACAACGGTATGACGGCTGCCGACATCGAACTCGATTCGGCCCTGACCATCAAGATCGCGGGCCAGCCCGACTACCAGCCCCACAACTACGACGGCACGTTCCTCGGCCGCATCACCATGCGTCGGGCGCTGGCGCTGTCGCGCAATCTCGTGGCGGTCCGGCTGATAACCAGGATCGGGCCCGAGCTCGTCGCCCATTACGCCAATGTCATGGGCATCACCAACGTGCTGCAGCCGGTCTACTCGCTCGCGCTTGGCTCAGTCGAGGTCACGCTCCTCGACATGGTCGATGCTTTCAATACGCTCGCCGACGACGGCATCCGGGTCAAGCCGATTATGGTTACCCGCGTCGAGGATGCGCACGGCGCAGTCCTCGAGGAGAACCGGCCGGAGCAGCAGCCGGTGCTTCGACCCCAGACCGCGTACGTGATGACCAACCTGATGCAGAGCGTTGTCAACGAAGGGACCGCGACGGCCGTCCGCCAGCTCGGCTACGAGGGGCCGGCCGCGGGCAAGACCGGTACGACCGACGACTTTGCGGACGCGTGGTTCATCGGCTTCACACCGGACATCACCTGCGGCGTGTGGATCGGGTTCGACAAGAAGAAGACCATCTTCAACGGCGCAACCGGCGGCGCCATCGCGGCCCCGGTCTGGGCCGACCTCATGAAAACCGTCCGGCCGGACTCGACATCCTCCGACAGCTTCCCGGTCCCGGACAGCATCGTCACCGCCGCTGTCTGCGAGCAGACCGGACAGCTCGCAACCCCGTCCTGTCCGCTCGTCCGCTACGAGGTCTTCATCGCCGGCAGCGAACCGAAGGCCCCGTGCGCCCTGCACTCGCGGCGACGCTAGCTCGGCGCGCGGCAGAGATCAAGGGACGGAGCTATCGAGCGATCGATTGCCGGAAAGCGGCTCCGGCTCATCTACGCGCGCCTCTATCGGTCATTCGGGCCGCAGCACTGGTGGCCCGGCGATACTTCGCTTGAGATAGCGGTCGGTGCAATCCTCACTCAAAACACCGCCTGGACCAATGTTGAGAAAGCAATCGCCGTGCTCGAGTCTCGCCGCCTGCTCACGCTCAGGCGCCTCGCGCGGCTCTCCCCTGCCGAACTGGCTCCGCTTATCCGCAGCGCCGGGTTCCACAACCTCAAGGCCGCACG
>CAZAKP010000106.1:8930-10507 GCA_964485845.1 uncultured bacterium | reverse complement strand
TGTTGAACTGACGGCCACGGTTACTAATCTTTTATTGTGTCCCCGGAATTCCCAATTCCCGGTCTTTCCCAAGGACCCCTATTTCCCCGTGCTCGTGCGAGGCCGGAGCTTGGGTAGTGTTTTCCCCAACGTGCGGCCGCGCTAGCGCGTGACAATGACCTTGCGGACGACGCCCGGTCTTCCGTCCTCGGTCTTCGGTCCTCTGATGAAGTACACCCCCGGCGCCAGCGCCCGCACGTCATTCGCCCCCGGCTGCAGCTTCATTGCCGCCCGCCCCGCAACGTCCCGCAGTTCCGCCCTGTCTACTGCCTGCTGTCTACTGTCTGCTGCTTCTGCTGCGTCGAGCACCAGCACTCCACGGAGGATGGTGGCTCCGTTCGACGGTAGGAGTTCGGCGCTTGGCATTTC
Source organism: uncultured bacterium (assembly GCA_964485845.1). GTDB lineage: Bacteria > Hydrothermota > Tepidihabitantia > Tepidihabitantales > Tepidihabitantaceae > UBA2258. The sequence continues at coordinate 10,099 of CAZAKP010000106.1, read as the reverse complement.
CGCAATGGCGGGATCTGGGTCCATTTTGCCCCAGATACGGTCAGCATCGTAGACCTTGCCTCCGACCGTATCGGTCCACGCCTGATACGCTAGAAGCATGTTGTCGCCGCCAGAGCAGAGGCTTGGGTACAACTGGTCTCCCCGCTGGCTGACGACCGCTCCGCCATCAAATACGGTCCCCGCGGGCGAGACCCGTGTCCCATCGATGTCCCAATCCCCGCCGGTACCGCTCTGCCACACTACGAAGTAGTTCGTGCCGTCGAAAGCCGGTGCCGGACAGTTCTGGTCGCCGGCTGCCGTCGACATGGCGATGCCCGACGTGTCGAGCACGACGGTCTGGGGTGTGACCCGCGCTCCGTAAATATCGTGGTCGACGTCGCTGCGTCCGTCCTGCCACACCACGAGGTAGTTCGCTCCGTCAAAGGAAATCGCGGGCGTGTACTGGTCCGCCGCCGACTGCGAGATAATAAAACCACTGTCGCCCAGTACCTTGCCCTGTCGCGTCACCGGCGTACCGTAGATATCGTGCCCGGTGCCGCTCCGACCGTCCTGCCATACGACCAGATAGTTGAAGCCGTCAAAGCCGGCGGCCGGATGGCCCTGGTCGTGGGCCGCGTTTGAGATAACGATGCCCGCGGAGTCGAGCACCGTTCCATCTGGCGAGACTCGCGCTCCCCGGATGTTTGCCCACGTGTTGCCGCTGCGGTCGTCCTGCCACACCACCAGGCAGTTCGTTCCGTCGGAGGTTACCGCCGGCAGCCACTGGTCCGAGCCCGCCTGCGCGATAGCGAAACCGGGAGAGTCAAGCACCTCGCCCTGAGGGGTCACGCGCGCTCCGCTGATGTTCCACCCCTGGCTGCCGCAGGAGTCCTGCCATACGACGAGGTAGTTCGTACCGCCGAAGGCCACGACCGGATGCGACTGGGTCCAACCGGTCTGTGCGATGAGGAACCCCGCCGGGTCAAGCATCGTTCCCTCCGGCGTCACTCGCGCCCCGGAGATGCCCCACGTGCTGTCCTGCCACACTACAAGGAAGCTGGCGCCATCAAAGCCCACGGCCGGGCAATCCTGCGCGTAGTTGACCGCCCGCAGAATGACAATGCCCGCCGGGTCGCGCACCAGCCCGTCCCGCGTCACGCGTGTGCACCGCAGGTGGATCTCGCTGCCGC
>CAZAKP010000106.1:5718-8830 GCA_964485845.1 uncultured bacterium | reverse complement strand
CGCTGCCGCCGCTATACTCCTGCCACGTTACGAGGAAGTTGTCGCCATCGTAGGCAACGGCTGAAACGTATGCATTGTACGTCGACCGCGTAATGGCGATGCCCGAGGGGTCGAGCACCTCACCCTGCGGCGTTATGCGCGCCGCGTAGACATCGCAACTGCTACCGCTGCGGGCATCTCCCCACTCTGCAAGGTAGTTCGAGCCGTCGAAGGCAAGGGCGGGGTACCACTGGTATCCGGTCGCGGGGCATATAGCGATGCCGGTTGTATCGAGCAATACTCCGGCTGGCGTCACCCGCGCCCCGTAGATGTCGTAGGCGCTGTCGTTCCGAGTGTCCATCCATGCTACAAGGAAGTCTGTCCCATCAAAGGAAATAGCAGGACACGCCTGGTACCCGGCGGCAGTCGATATACGAATGCCGGCTGTGTCGAGCACGATGCCGGCCGGCGTAACCCGCGCGCCGCAGATGTAACAGGAGTCGTCGGTGCTGTTTTCCCAGGTCACAAGGTAGTTTGTGCCGTCGAAGGCAACGGCAGCAAACACCTGCCACCAGTCCGCGGTGGAAATCGCGATCCCGTCGGTATCAAGCACGACGCCGGCCGGTGTCACCCGCGCACCGTAGATGTCGCTGTAGCCGCCATTTGGGTAGGTCTCCCACACCACGAGGAAATTCCCGCCGTCAAAGGCGACGGTGGGCCGGTATGGGTTGAGTGTCGGCGACGAGACTACAAACCCTGCCGGGTCGAGCAACTCACCGTCGCTTGTCACCCGAGCACCGTAGATGTTGTAGGCGCCGGCGCTGCCGGAGTCGGACCACACCACGAGGAAGTTTTCGCCATCAGAGGCGAGCGCCGGCTCTGCCTGATTGTCGGGCGCGGGTACGTACGTGCCGCCGGTGTCGACCAGGAACTCGCCGTCTAGCGCCGGCAGCCTCCCGCTCTCGGCTGACGGCAGAGGTCGGCTGCTGCGCAGATGACGGACCACGTCCCTAGGATTGAAGGACGGCCGCACTGGCGACGCGACTGAAAGCGACAGGCAGCAGACAATCAGTGGCACGCCGACGGCTTTCATGATGCTTTCCTATCTCGCAATCACGACCTTGGTCACGCTCGACGCACCACGCTCCGTGCCGGACGCCCGACGCAGGAAGTACACGCCGGGGCTGAGCCGGCTCACGTCGTTCGCGCCGGGGCGTAGCGCCATGACCTGGCGGCCGGTCATGTCGAATAGTGAAGTCTGAATGGTGGATGGTAAAACCGGCAGTGACAGTACACGATGGACAAGAGTGGCTCCCTGGTTCGTCATTCGTACGTCGGCGTTCGGCGTTTCTTCGGCGATGCCGGCGAGACGATCGTTGTAGATATCGCGTGCCCACTTGCAGCGGATGGCCAGTGAGTCAAGGGAGCAGGGCGAGGCTATGATGACATACCAGAACGTCAGGACCGAGTCGGGAGCGATGCTGTAGGGCCCGGTGGCGAGCAGCTCCACTTTGTCGCCTGGAACCGTATCGATGGTATCATACGGTGCGTAGGTTCCCGTCCCGTAATCGTATCCGGCGAGACTCAAGTACTGCTCCGCATCGACGGCTGTGTCTTCGTCGCACTGGAGAAACTTCTTGAACGCGGTCAGGCCGAGCGAATCGGGAGTGCCCAGCACCATGGCGGCGACGATTCCCGGCGTTCCCGACTCCCACCAACTGCTCGGGTTCTCAATAGTGTCGTAGTCGTACATGTAGCCGGTGTTTGACACCCGGATGGTATCCGGGCCGATCTGGAAGAGCCGGTCACGGATCAGGCCCGTCATGTCGTCGGTATATTGGCCAATGTCGGCGTCGAAGATCATCCCGAAGTAGGCGTGGCGCAAGGATTCACCGGAGCAGTTGGCGAGTTCGTACTTCAGATAGAAGAAGTCTCGGGCCAGCGAATCGGAGAAGCCGTACACCGTCGTATAGACATCGATACCGAGAGGGCGGCCGGGAGGAACGTGGTTCTCCGCCAGCGAGTCGCCGAAGCCGCACCACATTTCCATGTCCGAACGTGGCACCTGCGGGGCCATCGGGAAGCGGCTCAGCGGCGGCGGCCAGTCGCCGGCGTACCGGTAAACGCGGTCAAGGGAGTCTTCGGTGCCGCCGCGCCAGTAACGGCACAAGGTGGGAGACATCTCGGTTCCGCCTGAGTTCTGGTAGTACATGAAGGTGCAGAGAGTCTCCGGCACGGCGGAGTCCACGATGGCGCCAAACCACGGGCCCGCGCCGAAGACATAACAGTTGTGCAGAGGTTGAGGCCAGATTCCTCCGGCGGCGCCGGTGCCGACCGTCACGTCTATCCCCCAACGGCCGTCGTTGTACACCGGAGTCTGCCAGTGGTTCACGTCGAACGTGTCCATATCATAGATAGCCAGCACAAGCGCCGGCGCGAGCAAAGCGAACAAGAACAACTTCTTCACAAGACCTCCTGTCGATGTCGAGGATCAGACATCGGAGGATCACCTGGTCAAGATGATCTTCCGGACTGCCCGGGCTTGGGTACCCCGCACGAAGTACACGCCGGGGCTCAAGGAGCCGACGTCGTTGGCGCCGGGGCGAAGGGGCATGACTCTGCGGCCGGAGGCATCCAGCATTACGGGCTTGGGACACGATCCCAAATGCCGGGCATTTGGGTCATGTCCCGCGCCGTCCCGCGGCAGGAAGAGCACACCGCGGAGGATGGTGACGCCGTTCGTCGGTCGGAGTTCGGCGCTCGGCGTTTCCTGTATGCCGGCGAATAGGAGCCGCCAGAACTCGAGCGCCCACTTGTAGCGCAGGGCGAGGTCGGAGGTGTCGCGCAGATGCGGCACCTGACCGGCAGTACCGAAGGGCGAGCCGATAACAACGTACCAGAAGGTCACGACCGAGTCCGGCGCGATGTCGAACGGGCCGGTCCCCATCACGAATCGCTTGTCCCCGGGCGTGACATCAGTCGAGTCAAAGGGCTTGTACTCGCCGGTGCGGTAGTTGTATCCGGCAAGGGTCAGGTATTGCGTGGGGTCGGTAACCGGGTCGATGTCGAGCGTCAGCCGCTTGAACGCGGTCAACCTCAGCGAATCCGGGGCGGCGAGCAGCGCGATTGCGAC
>CAZAKP010000106.1:0-5618 GCA_964485845.1 uncultured bacterium | reverse complement strand
CGGCTGTGAGATGGCGGAAAGTCGCCCGGATACTTGTAGATGCGGTCGCGGAAGTCACCGGTGCCATCCCGCCAGTATCGGCACAGAGTGGGAAAGGCTTCGGAGCCGCCCGAATTGGGGTTGTAGAACTTGGTGCAGAGCGTTTCCGCAGGTGAAGCGCCGACGATGGCACCGAGCCACGTACCGGCGCCGTAAACGTAACAGTTGTGGAGTGGCTGCGGCCATGTTCCGCCGGCGGCGCCCGCGCCGATGGTGTCTACACCCCATCGCCCGTCGTTGTAGAACGGCGCTCTCCAGTGGTTCAGGTCGAAGAGCGCGTAGTCATACACTGCCAGCGCCATGGCCGGTAGCAGGAAGAGAAGAGCGAGTCTTTTCATATTGCTTCCTCCTTAGTTGCGGATAAGGGTGACGGGACGGGTTTCGGTCGTCGAGCCCGACGTCGCGGTGATGAAGTAGACGCCGGCCGGAACCGGAAGGCCGCGGACATCAGTGGCATCCCAGGAGAGCGACGAGGGACGAGGAACGAGAGACGAGGGGACAAGAGTACGGACGAGGCGGCCTTGCGAGTCGAAGATGCGGAGAGAGAGGTGGTCGAGTGGTCCAGTGGTCAAGTGACCCGGAGAGATAGTGAGGCGGGAGCGGAAAGGGTTGGGGAATGCCGCGAGGGCCGGCCGCTGAGTTGTCGGGGATTCGGCTTCGATGCCGCTGAAGGCGGTGAGGTCGCCGAGGATGCGCTGGCAGCGCCACGACCTGCCCGCCGTCGTGTCCACCCAGCCGGAGTAGACCGCAAGTATATGGCCGCGCGGTCCGGCCGCGAGCTTCGGCCCGTACTCCCTGCCGCTCGTGGCAGCGAGCGCGAACGTGTCCAGGCGGTGGTGGGACAGGTCAAGGATTGCCGCATAGATGTCGGTTTCGCCGAAGTTCTCCCACGCAACCGCGATATTCTCACCGTCGAATGCCGTAGTCGGGTATCGCGGCATGGAGCTCTGGTTCCAGATTGAGTTTACCGTGTCCATCACCTTGCCCGCTCGGGACACGAATGCTCCGTCGAGGCTGCGCGGCGTGCGGTACCAGACAACGAAGTACCAGTCGCCGCAATACGTCACTGCCGGCTGGACCTTGCTCAAGGTATCCGGCGAAATCATGAATCCCGACGAGTCGAGCACGTGCCCGTCCGCATCGACCCTGGCGCCGAAAATGTCGCTCCCGTTCCGGCTGTCGGCCCAGACGACAAGGCAGTTGGAGCCGTCAGACGAGACGCCCGGGGACTCCTGGGAATATGGGCTGTTGCAGACCTGAAAGCCCTGCGGGTCCCGCACCGTGCCGCCGGAAGTGACTCGCGCCGCATAAATACCGGCAGTGATGCTCCGTTCATCCTGCCACGCCACCAGGTAGTCAGTACCGTTGTACGCGACTGCGGGCAGGGTCTGTTCGCCGGCCGCATTGCACACCCGGATGCCGGCCGTATCGAGCACCTGGCCGTTCTGGCTGACGCGGGCGGCGTAGACACGGGACGTGTCGCCGCGCCGGTCGGACCAGGCAACGAGGAAGTCGGTGCCGTTCGAGGCCGCGACCGGGCTGAACTGCGCCTTACCAGCCCCGGACACGGTGAACGGGAGCGCGTCTAAGCGCGTGCCGGACTGGCTGACTCTGATGCCGCGAATGTCGGCGGTGTCGCCCGGCCTTTCGTCCTTCCAGACAACGAGGTAGTGGGTACCGTTGAAAGCGGCATTGGGCTGGCGCTGGTCATTGGCGGCGCCGAAGATGGCGGCGCCCGACTGATTCTGCACGTGACCGCTCGAATCGACCCAGTTCGCGCGGATGCCGTCCTTTTCCCAGGATACGAAGTACCGGCTGCCGTCGAAGATGACCGGCGCGACGCCCGCGGCTGCGGGACCGATGCAGAAGCCGGTATCAAGCGGCACACCCGATGTCAGAACCCTCGTGCCCCAGATTCCCGTGCTGTCGATGTCGTCCATTCGCTCCCATGTGACCAGGTAGTAACCCTGGCCGAATGTCACTGAAGGATAACGCGAGTAGATGGCGCTGGTGGCGATCGGCACACCGCTCGGGTCGAGAACCACGCCGGCCGGCGTGACTCGGCCGGCATAGATACCGTAGTCGGTTGTCCGATAGTCCTGCCACGCCACCAGGTAGTTGGTGCCGTCAAAGGCAACGGCGGGGTAGTACTGCGAGTAGGCGGCGGCCGAGATGACGATGCCGGATGTATCAAGAACGGTACCGGAAGGAGTGACGCGCGCCCCGTAGATGTCGCGATACCCGCCCTGCCGCATGTCCTGCCACGTAACCAGGCAATTGGCACCGTCAAAAGCGATGGCCGGAGACTCCTGAACTCCGGCCGCTCCGGAAACAAGTATTCCGGCGGTATCGAGCACTGCGCCAGACGGCGAGACGCGGGCCGCGTACAGGTCATTGCCACCCCACGCCACGAGGAAATCGGTGCCGTCGAACGCAACCGCCGGCGCCGAACCATGCACGTTCGTCACGGCGAGCGGCGGGTCCAGAACGACTCCCGCGCTGCTTACTCGGGCACAGCGGATGGCGCTGTCCTCCTCCCAAACCACAAGAAAGACGCCTCCACCGAAGGCCACGCCCGGCGCTTTGCCCGTACCGAGGCGAATGCCGCCCGGGTCGAGAACCGAGCCGGACTGACTGACCCTCGTGGCGACGATGCTGTCCTCAGAGCCGTACCAGGTTCCGTTCCAGACCACGAGGTAGTTGATGCCGTCGAATGCCGCGCGCGGAGTGGTCGGACTGTAGTAGAACGGCATCGACACGATCGATGTGTCGATGGCGAAGGGCTCCGGGTCGAACGGCGCCGGGCCGGGCTGGGCCATGCCGAGCGCCGGAACCAGCGCAGCGAGCAAGAACAGCTTCTTCAAAAGACCTCCTGTCTGCGAAAGGCCGAAATCCTCGAAAGCGTTGCCCGACCGGAATACCCGGCCCAGGCTACGCCTTCAAGGCCACCGATCATATATACTCGCCGGTTGGAACACCCCCGGGCGAGGCTGCCTGATACACCCATCCCGTCGCCTCGGGCCGACAGCAGCCGCGAGCCGGCACGCAGCTAACAAGCTCAGTCGGAGTAAGTTACGCCCCTCCTACTTCGCAATCACCACCTTAGTTACACTGGAATCCTCGAATCCTTGAGTCCTCGACCCCTGCCTTCTGACGAAGTACACGCCCGGGGCCAGCGCCCGCACATCATTCGCGCCGGCGTGGAGCTTCAACACTCTCCGCCCGCTGATGTCGAGCAGGGCAGCGCTGGACATGACCGGATTGTCGGACAATCCGGATCGTGTCCCAAGCCCGCCCCGCGGCAGGAAGAGGACGTCGCGGACGATGGTTCGTGCCGGGTTCGTCGTCCCGCGTCCATCGTCCATCGTTTCATCAACCCCGGTACCACCGCTATCGCGCAGCACCGAGATGCTGGCGCCGTAGTAGTTGGCGACGTAGACGCGGTTCTGCTGCGGATTGCGGCAGAGAGCCAGCGGCTGGTTCCCTACCGCGATGGTGACGAGCACCGAGTCGGTTGCGCCGTCAATCACGGTTACGTCGTCGCTCCCGTAGTTCGCGCAATAGACCTTGTTCCCCTGAGGGTCGCAGCAGAGGGCCTGCGGATCATGGCCCACGGCGAGCCGGGCGACGACTAAATCGGTCGCGCCGTCAATTACGGTCACGGAGTCGTAGGAGTAGCTTGCGCAGTAGACCTTGTCCGCCGCCAGGTTGTGGCAGATGGCTACCGGCCCGCCGGCGACACTGGTGGTGGCAACGACCTGGTTGGTCGCGCCGTCGATTACGGTCACGCTGTAACTACCGTAGTTCCCGCAGTAGATCTTGTTGTCCGTCGGGTTGTAGCAGAGGGCGTCGGGTCCGCCTCCGGTGGCGACCGTCGCGATGACCGAATCGGTGGCGCCGTCAATCACGGTGACATTGTCGCCCTCAGAGTTTGCGCAGTAGATGCGGTTGTCCTGCGCATTGCAGCATAGGGCAACGGGCGCCCCTCCCGCGGGGACCGTTGTGACGACCGAGTCGGTTGCACCATCAATCACGGTAACGTCGGCACTGCCGAAGTTTGCGCAGTAGACCTTGTCGGCCTGAGGATTGTAGCAGAGAGCGTAGGGATGGGTCCCGCCGGCAACCGTGGCGGTGACCGAGTCCGCTGCCGCGTCAATCACGGTGACGTTGTTGCCGTCGTAGTTTGCGCAGTAGACCTTTTCGTCCTGCGGGTTGTAGCCGAGCGCCTGCGGTGCGTCGCCGACCGCGACCGAGACGAGAACCTGGTTCGTGGCGCCATCAACGATGGACACTTGGTCGTTCTCGCGGCTCGCGCTGTAGACCTTGTTGCTGGTCGAATCGTAGCTGAGAGCGAAAGGCCAGTCGCCGGTCGTAACCGTGGCGATGACCGTGTCGGTCGCGCCGTCAATCACGGTGACGCTGCCGCTCCAGGAATTGGCGCTGTAGACTTTGCCGCCGGACGAGTTGTAGCAGACGTCGAAGGGGTAGTCGCCGACCGCGACCGTGGCTGCGACCGAGTCGGTCGCGCCGTCAATCACGGTCACGTTGTCGCTGTTGGGGTTCACGCTGTAGACCTTGTTGGTCTGACCGTCGTAGCAGAGGGCGAACGGAGTCGCGCCCGTGGGCACGGTCGCGATGACCGAATCGGTGGCGCCGCCAATCACGGTGACTTCGTCGCTGCCCCGGTTCGCGCAGTAGACCTTGTTGTCGGTCGGATTGTAGCAGAGGGCGTAGGGCTCGACGCCCGCGGGCAGGGTCGCGACAGCCGAATCGGCCGCGCAGTCAATCACGGTCACGTTGTAGCTCAGAAGGTTCGCGCAGTAGACCTTGTTGTCGGCCGGATTGTAACAGAGGGCTTCGGGCCGGGTCCCGGCGGCGACCATCGCGGCGACCGAGTCGGTTGCGCCGTCTATCACCGCCACGCTGTCGCCGGCGTAGTTCGCGCAGTAGACCCGGTTGTTGACCGGGTTGTAGCAGAGGGCTGTCGGGTAGGAGCCCACGGCCACGGTCGCGACGACCGTGTCGGCAGCGCCGTCGATGACGGTCACGTGATTGCTGTAGAGGCTCGCGCAGTAGGCTTTGTTGTCGGCCGGGTTGTAGCATAACGCCCGGTTGTAGTTGCCCACGGCCATGGCCGCAATGACCTGGTTGGTCGCGCCGTCAATCACGGTCACGCTGTCGGAGCCGGCGCAGTAGACCTTGTTGTTCTCCCGGCTGACACAGAGGGCATAGGCTCCTGAACCGGTCGGGATCCGCGCGACCCTTCGGTTCGTGACGCCGTCGATCGCCATCACGCACCCGGTTCCGCCGACGTAGATGGTGTTGTTGAGTGAGTCGTACGCCAGACACTGCGGGGACAAGAGCCCGCCGAACGAATCAGGCAGATAGACGGTCGTCTCCAGCCACTGAGCGCTAACTGCCGACAGGCAGCAGCAAACGGTCAAGAGTGCGCTCACGGTTTTCATGTCGCCTCCTTACTTGGTCAATATCACCTTTCCTACAGCTTGTGCTTGAGCTTGCGCCTGGGCTCCCCTGACAAAGTAGACTCCCGGCGCCAACGCCCGCACGTCATTCGCGCC
>CAZAKP010000105.1:0-10521 GCA_964485845.1 uncultured bacterium | reverse complement strand
GCGGTGCGGGTCGTGGGCAGCGTAAGTGGTTTGACACGGGCAGACATCGGCCTAGACTGAGTCATGAGATCCATCGTCGGCCTGCTCGCGCTGAGCGCGGCTGCTTTCGGTCAGGTCGAGAGCCTGCCGATGCCCGTACTTCACGGTAACTCGTTTGAGATCATCTCCAACAGCCGCTACTCGTCACACTCGGGTTTCACCAGCTCATTGTCGGACACGGTGCTGTCCAACGTGCTCTGGGCGATGAGCCGGGTCCCTTCGCTCGGGAGCAGCTACCGCGAGATCTACGTGGCGACGCCCACCAACGTGTATCTGTATGACCCGACTGGACACGTCCTGAACGTGCATCTTGCCGGCAACCACCGCTATAGCTCCAATTCAGCTTTCGAGATAGGCATTGCCGTCGAGCGGAGCGCGGAGGCAGGTCTTTCGGTTCAGGCCGGGCTGCTCGCCGGGGACGCTTTCTGGAGCCGGGGCAGCGGGACGGTCGCGTCGTGCCCGATGGCGTTCGCGGCCAACTACGCCAACAGCAACTGGAATCCCACTCACACCATCAACATGGTAGACGTGTTCGGCCGGATGTCGGTCACCGGGCTCGCCGACTCCTGCGTCGCCGTGTCGTCGGATTCGTCGTTGCCGACTCCTGCCACCGACCGGGCGGACACCTTCGAACTCCTGATCGGCGGACTGGGACAGGATTCGGTGTTCGGGCCGACGGCTCTGTCGCTTGCCGAAGTATCGCAGTTGCTCTGGGCCGGGTACGGGGTAACTCCTCACATGCCAATCAGCAAACGGGGACTGACTGTTGCCTCGGCCGTGGCCAACTATTACCTTACCAGGAAGATATATCTTGTGCGCGACGTTGGTGTCGACCGGTACCACAACCGTCTGCCGCCCGGCACCAACATGTCAACCAGCGACCACCGCCTGGAGGCGGTCGCGGCCGGCGACCGACGCGACTCGCTGCGCGCGGCCTGCCCGGAACTCCCGGCATCCGCGCCCGTCTACATCGTGGTCTGTGTCGGCGACACGGCCGACGACTGGGCCATGCTCGAGCCGGGTTTCGTCGGTTTCCAGTGTTTGATGCAGGCGCACGCGCTCGGACTCAGCGGGCGGCTGACCGCGCCGCTTTCACCGAGCGAACGGTCCGCGATTATCACCGCTCTCGGCTTGCCCGGGACGGACCTGCCTGCTCTGGTCTTCTCCGCCGGTGAGCCGTCTACCGGCGCGCCGGATTCGCCGCACCAGGGCGGCGAGCGTCTCAGTGTGACGAGGACCGAGCAGGGCGTGAGGTTGCGGCTGCGACTGGGCAAGGCAATGACTGCCAGCCTGACCATCCATGATGTGGCCGGTAGACCCGTCCGAAGCTGGGGAGTCTTGCACCTGCCAGCCGGCGTGTCCACCTTCGACTGGAACGGGGTGAGCGATGCCGGAAAGAGCCTGCCGTCCGGTCCCTACTTCTGCCGTCTGACCCTCGGGGCAGCCGAGACAAGCGCGCTGACAACGCGGGTCGACCTGATTCGGTAGCCCCGGTCGGCCACTCAGGGCCGGTCCGGGTCGATAGCGGTCAGTTGGGTTCGCGGCCGTCAAGGGTCTTTTTCACTTGACTTCGGGCGTAAATCAGCTATATATTACAGCTTACAAGCTAGGCGAAAAGCGCAGTTTCTCTGATTTCGGCAACCACAGGAGGTCTGTTTGGCTCGTATCGCGGGTATCGACCTGCCCGACAACAAAGCGATTCTCTACTCGCTGCCGCACATATACGGCATCGGCCTGCACACGGCACGCAGGATTCTGGCTGCAGCCGGCATCGACCCCACCCGTCGTACCAAGGAATTGACTGACGACGACGTGGCCGCCATCCGCAAGGAGATCGACGGCGGATACAAGGTCGAAGGTGAACTGCGCGCCGAGGTCTCCGGGAATATCAAGCGCTACATCGAAATCGGCAGCTACCGCGGCGAGCGGCACCGGAAGCGCCTGCCGGTGCGGGGCCAGCGGACCAGGACCAATGCCCGTACCCGCAAGGGCCCGCGGAAAACGACCGGCGTCCTGAAGGTCAAGGCGACGCCGGCAGCGGCCGCTCCCAAGCCGGCGGCCGGAGGTAAGGCATAATGGCGCGCAAGTCGGCCCGCAAGAAGGTACCGCTCTTGTGCATTGCGCACGTAAATACCAGCTTCAATAATACCATCGTGACGATTGCCGACCCGACCGGCGCGGTCATATCCTGGTCAAGCGCGGGCCGGGTCGGGTTCAAAGGATCGAAGAAAGGGACTCCGTTTGCCGCCGGCCTGTGCGCCGAAGCAGCGGCAAAGGAGGCGGGTTCGCTGGGCGTCAAGCGGCTCGAGGTTCGGGTAAGCGGCGCCGGGCCGGGACGAGAATCGGCCATCCGGTCGCTGCAGAACGCCGGCCTCGACATAATCTCAATCCGCGACATCACCCCGATTCCGCACAACGGCTGCCGTGCTCCGAAGCAGCGCCGCGTCTAAGGAGAGCGGAGAACCATGGCAAGGACTATCGGACCCAAGTGCAAGCGATGCCGTAAATACCGCGAGAAGCTGTTCCTGCGCGGCGAGAAGTGCCTGTCGGACAAGTGCACGCTGATGAAGCGCGGGGAGATGCCCGAGGTGCGCGGTCGACGTCGGGTGTCGGCTTATTCCATCCAGTTGCGCGAGAAGCAGAAGCTAAGGATGATGTACGGCATCCTCGAAACCCAGTTTCACAACTACTTCACCAAGGCCGCGAAGAGCAAGAATACTGCGGCGGCGCTTGTCATCCTGCTTGAGCGGCGCCTCGATAACGTGGTATTCCGCATGGGGTTCGCCGATTCCCGGGCACAGGCGCGGCAGTTCGTGCGGCACGGCCTAATCACCGTCAAAGGCCGCCGGATCAACGTTCCGTCGTACCTGACCGATGCCGGGGACACTATCGGCGTGAAGACCGAGGAAGGGATGAAGGTCATCAGCGCAATCCTTGCGAACAAGCAGCAGCCCGGGATGTCCTGGTTGACGGTCACCCCTGACCGCGGCATCGGTACGGTCGTGCGCCAGCCCAGCCCCGATGACGTGAAGGATATTCCGTGTAACACGCAGTTGATTGTGGAGCTTTACTCGAAATGAAACTCAAACCTTTTACACTTCCCGAGAAGCTCGACCTCGACAGCGGTTCGGCCAGCGATTCGTATGGCCGGTTCACCCTGGCCCCGCTGGAGAAGGGGTGGGGCGCGACGATGGGCAACTCGCTGCGCCGGGCTCTGCTTTCATCGGTCCAGGGGGCTGCCATCACCGAGCTGCGGATTGACGGCGTGGCCCACGAATTCTCCACCATCGACGACGTGGTCGAGGACGTCACCGAAATCGTGCTCAATCTCAAGAAGCTCAGGCTGCGGCTCTGGTCGGAGACGCCGAAGCTCTGTCACCTTCATGCCTCGGGCAAGCGCGAATTCCGGGCCCGGGACCTGACGGTGCCGCCGGAGATCGTGATTGCCAACCCGGACCAGCGCCTGCTGACGATTTCCGACAGCAAGCGTTCGCTCGACATGGAACTCCTGGTTGAGAACGGCCGCGGCTACGTCAAAGCCGAACGGCTGAAGAAGAACCGCACCGCGCCCGAGACGACGATCTTTCTGGATGCCTTCTTTTCGCCGGTCAAGCGCGTCAACTTCTGGGTCGAGTCGATGCGGGTGCTGGACCGCACCGACTTTGAGCGGCTGGTGCTCGAAGTCTGGACCGACGGAACGGTCCGGCCGGACGAGGCGATGATCCAGTCGGGCACGATCCTGAAAAACCATACGGTGGTGCTGGTACCGGCCGAGAAGGAGCCGGAATTCATCGCCGAGGAGAAGCTCTACCAGGACCGCGACAAGCTGGTGGAGCTGCTGAACCAGAGCATCGAGGAGCTCGAGCTTTCGAACCGGGCGCTCAACTGCCTGATGAAGGGGCGCTCCAAGACGACCGGCGAGCGGATATCGATCCAGACCATCGGCGACCTGGTCCAGCGTAACGAGAAAGACATGCTCGACATCGAGAACTTCGGCCGTAAGTCGCTCGAGGAGCTCAAGAAAGTGCTCGAGGACGTCGGGCTGTCGCTCGGTATGGACGTCTCCAGCCTGCCGATACTCGAACACGAGCCGGAAAGCGAAAAGGAAAAGGAGTAGCCTTGCGTCACGGAGACAAGGTCAAGAAGCTCGGCCGCACTTCCCAGCATCGCCGGGCGCTGATGCGCAACCTGGTTACCGCGCTCTTTGTGCACGAGCGCATCAAGACGACGCTGGTCAAGGCAAAGGAATCCCGGCGGCTGGCTGACCGCATGGTCGCTCTGGCTCTGAAGAACACGGTGGCCGCGCGTCGCGAAGTCGGGCGGTTCATTTCGGACAAGACCGTGCTGAAAAAGGTGTTCGACGTCATCGCGCCGCGGTTCACCGGGCGGCCGGGCGGCTTCACGCGGGTTCTGCGGCTCGGTCCGCGCGAGGGCGACGGCGCCGAAATGGCCCTGCTCGAGCTGGTCATCCGCGAGGAACGCCATCACGAGAAGAAGGCCAAGGAGGCTGCGGCGAAGCAGAAGGGCGGCAAAAAGGCCAAGCCGGACAAGAAAGCCGGCGACAAAGACAAAGCTCGCGACGAATCCGAGAAGTAGCGGGCCGATGCTTCGGTGTCTGGTCCGGTCCAAGATTCAGCGGCTGGTCGTCACCGACAAAAATCTGAAGTACGAGGGCAGCCTGGAACTCGATTCCAGGCTGATGCGGGCGGCCGACATCCTGCCCGGCGAGCTGGTGCAGGTAGTCAACGTCAACAACGGCAGCCGGTTCGAAACCTACGTTATCGCGGCGCGGGCCGGGTCGGGCGCCTGCGTGCTCAACGGGGCTGCTGCCCGGCTGGGCGAGGTCGGCGATGAACTGATCGTGATGAGCCTGGGATGGTTCGCCGAACCCGAATCGAGAGAGCACCGGCTGGCGCGGGTCAACGTCGACCAACGGAATCGCATCAAGCAGAGTGACCGCCATAGTCCTCGCGGCCGGTAAGAGCAAGCGCATGGGGGCCTCCGTCCCCAAGGTGCTGCTGCCGATTGCCGGGCGTCCGCTCCTGAGTTATGTCCTTGAGTCGGCGCGCGCGGCCGGGGCGACCCGCGTCATCGTCGTCGTCGGAACCCAGAAGGAACAAGTGATGGCCGCGTTCGAGCGCGACGGGGCCGAGTTCGTCGTGCAGGCAGGGCAGCGCGGCACGGCCGACGCGGTGCTTTCCTGCCGCGACCGGCTGAGCGACGATGAAGAGTGTGTGGTCCTCTGCGGCGACGCGCCGCTCATCCGCCCGGCCACCATCCGGCGGCTCTATCAGGCGCGGAAAGCGGCCGGCGCCGACGTCGCGGTTTTCACCGCCCGGCTTTCGGACCCGGCCGGGTACGGCCGCGTGGTGCGGGCCGGCGATGACCTTATCGAGCGGATCGTTGAGCAGCGTGACGCGACCCCCGAGGTACTGGCGATCCGTGAGGTGAATTCCGGTGCCTACTCCTTTCGCTGGGGAACGGCCAGGCCGGCGCTTGAGCGGATACGGCCGAGCCCGGTGTCGGGCGAATACTACCTGACCGACGTCGTTCGCGAGATACGGTCCCGGGGCGGAAAGGCAGTGGCGGTTCTTGCCGACGACCCCGACGAGATGCTCGGGGCAAATACGCCCGAGGAGCTCATCCTGCTGGAGCGCGGGCTGGCAGCGCGCCGGGAGTCAAGTGCGGGTTGAGGCAGGCACTGGCGTGGTTGCTGCTTCTCGTCGTGGTGCTGGCCGCCGGCGCCTCGGTGACGTGGCGTCTCCTGCCGGAAGTCGAGCCCGATGACGGCGCCAGGCGGCTGAGAATGGAAGTGGCCAACGGATGTGGTACGCCGCGGGTGGGCCGGGCGGTGGCCGACGAACTGCAGATGCGCGGCTATGACGTGTATGCGGTGCGGGACTACCGCGAGCACCTGCCGAAGACCACAGTGATAGATCTCCGTGACCCGACCGGCGCAAATGCCCGGATGATGGCGCGGGCCCTGTCGGTGCAGCGACACTGGCGCAAGATGCCGCTCGGGCCGAGGGTCGCACCCGAGACCCGCGTCGAACTCGATTCCAGCCGTTACCTGGAGGTCCGGCTGGTGGTGGGCGCCGACTACCGCCGCTTCTTCGCGAACGTGGTTCCGCTTTACTAGCAATGACTGCCGGACGCCTGGCCAGGCGGGCTGCGACCATCATCGTCGACAAGCTCGGGGAGGACGTCGTGGTCCTCGACCTGCGCGGCCGCTCGCCGCTGGCCGACTACTTCGTCATCGCCACCGCCACCTCGACCATCCACGCGCAGGCAATCGCCGAAGAAGTCGCGCTGGAACTGAAACGCGAGGGTGAACGGCTGCACCACATCGAAGGTGAGGAAAACGGCGTGTGGATACTTCTTGACTATTTCAACGTCGTCGTGCATATTTTCTCTGGTGAGACCCGCCAGTTTTTCGGTCTGGAACGACTCTGGGGCGACGCACCAAGCCAGACCTTTTCCGTTACCAATGTCAAAGACTAACCGGCCGCACGACCGTGGGCCGCGGCCGACAGGAGGTGCCGTTTGACTCTCACATCATTGCTTCGACCTGACCGCATCAACCTCGATCTTAAAGCAAAGAAGAGGCCGGAAGCGCTACGTGAGCTCGTGCAGATGATCCGCCAGGGCGACGACGCCGAACTGCTGCTCGCGACTCTGACCAAGCGCGAGGAACTGGGCTCGACCGGCATCGGCAAAGGAATTGCCATCCCGCACGGTCGCTCGCTCTTGATTGACAAACTGGAGATGGCCGTCGGCCGCTCGACCAAGGGCGTCGAATACGACTCCATCGACCACAAAGCCGCGCACCTTTTCTTTCTCATCATGGCGCCTCCGCAGGACCCGGGCAACCAGTACCTCATCACCCTCGGCCGGGTGGCGATGGTCTGCCAGGAACTGACCAAGAAGAAGCGGCTGTTCGACCCCCAGACGCCGGACGAACTGATCGAGCTCGTGCGCAGCCTGGAGGAGAAGATTCGATGAACCCCAAGGTCGAGACCCTGCGGTCTTTGGAGGAATTCGACCACATCCTGCGCGACATCGAGACCGCCGACTACCAGGCGGTCGGCTTCCAGGCAGTCAAAGTCTCGGACGACTTCATCAAGACCGCGGAGCGCGAGCGCGAAAAACTGACCAAGAAGGTTGACCCCAAACTGCTCCTGATGTATGAGAGGATTATGAAGCGCTACGGCGGCCGGGTCGTGGTGCAGGTCATCCGTGAATTCTGCGGCGGCTGCTACGTCAAACTGCCATCAGAGCTGGCGTCGCGATGTCGCACCGACCTCGTGACCTGTCCGAACTGCGGGCGGTTCCTCTACTACGTAAAGTAGTCCCGGCCGGGGAAGGTTGGTACGGGGTCGGTGGTGGTACTGCTCCTGCTGCTTTCGGCCTTCGAGTATCCCGGCCTCACCGGGTGCTCCTCGGCGATGCTCGCCGGCGCTGCCGTGGCCGACGGGCAGCATTCGTTCTTTCTAAATCCCGCACTCATCGCGTCTGAGCGCCGGTTCACGACCGGCGTTTCCTGTTCCCGTCCCTATGGCCTGCCCGGCGTGTACTGGGGCAGGGCCTGCGGCGGCTGGAGTTCCGAGCGGGTGGCGGCCGGGGTCGGGTTCTCCTCGCTTCGGTTTGGCCGCTACGATGAACAGGACGCACAGGTCGTCGTTGGCGGCCAGCCGATGCGCTTGGTGTTCGTCGGGCTCGGGCTTCATGCCCTGATCGTCAGCGGTGCACCAGGCTATGGTGATGTTGCGCCGGCACTGGATGCCGGAGTCTGCTGGCAATCCGGTCGCGTGCAGGTCGGCGCGGCGGGGCTGCGCCTGAACACTCCGCGGTGGCGCGACGGTACCGAGGTTCCGTTTCGGATGGTCATGGCAGGCTCGTGGTATCCGGCTGACGGGGTGTTGCTGGCCCTTGACGTCAGCCGCGAGCGAGGTGAAGAGGACGCGGCCTTCGGCGGTGAGTTCCGGCCCGTGCCGCAGCTCGGGCTCAGATTCGGGGTCGGCGTCGCTCCGTTCCGATACGCTGCCGGACTTGCGGCAACGGTCGGCCCGGTTGGATTCGAGTACGCCTATCAGTTCCACCCGACACTCAAGGAATCGCACGTTCTCGGCCTGCGCGCAGCATGGCACTAGTCCTGCTGCTTCTGCTCGGCCAGTTCGGTTCAGCGCTCTTTCCAGACTCGCCCGGAACCGAAGGCGATGCCGCCCTGCAGGAAGAGGTCGAGCGGCTGCTGGAACAGAAACTCGACATCAATCGGTCGTCGGGTCGCGATCTCCTCGCCATTCCCTGGCTGAATCCGGCGCTTGCTTTCCGCGTCGTGGCGGTCCGGGAATCGGCCGGGGCGTACCGGAGTGTGGACCAACTGCTCGGTGTGCCGGGCATGACCCCGGAGGTTCTGGAAGCACTGCGACCATTCCTGCGTGTCGGGAGCAACCGGCCAGGATGGGCGGGCGGCGTCATCGTGAGAGCCGAAACCGACTCGGTCGGTGATGGCGCAAGCGGACTCAGGCTTCTGAACCGGTTCGAATTCCAGTCCACGAACGTATTCGTGACGGCGTTGCAGGAGAAAGACAAGAGAGAGTCCGACCTATCCGACTTCATCAGTGCGGGTGCCGAGTGTCGGATCGGACACGTCCGTCTGTTGGTCGGTGACGTCACTGCCGGGTTCGGTCAGGGCCTGGTGGCGAGCGCCCCTCACTGGCGGAGCAGCCTTCTGGACGGACCGGGCCGCGAGGGTCGCTCGATCCGCCTGGTCAGTTCGGCGGTAGAGGGGTCGTATCTACGCGGCGGCGCGGTCGAGGGTTCATCGGGCAACTGGAGAGGTTGCCTGCTCGGCGCATACACCGGTCGGGACGCGAAGCTCAACTGCGACGGCAGCGTGAACCGACTGGTCGGTTCCGGGGTGCATGACGACTCAGCCTCGGTTGCCGGGCGGAGGGCCGTTCATGAGGCGACTGCCGGCCTCAATCTGCGCTACACGGGCAACCGGACCGGGGTCGGGTTTGCCGCGGAGTACTCGAAGTACACTCGCAGGTTCGCGCCTTCTGACTCTGCTGCTTCCTTTGCCGGCGACGAGGTGCTCGTTGCCGGAGCCAACGCAGGGTGGAAGACCGGGCACTACGAGCTGAGCGCGGAGGTCGCTGGTTCCAGCGGCAAGGGTCTGGCCGGTTCTTTTCAGATGGACGGCAGTTGGCCGGAGTTCGACTCGCGGGTTGCCATTCGGGGCCGGCAGGCCCGGTTCTTCGCGCCGCACGGACGCTGGGCCAGCCTGACCAACGCCCGGGACCGGCTCGATACCTCAGGACGCCTGGGCTGGCATCACGCCGGATCGAGTGTATCGGTCAGCGGCAACACCTACCGGGACTACGAACTTGACTCGATGCCGGCCCGGCTTGAGCTGCGCCTTGGTCAGGAACTGGGCAGGTTCGACGTCGCTCTGGGCACGGGTCTGCGCTATCGACTGGACGAGGAACGCAGCCGAACTGCGAGGGCCGAAGCCGGGGCGAGGGTCGGCACTGCGACGGCGGTACGCCTGATGCTGGCAGATGTCTACCCGATGAGAATCGACTCCCGCGGTGCTGCAGCCTCAGTGCTGCTGACGCAGGGGCTGGGCACTGCCGACCTCGGGCTGGCCGCGTCCCGGGTGAGTATCGACGGGTCGGGTGTGACGATGTATCTGCACGAGCCCGGGGTCGGGCGCATCGGGGCATCGCTCAGCGCCTCTGCATCCTGCTGGCGTCTTGCCGCCGGATGCGGGATGCGGGTCGGGCGCTGGCTGCGACTCGGAATCAGGACCGGCTGCACGTGGCAGCCCCGGGCTACCTTCGACGCAGCCGCGCAGCTTGAACTCCACCGTTCCTAGTCCTTATCCGCAACCCTGCATTCTGGTTTCTGGATTCTGAATTCTGGACTATCCGATTCCTGTGTCTATAGTCTCTAGTCCCATGGTAGACTACCACATCCATCCTGACTTCTCGCACGATGCTGAGGGCTCGGTTGACGAGTTCTGCGCGAGGGCGGTAGAGCTCGGGCTGAGTGAGATATGCTTCACCACTCACTGCGAACCAGACCCGGCCCGCAGCGACATCGAGCGAGTCCGTGTCAACGGCCGGATGCAGCCAGTTGCTTCCGACTGGCCTGATGCCTACTTCGCGGCCATCAGGGCTGCCAGGGCGACGTTCCCTGACCTGACCGTACTGGCCGGCGTGGAGGTCGGCTACGACCCCGCGCTCGTGGGTACTATCAGCGACTTCCTCAGCCGGCACCCGTTCGACTTCGCCTTGGGCGCAGTCCACTCTCTCGACAGCGTCTGTCTTACATCCAAGGATGAACTGGAACGCTTCAAGGCTGAGTTCCTGCCGCAGGGACCGGAGAGAGTCGCCGAGCACTACTTCCACGACGTCCGTTCTGCGGCCGGAAGCCAACTCTTCGACTGCCTGGCTCACCTGGACATCTACCGCAAGT
>CAZAKP010000104.1:0-10543 GCA_964485845.1 uncultured bacterium | reverse complement strand
CCGCCGCCCCCGCCCGAGAAGCCGCCGCCGGACGATGAGGCAGTTGAGAAGGAGGACATCATGCTGCCCATGTTGGAGGCAAAGGAGGCGAACCCGCCCAGCCCCTCGCCGAGCGACGCAAGCGAGCCGCCCGGCGCACCGGCTGCCCCGATATACCAGAACGGCAGCGCGAGGCCGGTTCCACGCTGCTCGGCCAGCTTGGTGACATGCTTCAGGAATTCCTCGGCCACCCCCAGCGCCACGGCGTAGACGTAGTACTCCTCCCAGATGGCGAGCAGGTTGACGGGCGCCTGCTCGATGGCCGAGAAGTCGCGCAGGAACTTCCTGAAGTTCCTCCAGCGCTTGTGTTCAAGATACGCAACCGGGTCCCAGCGGAAGATGACGCGGCCGGCGAGGAAGTAGACCACCCCGCCGACAATGGCCGCCGCGACCGTGAGCGGTATCCGCGCGCTCGCCGACGCCGGCTCTATCGCCGCCACACCACCGAGCAGAAGCCACGCCCCGGGAATGAAGCAGAGCGCGGCCAGCCCGCAGAAAGCCCCGTACGCCCGACGGCTGGCCGCCTCGGTGAACTCGACCCCGAGTTGGGCCGGCCACCACCCAAGACCCGCCGAATAAAGGCGGGTTATCATCTCTCTAATGCTGTTGGGGTGCGACCGGCCGTAGTCCTTTATCATCTCTTCGGTCAGGACGTTGCCGCCGCCCCCGAACATCCCGAACAGGTACTCGACTGCCAGCTTGTCGAACTCGCCGAGCGCCGCCACCTTCTCGGGCTTGTCGAGCCTGAACTCATAGCGTGTCTTGTGCCCTTGTTTCACCTCGTGCACCGATACGACGCCCTGGCGTGCGAGGCCGAGCAGGGTCGCCATCAGGCCACGGAAGAGCTCCTGCGTCATCCCGGACTTACTCGGATTCTGGTGCAGGATGAACGGCACGACGAACGGTGGGGCTTTGCGGGGCGGCTCGTGCTCATAGAGCGCCTCATAGTCGAGCCTGGGCTCCGTGCCGAACTTACGGTAGAAAATGATGAGCAGGATAACCGGCACGAGCGCCAGCAGCAGGCCGAGCGGAATGAAGTAGTGGCGGCGGAACGTTGATGCAAGGAAGTTCTGCTTCTCCTCTGCCAGTATCTTCCCGTATTGCTTCTCTTGAATCCGGTCAGTCTGCGGATACAAATCCGGATTCGACAGCGCCCGCACCTCGACGAACGCATTCCTCGGTATTCCCGCCTGCTCGATGTAGGCCGTGTCGAGGGTGCGCGCGAAGCTGAGCGTTCCCGGCCGTGCGGCCGCGTGGACGTAGACCTTGAACAGGTCGGGCGAACGGCCCGGAAGGATGACCCGGATAGCGACCCGGCCGATCGGCTCGTGCTCGTCCTCGACGACCTTCCAGTAGAGCTCGGCCACGTCTTCATAGCGCCGGACCGCGCCTACGACCGTGTAGTCAATCAGAAACGTCCGCTGTTCGTCCTCGGCCGAATACCCCCAGCGCAGGTAGAGCGAACGGTCGCTGTTCGCGACCTCCGGCTCAAGGTCCTGCCACCCGGCCGCGGTCGCCATCGCCAGCCGGTTGAGTCGGATGTCGGCTGCGCCCTGTTTCTTCAGGTCAAGGTCGGCCCAGGAGAAACTACCGTCGAACTCGTAGGTGCGTTGCTGCACTATTCGAGCGCTGCCGTCGGCCGCCAGTATCACATCGGTCGATATCTCGGGGTAATAGTAGGACTTTGCCGCCGAGAGCAGCGGCAGCAGCACCAGCAGGCGAAAAGCAAGGCGTCGCACCATGGCTGTCATCCTCCGGGCTGGACGGGCGGTTGCTGACTAATGGTTCGGCAGCCGGCCACGCAAGCGGGCCCTGAACCGTTCCCGCTCGCTCGGGGCGTCGGGCGCGCGCCGGGCGGCCCGCGCCGCGCCGACAAAGAAGTACTTCGACGGCGGCTCGTTGATGGCGTTGACGAACCCAACCGCGTTGCCGCGGATGTTGCCGAAGTCGCCGGGCTCGACCGGCGGCCCGTCACCGCTCCAGATGGTAACCGAGGCGTCGCCCTCGATGACCTGGCCCACGAGCGCGGGGAATATTCGCTCCGGCGGCACCGCTATCCAGGTATCGTGGACCAGCGTATCCAGCCGGAACTCGAGATTGTCCCAGACCCCGGCCGTATCGTAGTAGTCGTAGTTCACGTAGATGCTGAGCCAGTACCACTGCGCTCCGTGCGATACCCGCCACGCCGACTCAAGCGACATCCCTTTGACGAGCAGGTGCGTGTCATCCGGCACGGTCAGGGCGAAATCGCCGGGCATCACCAGATGACAGAACCCGTCGCCCCAGTAATGCCGGACCTCAAGATCATACCTGCGGTTCGTGGCAATCGCGCCCGAGTCGCCATAGTCGTACTCCGTGGGTGAGTAGAAGTAGGGCTGGACCTGGGTGTCGTTGAGCGACACTACCGGCACCATCCGGAGCCCGTCCAGGTCAAAGACCTCGAAGTCTTTCTGATACGACACCACGAGGTCGATATCGCGGAACTTTGACAGTATACCCCAGACCATCGGTTCCCGGTAGGCGGGGTTGTAGTCGTTCTTGCCGCCCGACTGCTCACAGCCAGCGAGCAGCGCCGCGAGCGCTGCGGCCCCGAACAGTAACTTCACCCCGAGCTCCGACCTGGTGGTAGCTCTGCGGGCGCCGGCTTTCACTGGGCCCTAGTCAAGCCGGATGGGCATCAGCAGGAACGTCTGCTCGGTGTCCGGCTTCTCATCAACCGGCTTGAACAGCCCCGCGGAGAGCGGGTTTGACAGTTCGATCGCGACCTTGTCCGACTGGAGCCGCCTGAGTATTTCCAGCATGTAGCTCGCGTTGAACCCGATCCGCACCGGCTCGCCCCCGTAGCTGCATTCGACCTCTTCTTCGCTCCGACCCACGTCCGGCGTCTCAGCCTTCAGCCCGAGCTTGTTCTTGACGAAGTCGAGCGCGACCAGGCGGCCGACCGGGTGGGCGAAGACCGCGGCCCGGCGCAGCGCCGCTGAGAAGACGTCGTGCTCGATGACTGCCTTGGCCGGGTAGCCCTTGGGTATCACCCTTTCGTAATCAGGGTACGGACCCTCAATCTGCCGGGTGATGATGGTGGCATTCTGGAACACGAAGCCGACCTTGGCCGGGTCCATGTGGACGGTGAACGACTCTTCGCCGCGCGGAAACAATGGGAACAGCTTGGTCGAGACGATAACCTTGAGCTTGCCCGCGAACTTGCCCTTGCGGGAGACGTAGGCGAGGCGGTGGCCGTCGGTGCCGACCATCCGGGTCTCGGTCTTGGAGACCTCCCAGTTGACGCCGGTCATGGCCGGCCGGGATTCATCCTTGGAGGCGGCGAACGACACGATGTCGAACAGCTCGAACCACGTCGAGAGCGGGAACTCCATGGTCACGCCTTCGGGCAGTTTGGGCACTTCCGGAAACTCGGACGGGTCCAGGCTGACGAGCGATGCCTTCACCCTGCCGGCCTCAAGACTCAGGCTCCGCTCCTTACTGAACAGGATGATCTTCGGCGCGCTGATCTCGCGGACGATCTCGGCCAGTTTGCGGCCCAGCACGACGACCGTACCGTCTTCGGACTGACCTTCGAGGCTGAAGGTACGGCGGACATAGGTGTCTAGGTCGGTCCCGGCGAGGGCCAGCTTGCCGCTACTCACTTCGAGCGTGATGTTGTTCAGGACCGGATAGGCGGACTTGCTCGGCAGGGCGTTGGTGACGCCAGCCAGCAACTCCGCGAAGATCCCGCGGTCGATCTCACAGCGCATCATTTCTCCTTTACCAGCAAGGCGTGTTACTGGCTATACTTCTACCCGATTCCACCCCGGAGTCAAGCTGAATCCTGCACCTCAATAGCCGGTGACCAATTGCCAATCACCAGCTAATCGCCGTGCTGCGGGGATTCATCAGGTATCAGGAATTGGGAATTCGTCCGCCCTACTCTTCCTTGAACGGCTCTTCCGCAAAGAGCCCCTGCTTATCCTTCACCAGTTGGCTCACTTTCAGCTCGGCCTCGGCCAGCTTCTCCTTGCAGGTCCGGGCAAGCTGCACCCCGCGCTCGAAGAGCGCGAGCGACTTATCGAGGGCGAGGTTGCCCGCTTCGAGCTGCTTGACGACGCCCTCCAGCTCAGCCAGCGCCTTCTCGAAGTCCACGGCCTCGGTCGGCTTCTCACTCTTTGCCATCTAATCATCTCCTGTTCGTTCCACCCGGCAGTCAATCGCACCATCCGATACCCGCAGCCTCAGTTCGTCGCCGGCCCCGACCTGGCTCGTACGGCTCACAACCGAGCCATCCGGTTTGAGGCAGATCGAGTAGCCACGACCCAGGCTCGCGAGCGGGCTCAGCGCGTCGAGCCTCGCGCCGGCCGATTCCAGCCGCACACTCGCTCTCGACAACATGGCCAGTGCGTGCCTGTCGAGCCCGGCCCCGGCCTGACCAAGCCGGACGTTCTGCCGGGACAGGAACGAGAGCACCGGCCTGTCCAGCCGGTCCGATAGCGCCTGTAATGCCACGTTCTGGCGCAGGATCCGCGACACCGGGTTCTGCCGGTTCAACCTCAGGTCGAAATCGGCGAGCAGGGCTTTCGCGTTGCCCAGGGCTTTCAGGGCCGCACCCTCCACCGTGATCGAAAGCCGCTCGACCCGGTGGTCCAGTTCGGCCAGGTGCCCGGCCATGAGTTCGAACGCCCGGTGACGGGTCAGCTCCTCAACCGCTTGCTGCTTCTCGAACAGCACTTGCTCCACCGCCTCAAGCAACTGCCCGGCGGTGTCACTGAGCCGGGTCTGGAATTCCTCCCAGGGTTTCGCCACCAGTTGGGCTGCCGCGGTCGGCGTCGCCGCGCGGACGTCGGCCACGAAGTCGGCAATCGTGAAGTCGGTCTCGTGCCCGACCCCGGATATCACCGGCACCCGCGAGCAACAGATCGCCCGCGCCACGGCCTCCTCGTTGAACGACCAGAGGTCCTCGATCGAACCTCCTCCCCTGCCGACGATGATGACGTCAACCTCGGGCCGGGCGCACAGGGCGGCGACGCCCTCGGCAATCTGCTCGCTTGCCCCTTCGCCCTGCACCTGGGCCGGGTACAGCAGGACGCGCACTGGCGCCTTGTGCAACCGCAAGGTCCTCAGCATGTCGTGGATCGCGGCTCCTGAAGGCGAGGTCACGATGCCGACGGTGCGCGGCAACACGGGCAGCGGCCGCTTCCGCTCGGCCGCGAACAGACCTTCTTTCTCCAGCTTCTTCTTGAGCTGCTCGAAAGCCTTCTGCAGGGCGCCGAGGCCCCTGGGCTCGATCGTATCGAGGATTATCTGGTACTTGCCGTTCGGCTGGTACACCTCGAGCCGGCCATGGCCGATGACCGCGAGCCCGTCCTCCAACTCGAACTTCAGCCGCTGGGCCGAATGCCGGAAACAGACCGCCTGCAACTGCGAGCCCTCATCCTTCAGCGCGAAGTAAAGGTGCCCCGACGCGTAGGCCTTGAAGTTCGACACCTCGCCCTCAATCCAAACATCGGAAAAGTACTCCGAAAGCATCCCGGCAACCAGTTGGTTTACCTGAGATACTGTGAGGACCTTACGCGCCGCCGCAGCTTCCATGAGTCCTGCCTACCGCCTACTTCTGGTACTCGTAGAACCCCTTGCCCGTCTTCCGCCCGAGATACCCGGCAGCGACCATTCGCTTCAAGAGCGGGCAGGGCCGGTACTTCGAATCGCCGAGGTCGTTATGGAGCACGTTCATGATGGCGAGACAGACATCTAGCCCGATGAGGTCGGCGAGAGCCAGCGGGCCGATGGGATGGTTCATCCCGAGCTTCATCACGGTGTCGATCGCCTCTTTGTCGGCCACGCCGGACTCAAGGCAGAATATCGCCTCGTTAATCATCGGCAGGAGCACGCGGTTGGAAACAAATCCCGGCGAGTCATTCACGACCACCGGCGTCTTGCCCAGCTCCTTTGACATCGCGACGACCGCTTCAGTGACCTCGGGCGAAGTCCCGAGCCCGTTCACCACCTCGACGAGCTGCATCACCGGCACCGGGTTCATGAAGTGCATGCCGATGACCTTGCCCGGTCGCTTCGTCGCCCCGGCAATCGCGGTCACCGAGATGGTTGAGGTGTTGGTTGCGAGAATCGTGTCCGGCCCGCACAGGCTGTCGAGCGTGCAGAAGAGCTCGCACTTCAGTTTCTGATTCTCGGTCGCGGCCTCGACCACGAGCCCGCAGTCCGCGAGGTCGGTGGGATGCAGACTCGGCTTGATACGGGCCATGGCGGCGTCCGCCGCCTCCTTGGTCAGCTTGGCCTTCTCGGCCATCCGGCCCAGCGACTTTTTCACCGTCGCGAGGCCGCGGTCGACGAACTTCTGGTCGATATCATTCAGGGTAACGTCGTACCCGGCCATGGCGAATGCCTGGGCGATACCGTTACCCATGGTGCCGGCGCCGACAACTCCGATCTTCCGATTCATATTGGCTCCTTAGGGTAAGAACTCGATGCTACGTTATACGAAACCGGTCCGGTGTCAAGCAGCACAGGAGCAGGCTCGTACCGGCAGCGGATTCCCGCCCGTTATGCAGACCGAGGCCATGAAACGGCAAGTCCGCGACTGCGGAGGGACCGCCCCTCGTAAGTCAGTCCAGACCGCTGCTCGACTGGCAACGGGAGGCATATTTCCGGAACTGCGAGGAGTACAAATCCCGGAGCAGCCGTCAGGATAGCTGCCCGGACAAAGACCTCACCAACAACCGCAGAACAACGGTACACGCAGTTTCGCAACTCACCTCGGAGGTCATCCCCAGGCGGAGGAGTTCGTCAGGCCCAGCAGCTCTCAAGTTACCTTCGAATAGCCGTTTATGGCTGCAAACCCAGATTCGTTCTATTCTACACAGTTGTGGGATGCGTTGATCCTGCGGCCGTGCATTCTTGCCCAATGCTGCTAAACTGCATGATGGAAAGTCGGCGATGTCGTGACAAAGGATGGCAAACATGATTCTACCCAAGATCAGGGACCCTCGGTTCATTACGACGCGCCGTGGCGGCAGCCTCAAGGATGACGACCATCACCTTCTCGCGGAGTGGGCGGCAGATTGCGCGGAGCACGTGCTCCGCTACTTCGAGCAGGCAAGGCTCGAGGACGACCGCCCGCGACGTGCGGTTAAGCTTGGTCGCGCCTGGGCGCGCGGCGAGGTCACCTGGTGGAAGGCCCGTACTGCTGCCGGCGAGGCAAACGCAGCGGCCAGGGACCTGAGCGGAGCCGCACGGTATGCCGCCTATGCTGCCGGCCAAGCCGCGGCGGTGGGCCACGTTGCAGCCCACGAGCTTGGTGCCGCAGCCTACGCAATCAAGGCGGCGCGCGCGGCGGCGCCCCAGGACGAGCGCGACCGGGCCGGCCGCCTGGAGTGCCGGTGGCAGCGGGACCGGTTGCCGCATGCGATCGGCGACCTTGTCCTGGACGACCAACGGTTGAGGAATCACATCTGCTGGTCGGTGTTTGACTGCTGACTATCTTGTTCGAGAATAGAAGCGACCCCTCCGGTTCTTATGAATCCGAGGCCTGTCGGTGTGGGTCTTGGGACGAAACCGCGGTTTGACAACCGCGCCCGCGAGTTCTACAATCGAGCCGTGGTGTGGAGTCCTGAGTACTCACTTGCCGCGAACGAGAGTCACCGGGGTTGAGTGGCGTTTCCTGACCGCGGGCTGCCGAACAGTGGACCAGCGACGCCAGCACCGGGCTCGACTATGCAGTCCAGGTACATGCCGGACTCGGTACGCCGGCACGGCATTGCCCTCTGCCTTTCCGGCGGCGGCTACCGGGCCGCGCTGTTTCACTCAGGCGCTCTGCGCCGGCTCAACGAACTCGGTATCCTCTCGAAGCTCGATACCATCACTTCATCTTCCGGGGGTTCCATCGCTTCGGCCATTCTCGCCGACCGCGTGCGGCCCTGGCCCAAACCCGGTCAGGAGTTCGCGGACTGGGAAGAGAAGGTCGCGCTGCCCCTGCGCGAGTTCATCACTCACGACATCCGGACCGGGCCGTTCCTCGTCCGGTACCTTCTGCCCTGGAACTGGTTTCGGGTCAGCACGCAGGCAGAGGAACTCGCGCACCGCTACTACCGTTACCTGACGAAGCAGATGGTGCGTGACCTGCCTGCGCGCCCACGGTTCGTGTTCTGCGCTACCGACGTGGTGTTCGGTGCCAACTGGGTGTGCGAGCGCGAACGCATGGGCGACTATCAGTACGGCTACACGAAGCCTCCGGAATCGATGGGCGTCGCCGAGGCGGTCGCAGCATCATCCTGCTGCCCGCCGATTTTTGACCCTCTGCCCCCGCTTTGCCTCCCCTGCGACTACAATGGCGGTAGATGCCGGGGTCCTGACTACAGCAAGTACCGGCGCGCGGTCCGGCTCGCCGATTCGGGCATCTACGACAACATGGCGACCGAGCCGGTCTGGAAGGACCACGCCGTGGTTCTCGTCTCCGACGCCGGCGCGCAGTTCCGTTTCGCGACCGGCACCAACCCGATCGGGCTGCTGCTCCGGTATCAAGACCTGTTTCGGCGACAGTCTTCCGCGTTGCGCAAGCGTTGGTTGATATCGAACTTAATTGAAGGAGTGCTGCGCGGCGCGTACTGGGGAATTGGCAGTGACGTCGCTGCCTACCCGGGGTACAAGTCAGACCACTACCCGTCGGAGCTTGTGAAGAACGTCATCTCTCGAATCCGCACCGACCTGGCCTCGATGTCCAGGGCCGAGGTCGCGGTGCTCGAAAACCAGGGATATTTGACGGCTGACGCCGCGGCCAGCACGTGGCTGCCGGACCTGATACCGGACGTCTTCAAGTCCCGGCCGGCGACAGTGCCCCACCCGGACTACATGGACGCGGGACTGGTGTTACGCGAACTCCGCGACAGCCATCGCTTCAGTCTGTTCGGGCGCCACGGGTAGCAACTCCGCAGGCAGGGCACGGGCTCAGCCCCGAGCTCCAGGCCGCAAGCCAATAGCCAACACAAGCGCGAACCCAATCCGGCTGACGGCCAGACCCCGACAAGTAGAAGCGGCGCCGTGGCGCCGCTTCGTTGCAGACTATCCTGTCGGCTAGCGGGAAAGAATCATCTTGCCCCAGGCCTGTTCGGTCGGACTCGTGACGCGGTAGAAGTAGACGCCCGGCGCCACGGCGCTGCCGGCTTCGTCCCTGCCGTCCCAGGTGAAGAGCGCGCGCGTCGGAACGGCCGAGCCTCGGGCGAGCGTCCTCACCACGCGGCCGCTGTTGTCGTAGATACGCAGGTCAATGCTCCCGGCCGCCGGCAGTTGCAGCGACAGCACTGTTCTGCCCGTAAACGGGTTGGGCCGAACGCATCCCTGCAGCCGGTCGACGACGCCGGCCGCCCGGAGTTCCGGCTCTTCGACCGCGACCTTGCCGTAGTTGAACCCGGCTATCTTGACTATCATGTTGTTGCTCGCGGCGCCGGATGCGATGGTGAGCCAGTAAGAGCCGTCGCGCGGGTCGCACTCGATGCCCCGGACGTCCCAGGTCTTCGTCGGGAAAACGTAGCCGTCAAGCAGCGTGCCGTCGGCGCGGTCCAGTTCGTACATACCGCAGCTATCGATGGCGGAGCCCGCCGCGTTGTACCAGGCCCAGACGTTCAGCAGCGCGGGCGGGTTGGTCGGGATCTGGCCGTCGAGCGCCAGGCAGCGCGTGCCATATGGCCCGGTCAACGGATGGGTGATTGAATGCTGCGCGTAGTTGCCAAGGGTATCCCTGACGTAGATGAGCTGCGGCTGGCTGGGCGTGGTTCGACGGTCCGATACGTAAACGCAGTGGCCGTCCTCGCACTCGGTCGCCCCGTATGGGTAGTTGGCAAACGAGAGGCTGAACTGACGGATAACCGAGCCGGTCGGGCTGAGCTTGTACATGATCTTCTGCGGGTTACAGACCAGCCAGAGCGCGTTGCCGTAGGTGGCGTAGTCGATATCGAGACATGAATCCTGTGGCGCGGCAATGGTGCCCTGCGGCACGAGCATGCTGTCCGAGGAGTATTTGTAGATAGTCGAGTTGCCGAAATACGTACAATAGATGAGGTTGTCGGCTGTGTTGTAGGTCACACCGCAGATGCCAGCGCCGGTCGGCATGGCCGGGGCGGGCTTGGGGCCCCAGATGATGCCGCCCAGCGGCATGCCCACGCTCACCGTGAAGGTTTCGGTCCTCGAGTATCCCCCATCGGCGTAGCAGTAGAGCGTGCAGGTCACTGGTGTCTGCGGCGGGATCGTGGTATCGGCATGCACGGCAAACAAATCACCGGCATTGAAAGCGCTGTCGCCCTTGTGGATAGTACCCCAGCTTCCGTCCGGATCCGGCACCGTAAGCCGTGCATCGCCGGAGCGAAGCGTCGCGTGAACGTTGTATCCGTTTCCGAGGCCGGTGTTACCGATGCGCACCATCAGGTTCGCGGTTTCGCCCGGGTCGATGCCGCCGTTCTTGTTGCCGCCATGGGCCGTGTCGACTACCGTCACCGCCTGCTTATCG
>CAZAKP010000103.1:0-10589 GCA_964485845.1 uncultured bacterium | reverse complement strand
TAGCCTGTCCCGAGACCATGCGCCCTACACCCGGCTCCGCTCCCGCCACGGATCCAACAACGCGCCTACACACTCCGTGGCTGATCGGCGTCCTTGCGGCCGGTTTCCTCTCCTTGATGGGCTGCTCGAATGGCAAGCCAGTGCAGGGCAAACCAGGTAATGGCAAGCCTGCCAAGGCGCCCAAGGTGCAGTGGACCGAGACCTTTGCGGGATGGGGCGGTGCCAGGGGACGCTGCGTCGAGCAGACTTCCGACGGAGGGTATATCGCTGTCGGACATACCGGTTCACGCGACAGCACGCCGGGACGTGCGGCTCTGCTGGTCAAGCTGAACGCATCCGGGGATACACAGTGGACGAGGGCTATCAATGCGTACGGCATCGGGACGGCGTCAGCGGTGATTCAGACTTCGGACGGCGGATACGTTGTGGCTGCGTCCGGGGTCGAGACCGATACTTCTCCGGTTGGCGCGGCGCTGATCAGAACCGATGCGTCCGGGAACGTGCTCTGGCATTCCTACCTGTGGCATGCATTCTCGGCTGGTGCAGCAGCTGTTGTCGGCCTCAACGATACTGCGTATACGGCCGTCATCATGAGCGTCAGCGATAGCGCCGTCATACTCTGGAGGACTGACAGCGGTGGGACGTTCAGGTGGAGCCGCAAGTACGCTATCGGCTACGGTGGTGCAATGAGGGACGAGAACCTGTCGCTGCGCAGAACTTCCGACGGCGGCTGCATCATCGGGACAAAGACGCTGCTGAAGGTTGACTCGCTCGGACTCCAGACGTCGCTTAAGACCTTCGGCAGCATTATGAATGCCAACTCGGTCATACAGACATCAGACGGAGGCTACGCCGCCACCGGAGCCAAGCTGAATTATGCCAGCATCTACCTGCTCAGGACAGACGCGAATCGAGACAGTCTGTGGATGGGTACGTATGCGCCGAGCGAGTGCAGCAGAGGACAATGGGTCGAACAGACGGCGGATGGCGGCTACATTATCTGCGGAACGACTAGACCGGACGACGGAGGTGACAAAGTGACTCTGGTACGCACATCATCGGACGGCACGCAGATGTGGACCGACACGCTCTTTGCCGGCTATGGGTACTGCGTGCGCCCGACCACTGATGGGGGCTTTGTCGTCGCCGGCACATCTGGCGGGCTGTTCGTGACCAAGCTCGCGCCCGAGCTGAAGCGCTAACTCCAGCCCGAGTCTGGCTGGAATCGCACGCAGGCACCGCGGCGCAGCAGAGACACCACCCGGGTCAGACATCCGGACACAGCCCGGCACGCTGCTCGGCAAATAGTCCCGCAGGTTGCCCTGCGGACTATCCCGCAAGTGACTCTCCAAGTTGCTCAGTAGATGACACTCCGGACGACGGTTCGGGTGACTTGGCAAGCTGAACTCCAGACGGACTCCCAAACCACGAGCCGAGTTGATTCCCGAATCATCCTGCACATTGCAGAGGAGTAAGCCCCGCACATCGCCCGCCAAGTTGCGTCCCGAATCGCCTCCAGAATCCCCTTCCAGACAATCCCGCAGACAATCCCCCATACCATCCCCCGGTGACCCCCTCTACTATGCCCTGAGCATCCTCAACCTCCTCTGATTCCGTGTTTTATCCCCTATTCTGGCCACTGATCCGCATGAGCCTTATTGGTATCATGCGGACGATGTAGCCCGATTGAATCAGCAGCGGGGCGGTAAGAGGATCTCGATGGCTGGCTACGTCAGTTCTTTGCCGTAAATGCGCCAGGTGCTCGGCCAGTAGCCGCGGTTACGCTTCATCTTCGGAATCGCGGCTCTTGCTGCGGCCCGGAACTGGTACTGCCACTCCGCCGGGTAGTTCACCACCACGTGCCCGCGCTTCGGCACGAGCGCGAGCAGCCGCGGCACGAACACCTTCAAGTCTGCGGGCCGGTCGAACAGGTTGACGGTCACGCCGGTGAACCGGCGGCCCTTCTCGGTGTACCGGAAACGATTGACCGCCAGCGGCACGCCGTCGAGCGTGAACCCCAGTCGGTCCACCTCCCGGCGCCGCGCGGGTATCAGACGCGAATTGAGCCATCCCAACCGTGAATGGAAGAACGTCCTGCGGCCGAGCGCTCGTGAGTGGTTGAGGAAACCGCGGAAGGGCGCAAGCCGGGGCCGCAGCACAAGCCTGGGCCGGCGCCAGTAGACGTCATCCGCGTAGGTATCCTCGAGTCGAAACCCGAGCTTTTCCATAACGCGGAAGGTCGGCGCCGGTCTGCGGTGGTCGAGAGTATTGAGCCCGGCCCACGTCCGCCCGGTTGCCTTGATGATGCGCAACTGGGCCTGGGTGAACCTCGCGGCGACCCCCTTGTTGCGGTAGTCCGGGTCAACCCTCATCCCCCAGAGCCAGGCGTCATCCGGATTGAGATATGCCGCGGCCGCGAAGGCAACGATATGGCCGTGCTCGCGCCAGACGTGACACTCGCCCGGCAGGCGGCCGCTCTCGTGCAGTTTGATGATGAGCTTGACGTAGAAGAAGTTGGTGCACTTCCGCGCGAAGCTCGCGACCTCGCGGAAATACTCGGGGCGATACTTCTCAAGCATTCCTGCCACCTGGAAAATGGGGGCAGTCCCCGGAGCGCTCAGAAGCGCGGTGCAGTCCTCATTTTCCGCGTCACTTTGCCGCGGCGAGTTCCTTCCACAACGGAAGGGCCTGCTCCTCAAATAACCGCGCGCTGGCCAGTGTCACAACCTGCTTGTCCCGGTCAGCCTGCTCCCACTGCCAGCCGGGGACGACGCATCCGGGGCTTGGCAGTTGTTCAAGCAACGGCTCGAGCGCAGCTATCTCCTGCTGATAGAGCGCAACCAGGGCATCGGTCTTCGGCTGCAGGTCCGGCATCTTTTGAGCGACGAGCTGGAGGTACTCGATCCCGGTCTTCCGGTCCGCAATCAGCCGCTGGTAAATCCAGTAGTTCGCCTGGACTACGTTCGACAGCTTCTCGCTGTCGAGTTTGGTGAAGTCATCCTCCCGCAGCCGCGCCGTCCACTTGTCGAACGCGGCCAGCCCCGAATAGTACTCCCCATACTTCTCGGCGGCAAGGTTCTCCGATACGACAGCGAACCCATCCCGGATGCTCGCGTCCTCGTCCGGCATCTTGCCGGCGGGTTTGAGGATAGCCACTGCGAATGGGAACTTCTGCGCGATGTCGAACGCCTTCCGCTTGTCGAAGTAGGTCCGGCAGAGCAGCTCATCGCCATTCTTCTGGTACCCGACGATGATGCCCCACTCCGGAGTCTCAATCAGGTCGATGGCAAGCGCCGGCATCCCGGCATCAATGCTCTTTCTAATTGCCGAGACTATTTGCGGCTTGTTCTTGCCGTCGCTTGAGACGTGCAGCCACGTCGGGTTGAGACCGCACGCCTTGAGGGCCACGGCCCCGGCGTCAAAGCCAACGGTTGCATCCGGAGAACTGGGACACCACGTATCGAAGAACTGGGTGCGGAACGCCGCGCCCGAAACCCCGCACAGGAACGCGTAGCCGGCGTGATCGCCCAGCTTGTTGCCGACTGCCTGAAGCGCGCCCATGAAGCTGTTCATCTCGTTCCAGCTCAGGTTCGGGACTCCTGCTATCAGTTTCGCGCCCGAGTCAGGCGACACGTCGTTCATCCATTCGGCAAAGTAGATGCCGAGCTTGCCCTTGGGCAGCACGAAACTCAGCTCCTTCTGTCCGCGCCGGAATGTGGCCACCAGCGAATCCGACGCGACAGCAGCCTGCGCCGCGGTCAGCTCGGCCCGGCAGCCCATCGGCTTACCGTCGTAACTCGTGAGCGCATCGCCCGGCATGACTCCGGCCTTGGCTGCGGGACCGTCCGGCACGACGCCGGTCACCTCCAGCCAATGGCACGGTGCGGATTCAGCGCCGCTGTTCGGACATCCCGGGCAGGTTTGCGCCAGGACCAGTACCGGGAACAGGCAGAGGACGGTAGCCAGTGTTTTCATGCCTAATGTTCACGTGAGAACTGCCTGCTGTCAAGCGCAGTCTGCACGTGCTTGACAGTCAGCGTATTGGGCCGAAACTGGTCTCGTGAAAACAAGCGTATTGCTGCTCCTTTTCCTCGTTGCCGCCTCAGGACCTGCTCTGTCCTCCCAACCTGCAGTCCTCAATCTGCAATCTACAATGCCTATTGACTCTGTCTGGGACCGCTTGCGGCCCGGCTTGGGACACGATCCCAATTCGTCGAGCCGAATTGGGTCATGTCCCGCGCCGGACACCTTCATCCAGCGCCTCATCGCCAAGGTCAGCCCCGACTCGATCCAGGGCCGGCTTCAGCGGCTGCAGGACTTCAGCACTCGCTACGCATACACCGACTCCTGCCGGCACGCCGAGGAGTACGTAGCAACCTACTTCGCATCTTTGGGCCTCGACTCGGTCCAACTCGATTCCTACCCGGCGTACGGCGACACCTGGCGCAACGTGATCGGCACGATTGTCGGCAGGACCCACCCGGAGAAGGTATTCATCGTTTGCGGCCACTTGGACGCGATGTCGGAAATCCCGGACAGCATCGCACCCGGTGCCGAGGACGATGGTTCGGGCACGTGTACTGCAATCGAGGCAGCACGGGTGCTGGCCGGCGAGAGCCTCGATTGCACGGTGAAGTTCATTGCCTTCACCGGCGAGGACATCGGCCTGAACGGGTCCGACCACTACGCGAAGGAGGCTCGGGCGCGGGGTGACGACATCGTCTGCGTCCTCGACTTCGACATGATAGCGTGGCCGGGCGGCGACTGGGGTGTAGCCCTCGTCGGGGTCGACGCGGCCAGGCGCTTCGTTCAGTACGAAGCGCAGGTTACCTCTACCTATACCACCCTCGCGCACCGGGAAACCTACCGCAGCTTCCCCTCTGACTCGCGCTCGTTCGACAACCAGAACTATGCGGCGACGTGCGGCTATGAATACGGGGCCGACCCGTACATCTGGTATCACACGAGCGGCGACTCGCTGTCGCATCTCTCGATGCCGCTCGCGGCCGAAGTCACGAAGATGGCCGTGGCCACGGTCGCATCGCTCGCGGTTGCACCGATTGCCCCTCAGGACTTTGTGCTCCGCGATGTTGGTGATGGTTCGAGTCTGGAGGCAAACTGGCAGGCGAACGCAGAATCTGACCTCGCCGGGTACGAACTGCTCTGGGGCTCGTCGCCTCGGGTGTACACGGATTCCGCGAGTATCGGTCTCGTCACCTCATACCGCATAGCTGGGCTCGACAGCGATACCTGCTACTACGGCGTGGTCGTGGCCCGCGATTCGAACGGGTTCGAGGGGCCACCTTCGGCCGAGGCCCGCGCCACGCCTCGCCTTTTGCCGCTCTCACCGGAAAGCCTTCTGGCCATGCCGTTCCGTTTCGGGATGCGGCTCTCCTGGTCTCCCAACCGCGAGCTCGACCTCGCCGGCTACAACCTCTACCGCGGCACCGACTCGATTCCTCTTGCGCGCATCAACGCCTCAACTATCACCGACACCGCGTACCGCGACTCCGGGCTGCAGTCCGACACGATGTACTGGTACGCGGTCACCGCCGTTGATACTCAGGATAACGAGAGCCAGAAGTCGGAGCTCGCCCGCGGCAAGCCGATAAGCCTCGACCACGGCATTCTGCTGGTGGACGAGACAAGGAACGGCACCGGCCAGCCGGGCAGCCCGTCCGACGCGCAGGTTGACGACTTCTATCATGCCATGCTGCACGGATTCAGCTACACCGACTGGGACGCCACTCAGCTTGGCGTGCCGAACGCCG
The DNA here is from genome assembly GCA_964485845.1 of uncultured bacterium. GTDB lineage: Bacteria > Hydrothermota > Tepidihabitantia > Tepidihabitantales > Tepidihabitantaceae > UBA2258. The sequence goes on along the minus strand of CAZAKP010000103.1, from coordinate 4,818 downwards.
GCGACATCGGCCCCTACTCGACGATTGTCTGGCACGGGGACGACTACTCACAACAGCAGTTGCACCCGGCGCTTGCGGGAATAGCGAACTACCTCGGATATGGCGGAAAGCTCTGGCTCGTCGGGTGGAAACCGACCCTCGCGGTTGTCGGTAGCGGCCAGTACCCGTTCACCTTCGCGACTGGCCAGTTTGCCTGCGACTACCTGCACATCGCGGCCGGGTTCAACCAGTCGTGGTTCGACTTCGAGGGCGCGACCGGGTACTCAGGCTACCCGGACGTGTCGGTAGACTCGGCCAAACTCTACGCGTCGGCGCACGGCCGTCTGCCCTACGTCGATGCCTTCGCGTTGCGCGATGCGGACACGGTTCTGCGTTTCAATTCCTATTCCGGTGACTCGTTCGCGAACCGGCCGGTTGGCGTCCGCTGGCTCGGAGGCACGGGCTCCATCGTCTTTTTCGGCTTCCCCTTCTACTACATGAAGGACGCCGAAGCCCGTCCGGTTGCCATCAAAGTCCTGACCGACCTCGGCGAACCGTACGCCATACAGGAGAACCCGACATCCGGAGTGCGAATGACGAACCGGCTGCCGACGGTTATCCGCAATACTCTCAATCTTCAACCAGCAGTCTACAATCTGCAATCTGAGGTCGCCCTCTTCTCCACTGACGGTCGCAGAGTCTTGCAGCTCCGGCCTGGCGCGAACGACGTGCGCTCGCTGGCGCCCGGAGTCTACTTCGTGCGCGAGGCGCAAGCGGTAACGGTCCACAAGGTAGTGGTGACGAGGTAGTACGCCCGCAGGCGCTCAGCCTGGAGTACCTTGACCGTGTAACAATCTCCCCTCCCCGTTCGTCAAACCGGGCAACACCCGAGACGGACTACACCCTGGCTCGGCTTCCGGCTCCGATTCATCCGCACTGTCTTGTCGGAGCCGTCAAATCGACCATTAGGGCGGGGCATTCAACCCCATCCGTCGATGATCGCAACACGATTGGAGGCAATGATGCGCTCGTTCTTCCTCGCAGCGGCAGCCTGCGTACTGATTCCCGCGGCGGCCCTCTCCCAGCCGGTTTGGCAGCATACGTACGGGAGCTCGGACCCGGACGCGGCCAAGTCCGTTCAGCAGACTTCTGACGGCGGGTACGTCCTTGCCGGAGGTACGTACTCCTTCGGTGCCGGGTCCTGTGACTTCTGGCTTATCAAGACCGATTCCCTTGGCGATACCACGTGGACCCGGACCTGCGGTGGCACCGGTAACGACCTCGCGAACTCGGTCTGTCTGACCGCCGACGGCGGGTATGCCATCGCCGGCTACACCGAGTCGTCCGGCGACGAGGACGGCGACGTCATGCTCGTGAAGACCGACTCGCAAGGCAGGGCCTTATGGACACGTTCGTATGGCGGCGCCGGTTGGGATGACTGCTATTCAGTCCGGCAGACCGTTGACCTCGGCTACATTCTCGTCGGCCTCACCGAGAACTATGGTGCCGGCTATACCGACGTCTGGCTGGTCAAGACCGACTCGCTGGGCGACACGCTGTGGACTCGCACCTTCGGCGGTACCTCGTTCGACGAAGGCCACGATGTCCTACCGACGAGCGATGGCGGCCATCTCATCGCCGCGGCGACCGCCTCATTCAGCGCCGGAGCGATGGATGGCTGGCTCATCAAAACTGACTCGGCCGGCGATACCCTGTGGACCCGGGTCTATGGCGGAGCCGACGACGACCGCTTCTACTCGGCGGCCATGACCACGGGCCGCGGCTACGTCATCACCGGGTCGACCGCGTCATCCGGCGCCGGCGGACCCGACTTCTGGCTCCTCCGGGTCAATGGCGGCGGCGATACGCTCTGGACCCATGCCTACGGCGGCACCGGAACTGACGAAGCCTGGTCGGGCCGGCAGACGAGCGATGGCGGATACTTTATCGCCGGATGCACGGAGTCCTTCGGCGCGGGCGCGAGCGACGTCTGGCTCGTCCGGACCGATGCTAGCGGCGACACGCTCTGGACCTGTACCTATGGTGACACCGGTTCGGACGAGGCGTATTCGGCTTTGCCGACCGCTGACGTTGGCTACATCATCGCCGGAACGACGACGTCAATTGGGGCCGGCTCCTACGACGCCTGGCTCATCAAGGTCGGGCCGGAAGGCCCGGTGGCCGTTGCCGAACCGCGACCGCCGGTCACGAGTAAGCCGGCCTGCTCAGTTCTCACTATCGGCAAAGTTCTCTGCCTTCCTGAAGCTCCGCTCGGTACCCGCTACTCGCTCCTCTCCGCCGACGGCCGCAGGGTGTGCCGACTGAACGCCGGGAACAACGACATCCGGGCCCTTGCTCCGGGAGTGTACTACGTGGCGGCCGGCGTCGATGGTTCGGTGTTGCAGGGCGACGTCCGCAAGGTGATAGTCACCAGATAGAAGTCGGGATGCATATCCCGATCCCGCTTTCAGCCTTGGTGTTCGCCGGCATGACGCTCGCAGCCTCAGCGCCCGACCCCGTCGTGCGCGGATTGGACTCGCTCATCCGGGCTGAGATGGCCGCGAATCACATTCCGGGTCTCGCCGCGTGCGCGGTCCGGGGCAGCGAGCTGGTTTGGCACGGCGAGTACGGGTACGCTCGGCTCGAGGATAGCGTTCCGGTCGTCGATTCGACCGTGTTCGACCTGGCCTCGGTCTCCAAGACCATGACCGCCGCGGCCCTGATGCAGTTGTGCGAGCGCGGCGCATTCGGACTCGACGACGACATCAACACCAGGTTGCCGTTCGCGGTCCACCACCCGGACTACCCGTCCACGCCGATAACGTTCCGGATGCTCCTGACCCACACATCCGGCATCTCCGACTACTGGCCGACATTCGAGTCGCTGCAGTGCCAGGGTGACCCGGAGGTCGGCCTCCGCCGGTTCGTCGAGGGCTACCTCGTACGGGACGGTGAATTCTACGACAGCGCCAACAACTTCTGCTCGTGGCCACCGGGCGGCGCCTACGAGTACAGCAACCTTGCCATCGCTCTTGCCGGCTATCTGGTTGAAGCACAGACCGACAGCTTCCACCACTACACCCGTGATTCGCTATTCCTGCCCCTTGGGATGACTCGCACCGTCTGGTACTTCCGCGACATCGATACCAACTCAATGGCCATGCCCTACGACTACTCAGGCGGCGGGTACCATCGCTACGGTCACCAGAGTCTGCCCGACGTGCCGGCCGGCACCATGAAATCCAGCGCCCCTCAGCTCGGACGATTTCTGAGCATGATGCTGGGCTGGGGCGAGCTGGACGGGACCAGGGTGCTCGACAGCGCCACGGTCGCGCTGATGACTACGATCCAATACCCGCCCGAGATCGGTCTCGTGTGGAACCGCGAGTATGTCGGGCAGCGCGAGGTCTGGTCGCACGCCGGCATGTGGAACGGCATCGGCACCTGGATTGGATTCTGCCGGGCCGATAGCACGGGCGTAGTCGTACTCTGCAACCTCGCCGCGGTCCACCGCTCCATTCTCGGGGTCATCGCACCGGCGCTGTTTGACTGGGCGGCTGGAATCGAAGAAGACCCTGAATCGCGAACCTCCGGTCCCGGACCGGCGGCGAGCATCGTGCGTAGCGTCCTCTTCCTGCCGGACGCCGCCGGCCGGAAGCCGCGGGCCGCAATCCGGCTGATCGATGCAGCAGGCAGGGGCGTCGCGGCTCTGCGGCCCGGCGCAAACGACGTACGCGCACTCGCGCCCGGAGTCTACTTCGTCATTCAAACCGCAAAAGAGAAGACGGTGCGCGTCCGCAAAGTCATTCTGACTCGCTGACGCGCACCCAGAGGGACGGGGTGGACTACTTGCGCACTGCCCGCACCAGGCTGACCTGAGTCCCGACTGCTGCCGGCTCCGGCGCCTTGACGACCGACGCCGTAACCTGCTTCGGGGCTTCATGCTGAACTTGCGTAACCCTCACACCGCGGTCCGCCGCCGTTGGCCGAGGCGTTGGTGCTACCGGCTTGACCGGCGCGGTCGGCGGAATCGGTGCCTGCTGGCGGTCATTTGTGGCCGGCAGGTTCACCTTCTTCACCGGGTGCTGCGGGTTGACCGGTCCGGGCTTGTCAGAACCGCCCGGCTTCTGCCGGTCCCGGCCCGGGCCGCCATCGCGACGCCGGTCTCCGGGTCGCCGCTCAGTCTCTCTCGGTGACCACCTGCGGTCCTGTCGATACGGGCGTGGGGGCGGCACAACCACACGCTCATGCACGTAGACATCGGTGTGGTTGTACTCATTGTATTCGTTGTATTCCTCATTCACGTAGACCGGCGCGGGCTCCGGGTCCGCTGCCATGTACACCGTGTCCACATAGACTACCGGCGCTTCGTGGTATATCTCGCGCACCACAACCGTCTGTGCGGTGTCGGCCATGACTGGCTGGTCGGCCTGCTGCCCGAACAGGTTGGGCATGGCACACCCGGCCACCAGAACAAGGGCCAATGGGATGAGTAGTCGGTTCATAGAGCCTCCTGTAAACATCACTCTATATACCGACGCCGGAGCGTAGTATTCCAGTGTGAAAGTCCGACCTCAAGCCCGGACTGCCCCGAGAACTACCGCTTAAAACGCGGCTTGTTGTCGTCGCTGAATCTGACGCGGATATGGTGCCCGTCGCAGAACGGCTTGTTTCTGGACCTGCCGCAGCGACAAAGAGTAACCCTGTTCCTGACCTCGTATTGTCTGCCACCCGCCGACACAACCGGAACGCCGCCCTTCACCCAGATCGGCCCGCTCACTCGCTTCGGCGGGTCCTCGGTCAGGCTGATTGAAGGCGCGAACTCCGGCTCGATCGGCT
>CAZAKP010000102.1:0-10747 GCA_964485845.1 uncultured bacterium | reverse complement strand
CCTGGCACAGCACCGCGGTGACTTCGGACTTGCCGGTCTGGGGGTTGAGCCGCGCTGCCTCGTACTGGCATATCTCCTCGCACGTGCCGCAGCCCGTACACCAGCGCGGATTCACCTCGGCCACGACTGCCTCGGTCATCAGCTCTTTGCGCGAGATGATCGAACAGGCCCGCGCCGCGGCCGCATAGGCTTGTGCTACCGTCTCGGGAATCCTGCGTGGGCTGTGCGCCATCCCGGCCATGAACACGCCGCGGGTGGTGAAATCGACCGGCCGCAGTTTCATGTGCGCCTCGAGGAAGAAACCGTCCTCGTTGAGCGGAACCTTCAGCAGTTGCGCGAGCTCGTGGTTCGACTTGGGTGGAACCACGCCAGCCGAGAGCACCAGCAGGTCGGCATTGATGCCGAGCCTGCGCTGCAGCACCGGGTCGTACACCGATACGTGCAACCGCCCGTCGGCGTTCGCTACTTCGGGCTTCGTTTCCGGGTCGAAACGGACGAACATTACGCCTGCTTCTCGCGCGTCACGGTACAGCTTCTCCTTGAACCCGTAGGTACGCATATCGCGGTACAGAACGTAGACATTTGCCTTGGGGTTGTTGCTCTTCAGCTTGAGCGCGTTCTTCACCGCCTCGGTACAGCAGATGCGCGAGCACCACGGGTGTTCCTTCTCGCGCGACCCAACGCACTGAACCATGACAACGTGCTTGAGAGAAGAGGGATCAAGGGATCGAGGGATCGAGGGATCAAGTGAGGGAACCCCGGAGAGGACATGCTCGAACTCAGTCTGCGTCACCACCCGCGGGTCTTTGCCGTATAGGAACTCGTGTGGCTTGTATTCCTCCGCGCCGGTGGCGACGATGAAGACGCCGTGTTCGATTGTCGACGGTTGCCTGCCGTTGCCGGTAGCCCGGATGGTCGTCTTGTAGTTACCCACATAGCCGGTCACGGCCGCAAGCTCGGAGCCGGTGAATACCTGTATCTTCGGGTGCGCCCGCAGCCTCTGCTCGAGTCGCGCGGCATAGCCGGCAAGGTCATCGCCCGTTTCCGTGTACTTCAACCTCAGCAGGTTACCACCAAGCCGGTCGCTCTTCTCGACGAGGAACGTCTCAAATCCCTGGTCCGCGACGGCGATGGCCGATGTCATCCCGGCCAGCCCGCCGCCGATGACGAGTGCCTTCTGGACAATCGCCTGCGGCGACGTGCTCAGAGGCCGCAACAGGCGTGAGTTGGCCACGGCCATACGCACGAGCTCTTTGGACTTCTCCGTCGCCTCGGTCGGCTCCTGCATGTGGACCCACGAACACTGGTCGCGGATATTTGCCATGGTGAACAAGTAAGGGTTAAGCCCCGCCTCGGCCAGCGTCTCCTGGAATAGCGGCTCGTGAGTCCGCGGTGTGCATGAGGCAACGATGACCCGGTTCAGCTTGTGCTCATCAATGGCCTTGCGAATCTTCTGCTGAGTGTCTTGCGAACAGGTGAAGAGGTTGTCGTCGACGTGGACGACATTAGGCAGGGTGCGCGCGTACTCGACCACGCTTGGTACCTTCACCACGCCGCCGATATTGATACCACAGTTGCAGATGAACACGCCGATGCGCGGGTCCTCGCCCGACACGTCGCGGAAAGGCGGATACACCTTGGGCAGAACCAGCGTATTACGAGCCGGTGCCAGCATCGCGGCGACTGCGCCGGCAGCGCCGGTCGCCTCCGTCACAGTCTCGGGAATGTCCTTGGGCTCAACCAGCGCGCCGCAGGCATAGACACCCGGACGGTTGGTCAGTACCGGCTCGAACCGGTCGGTCTTCACGAACCCCTGCTCGTCGGTCTCGACACCGATACGCCGAGCCATCTCGGCCACGCGCGGGTTCGCCGCGAGCGCAGTGGAAACGACAACCATGTCGTAGTCCTCGGACTTCAGTGACCCGGCTTCATCCTCGTAGCTGATGGTCAGATCCTCGGAGCCCTCGGCGCGGCCGAGCACGCTGACCTTGCAGCGCCGGAACTGGATGCCGTACTCATCCTTGGCCCGGTCGTAGTACTTCTCGAAGTCCTTGCCGAAGCAGCGCATGTCCATGTAGTAAACGTGACAGTCGAGATTGCCTCCGCAGTGCTCGCGGGCGATTACCGCCTCTTTGGTCGCGTACATGCAGCAAACGGATGAGCAGTAGTAGTGCTCGGCGTTGCGCGAGCCGACGCACTGAATCCACGCCACCTTCTTCGGCTGCTTCAGGTCGCTCGGCCGCTTCACATGGCCTTCGTACGGGCCGGAAGCCGAGAGAATGCGCTCGAATTCGAGGCTCGTGACGACGTTCGGATATCGACCGTAGCCATAACCATACTCGCCGGTCGGCTTGTACTCCTTGAACCCGGCCGAGAGCACAACCGCGCCAACCTCGATTACCTCTTCGACGGCGGTCTGCGTGTGGTCAATGGCCTTTGCCTCGCAGGCAGTGACGCACTGCATACACTCGGAGCAGATGCCGCAGTTCAAGCAACGTTGTGCCTCGGCGACGGCCTGTTCCTCGGTGAACCCCTGCGCCACCTCGCGGAAGTTCCCGGTGCGGTCCGCAACCGGCAGAGAGGACTCCGATGCCCGCTCGCGCCGCTCGATCTTCGCCCGTGCCGCAGCCGACTCCTCGGCCTTTGCCGCTTTCTCCTTTGGCTTCTCGCGCCCTTCGGCCAAGTCCTGCCGGTTGATGAATCGGTCAATTGATGTCGCGGCCTCGTGCCCGGCATTGACCGCCTCAATCACCGAAGCCGGACCGGATACCATATCGCCGCCGGCGAACACGCCGGGCATGCTCGTCTCGAGCGTAAGTCTGTTGACCTTGAATGTCCCGCCCGGCCCGCGCTCGAAGCCATCGAACCCGTCGGCATCCACCGCCTGACCGATGGCAAGGATGACGGTATCGGCCGGCACGAAGCCCTCGACGCACCCGAACTGCGGATTGAACTTGTGAGCGTCGTCGAAGACCCGCGTGCACTCGATGGTCCTGAGTCCTGTGACCCTGCCGTTCTCGCCGGCAATCGCCTGCGGGCCCCAGGATGGATTGAGCTTCACACCCTCAGCCACGGCGTCGGCGATCTCCCACTCGTGGGCCGGCATCTCCTCGCGGCATTCGAGGCAGACCATCGTCACGTCCTCGGCACCCATCCTGCGGGCGCACAACGCCGCGTCCACGGCGACGTTGCCGCCGCCGATGACCACGACGCTCCTGCCGACCTTCGGCTTCTTCCCGGCGTTCACGTCGTGCAGGAACTCGATGCCGTGGAGGACTCCGTCGAGGTTCATCCCGTCGATCTTGAGGGTCCGGCTCTTGCCACAGCCGAGCGCGACGAACGCTGCGGAGTATCCCTGCCCGAGCAAACTCTGGACTCCGGTTGTTCCGTTGACCGGACTCTTGAGCTTCAGCTCAACGCCGGTGTCGGTAATATCCTCGATCTCACGGTCGAGCATCTCACGCGGCAGACGGTACGCCGGAATACCCCAGCGCATCATACCGCCCGGCTTGTCTGCAGCGTCGAACACGGTCACCTTGTAGCCCTTGGCTCTGAGGTCGAGCGCACAGGTCAGGCCCGCCGGGCCGGCTCCGACCACCGCGACCTTCTCCGAACGTTCCGCGGCCGGTTCCTTGACGACCGGGTACTCGACCTTGTTCGAGTACACGTAGTCGGCAACGAACCGCTTCAGGGCCCGGATGGATACCGGTGACTCGTAGTCCTTGCGGTTGCACTCCTGCTCGCAGGGATGGTGGCAGACGCGACCGCAGATGCCGACGAACGGCAGCCGCTCGCGCACCAGTTCGTAGGCCTCCTTGAACTTGCGCTGCGAGATGAGCGCGACGTAACCCTGAGCGTTGACGCCGGACGGGCAGGCAATCCGACACGGTGCCTTGCCTTCGTTCTTCTCAATCGCGACGGCGTTGGGAATCGCCTGCGGGTAGAGCTTGTAGGTCGCGCGGCGAGTGGCAAGCTTCTGGTTGTACTCATCCGGCACCGCGACCGGGCAGACCTTGGTGCAGTCCATGCACCCGGTGCACTTGTCGAGGAGGACGAACCGAGGCTTACGGCGTATCTTCGCCTTGAAGTGACCGGGCTCACCTTCGAGGCCGAGTAACTCGCAGTAGTTCAGGAGCTCGATATTCTGGTGGCGGCCGGTCCCGACCAGCTTCGGGGACAGGATGCACATCGAGCAATCATTGGTCGGGAAGGTCTTATCGAGCATCGCCATCACGCCGCCGATAGCCGGCCCTTCGTCGAGCAGGTACACCTTGAACCCGGCCTCGCCCAGTTCCAGCGCCGACTGAATCCCGCCGATTCCCGAACCAACGACCAGCACCGCTCCGACCGGCTTCGCGTCCTGATTGGTCATTGGGACTTGATCCTTGGTCATTCGTCCCTAGAACGTATCTGCCATCTCGAAAATGGCCTTCTTTGTGGCATTCTTGTGAGTCATCGCGCCCGAAGGACACGCTACCGCGCAAGCACCACAGCCCTCGCAGAGCGCCGCATTGACGACTGCCTTCTTCCGCGCCGCGTCGACCTTGACCGCATCGTACGCGCAGGTCCGCTCGCAGTACCCGCAGCCAACGCAGATCTCCTCGTCTACCTGGGCCGTCGTCGGCGAATGAGTCAACCGCGTGTTGCCGAACATCGCCAGCACCTTGGCGGCCGCGGCCGAGGCCTGTGCCACGGTCTCTGGAATGTCCTTCGGACCCTGTCCGCAGCCGGCGAGGAAGAATCCCGCGGTCAGGGTCTCGACCGGCCGCAACTTGGGATGCGCCTCAGTCATGAATCCGTGAGCATCAATCTGTGTCTTCAGCTTGCGGGCAAGGGCGACGCCATCTGGATTCGCGACCACCGCGGTCGCGAGCACGACCATGTCGGCCTCAAGCTCAACCTTGCGTCCGGCGAGCGTGTCCGAGGCCCAAACCATCACCTTGTCGCCCTGTCTGAAGATCTTTGAGACTTTGCCGCGCAGATACTGTATGCCGTCGTCGGTAGCCCGCTTGTAGAACTCCTCAAACCCTTTGCCCGGTGTCCGGACATCGATGTAGCAGATCGTCGCCTGTCCATCGTGTACCCGGTGCCGGTAGAGGATAGCCTGCTTGGCGGTGTACATGCAGCATATCTTCGAGCAATAGGGCATCCCGTTGGTCGAATCGCGTGAACCCGCACACTGCACGAACACGATCTTCTTCGGGGTCTTGCCGTCGGAGGGCCGCTTCACCTCTCCGGATGTGGGCCCCGAGGCCGAGAGCAGGCGTTCGAAGGCCAACCCATCAACCACGTCAGGCACCAACCCGAAACCGTACGACCCGAGCCTGGCTGCATCGAAAAGCTCGTAGCCGGTCGCGAGCACGATCGCGCCGACTTCTTCCTCGACGAACTTGTCGGTATCGTCGTAGTGGATGGCGCCGGTCGGACAGACCTTCGCACAGTTGCCGCACTTGCCCTTGGTCAGGTAGATGCAGGATTTGGCGTCAATTACCGGCTTGTTGGGCACGGCCTGGGGCAGCAGCCGGTATATCGCCTTGCCCTTGGTCAAACCACGCTCGAATCGTCCCTCAGTACGGCCAGGACACTTCTCGAGGCAGACGCCACAACCGGTACAAGTCTTGAAGTCAACATAGCGCGCCTTCTGCCTGATCTTCACCTTGAAGTTGCCCACGTACCCGGACACTGCGTCCACCTCGGAATAGGTCATCAGCTTGATCTTCGGATGCCGGCCGGTCTCGACCGTCCTCGGCGTGAGGATGCACTGCGAGCAATCGAGCGTGGGGAACGTCTCGGAAAGCTGCGCCATGTGCCCGCCGATGGAAGGCTCCTTCTCGACCAGCACGACCTCGTAACCGGCATTGGCGATGTCGAGCGCCGCCTGGATTCCGGCGATGCCAGCACCGACCACGAGCGCACGTTTGTTGATTGGGACCGTGATGGCATCAAGTGGCAGGTCATTCTCGACCTTGGCTTTGGTGGTGCGGACTATTTCGGTTGCCTTGTCGGTCGCCTTGTCTTTGTCCTCGGTCACCCACGCGCACTGCTCACGGATGTTGGCAATCTCGCACTGGTAGGAATTCAGCCCGGCCTCGGCGCAGGCGTTGCGGAAAGTAGTTTCGTGGAGAGTTGGCGAGCAACAGGCCACGACCACACGGTCGAGCTTGTCGCTATTGATAGAATCCCTGATCATCTGCTGCCCGGGGTCCGAACAGCAGTACTTGTAGTCCTTGGCAACCACCACGTCGGGCATGATTCCGACACGCTCGAGCAACTCCGGTATCTTCACCACACCTGCGATGTTAATCCCGCAGTGGCACACGAAGACGCCAACCCGAGGTTGCTTCTTCTTCAGTGGTTCAGCCGGTTCCTGCATCATCGTCTAGAGGAGCCCCTTGGTCTTGAGGAACTCGATGGGATCCCCGGCATTGTGCTCGAATCCGAGTTCGTCCTGACCCAATCCGACCGCCACTCCAAGCAGTTGCGTAAAATAGAACACGGGCAAGGAACCATCGGTCACAACTCTCAACTTGTCCAGATTGTACTGGCACAGCGGGCAGGTGGTCACAATCGCTTCTGCGCCCCAGGCCTTGGCGTTGTCCAGTATCCTGTGCGACGCCGACTTGGCGACGTCTCGCCGGTTCACCACCAGGTACCCCCCGCAGCACTCGGCCTTGAAGTCGAATCGCGTGGGCTCGGCCCCGAGCGCCCGCATCAGGTCATCCATTACCTGGGGATTCTCCGCGTCGTCGAATTCCAGCACTTCTTTGGGCCTGACCATTAGACATCCGTAATAGGACGCGACCTTGAGCTTGGCCAGCGGCTTGACAACCTTGGACTTGATTGCCTCAAACCCGATGTCCTGCTTCAGGACCTCAAGATAGTGCATGACGCGCACGGAACGCTCGTACCTCTCGTCCACAAACGTCTTGAGTCGTTCGCTCTCGACCTCGTTGCCCGGCTGGTCCAGCCGGTTCTGCACGCGCTTCAGCACATTGTGGCAGGCTGCGCACAGAGTGACCAGCTTGTCACCAAGCTGGCTCGCCTTGGCCAAGTTGCGCACCGGCCCGACCTGCGCGGCGAGGTCATCGCTGGTAGCATTGTAGATAGCCCCGCAGCAGTTCCATGTCGGCATTTCCGCGAGCTCAAACCCGACCTTTTCGGCCGCCTTTCGTGCGCACAGATCGAGGCTGCGTGCCTTGGTGTACAGCGTGCAACCGGGGTAATACGTGTATCTTCTCATACGGATGACTTGCGGAAAGCGGCGATGAACGCTTGCTGGGGAATCTCTTCAAGCTCCGGAGCAGTCACGGTGTCGGGGTCCACCCTGCTCTGTTTGGACCGGAGATTCATCGCCCGGCATGCCTCGGCAATCCGGGCGTAGTCTACGCCCCTCGGGCACCGGGTCCCGCAGACCAGGCAACTGGCGCACATCCAGATACCTTCGGAATCCAGCAGTTCCTGCGCCCTGCCCAGCTGCAGGAGCCTGATGGCCCTGCTCGGAGGCGGGTCCATCGCCTCCCCAATCGGACACCCCGATGTACAGCAGCCACATTGGTAACACTCGCTGACGACCTGTCCGCTCAGGATTTGCACCTGCTCAAGCAGCTCTGCTGGCGTATGGGACATTGCCATTGGTGGAAAGAAATGATAATTCGAGCCAGACACACTGTCAAGAAACCATGGGCTCTATCGCAAAAGACTTGACTTGGGGTGGGGAGGCCGTATATTAATGCCGGTTATGACCGACGAAGAGTTCTTCGATACACTCCTGGCTGAGTGCATCAAGCGGAACGCATCCGACCTGCACATGACAGTTGGACGGCCGCCGACGCTCCGTATCGACGGCTATCTCCATCCCATTGAAGGCTGCCCGGTTCTCATCCCCGAGATGACCGAGAGCTTCAAGAACATCGCCACCAAAGATCTGCGACACCTGCGCGCCCAGATCGACAACGGCGGCGGCGGCGACTTCGCGCTTAACTATCGCAATATGGCCCGCTTCCGTGTAGCCGTGTACAAGCAGAAGGGCTACTTCGGCATGGCGCTCCGACTCATCCCGCGCCGCATTCTGTCATTCGAGGAACTATTCGTAACAACGCACCTTATACCACGCCTCAAGAGCCTCCTTGACCGGCCGCACGGTCTCATCTTGGTGACCGGGCCTACCGGCATGGGCAAGACCACCACTCAGGCTACCTTCGTGGATTATATCCTGGAAAGCCCGCGACACGTCCTCACCATCGAGGACCCCATCGAGTTCAACCACGACCACAAGAATGGCTTGGTGACTCAACGCGAAGTCGGCGTGGACGTTTCCTCTTTCCGTGAAGCGGTCATGAAGGGACTGCGCTCCAACCCGAACGTCATCCTCATCGCTGAGATCCGAGACCTGGCAACCTCGGAAGCCACCATCTGGGCCGCAGAATCAGGTCACTTGGTCATCGGCACGCTGCACACCACTAACGCCCCGGAAACCGTCACCCGCTTCATCGACATCTTCCCACCGGAAATCCGTGACCAGATCCGTATTCAGTTCTCGCTGTCACTGCTCGCCGTCATTTCCCAGCGCCTTCTGCTCAAGGCCGGCGGCAAGGGTCGAGTCGGCTGCTACGAAATAATGATGGCCACGCCCGCTGTGCGGAACCTCATCCGCGAGCGCAAAACCGAACACCTGGCATCGGCCATTCAGACGAGTTCGGCCGAGGGCAGCATTTCGTTTGACGCGTACCTGGCCGAGCTATACCGTGCCGGCAAGGTCACGTACGAGACGGCTATCGCGTCTGCCGCTGACCCCAAGGGATTCCGCGAGTTGGTGGAATTCGGCCGGCGCACCGGTACCGCCGCCAAGAAGTAAGCGCCAGCTCACAGCCTCGTTACTCTGCGGCCCAAAGGGGCCGCTCTCTTTTCGAGTCACTGGTGGAAGAGCCGGGTGGCCGCGCGAAGCTGCAGGACGGCTACGGCAGCTCGCGCCGTGTGCGGGTGATTGCGAGCACCGTCCGGTTCGGCATCGCCTGCCATCGGACCTCTGGCAGGGCGACGAGCGGTTTGGTGGAGAAGTACCTCGCCAACCCGCCCTCTCCCAACCACAACGGCCCTCCCGGCTCGTGCGCGCCTCCGTACCAGCATCCGACCAGCATCATCTCCGCACACATCATGCAGAACGAAAGCGACCCCTCATCCCCCAGCGCGGCGATGGCGTCGGTCAGCGACTCCACCGGGGACTGCTCATTGAGTTTGCTCAGGAGATGGAGGAAGTACCGTTCGCTCGGGTTCCGGGAATCGGTTATGCGACCGCCGGTTTCCAGCCGATCCTCATGCTCCACGATCCCCGGGTGGCAGAAAGCCCAGACGTGACCAGCTTCGCGTCTGACGTAAGGTTTGAGTTCGCGCGGTGAGGCCGGCGACATGCCGCCGATGCTGACCAGGACCATATCGGTTCTGATCTCTTCCAGCTTCGCGAAATCCGGGTCCTGCGCACAGGGCTGGGCAGACCTGATTGTCTCAAGCCGATTGCCGTAGCAGTGAGCCAGACCCCAGCCCCCGGAGTCGCAGTCGGCGCCCGCCACGCCACGCGCCGCGCGGACAAGGATGTCCATCTGGAATCGGCCGGCCGCCGCGACCAACGTGCTCACGGCTAGAACTCCATCGTTATTCCGGCCCCGAACGGACCGAGGGTGAGACGCATCTCCCGGTCGAACCCGTACATCTGTGCCGAGACATAGGCATCAGCCATCGAGAAAGCGATGACGGCGCCGGTCCACCAAAGCAGCGCTGTCCGCCGGTCACGGTGCCGCACGTAAGCGGCCGAATCTCCTTGACGCAGAGCGTCGGTTGCAGCCAGGTGCTCTCTGATCGAAAAGTATCCAAGAGTGACCTCGGATGGTGCGATAATCGCCGCCTTCCACCAGTTTCCCGTGTAGAGCTGGCCGGCGCCGGGCAGGAGAAAAGAAAGCAGCACCGCTGTACCGGGAGACTTGGCCGGACGGTAGTGAACGGCTGTATCCGCTCTGAGGGTGCTTTCGGCCGGCTCCACCGGCGGCTTCAGGGTGTCAGGTATCTGCGCAAAGAGGAACCCGGCCAGCAGCGCCAGGCCCACGAGCGCGCGGCTGATCACCTATTCCTTACGACGATCTCAACTCGCTGTCCGGCGGAACCGGAAACCGCACCGGTTGCACGCGGATCAAGCAGACTCATCACGCGGATCCGATCCGGGGCCACGCCCCATGCAACCAGGCGGGTTGCGACCGCTCCGGCCGCGGCAGCGGAGTAGTCCCAACTACCCGGGTACCGCTCCCTGGCCGACGTCGGCGCCTGCCCGATTCCGGCATGGCCGATCACCTCGACGGGCCCGGAGTACGACTGAAGCGAAACAACGCATGTTCGCAGCAGGGAATCGGCCGCGGGCACGAACTTCAGGTCGGTCGCGCCGCCGAACAACTCGTCGAACGAATACGAGACGCTGAAGACGGTATCCCGCTCGGTCCCGACCCGTCTGATGCTGTCGTTCACCTGCTGCAGTTGACCGATCCACATGTTGATCTCGTTCTGCTGACGGATGATACGGTCCGCGCGCGGCGCATACGCAAAGTTGTAGAACAAGAGAAAACCGACGGCAAGCGCCAGGAACATTATCCAACCGAAGCTCGCGATGAACGACTTCATGCTAGAATCCTAGCACAACGCCGGTGCCGTTACAAGTGGGCGGGCCCTCTTCTCTTCGCCTCACTGCCATGCGTCATGCTGCTTC
>CAZAKP010000101.1:0-10903 GCA_964485845.1 uncultured bacterium | reverse complement strand
GACACCATCGACTGCACGGTCACGGCGATTAGCTGCGTCACAGACCAGGTCCTCAAGGTCATTCCGGTTGGCGACAGCCTGACTGCCATGGCCTACGACCCAACCACGAACAAGCTGTATGCTGCAACCCGTGATGCTGTGCGAGCAATCTCCTGCTCGTCCGACTCTATTGTCGCCAACATCGACGAGATCAAGTCGTCGACGGCACTTTGCGTCAACAAACGCCGACAGGAGTTGTACGTGGAGCGAGTTCCTTGGACCGCTCCCGATACCATCTTCGTCATCAGCACGACTACTGACACGGTAGTTGCGGGAATGGTCTGTGCGGGCGGCATCGGTTTTGAGCCCGCGATGGCCTGCAACGAGGTCACCGACCGGCTCTATGCCATCGGCAACTCGGCTATCTGGGAGTTCGACTGCAGCCAGGACACGTTCATCCGGTCTGGCTACGCGGGCGACTGGGTCAACGAGGTGAAGGGCATGTTCTGCGACACCGTGCGCAACCGGCTGTACTATCTGATCGCAGGCTACGGAGCCATTCTTCTGGCCTGGGACTGCTCGAAGTTCGAGCTTATCTACGAGACGGCCGTTGGCGATGACTATTCCGCTGACTTCAAGGCGGACCCGGCACGCTTCAGGCTAATGTGCGCCGGCGTGCAGTCGCGGTCGTCGACGCTGGCCGTGTTCGACTACAAGGGCGATAGCTGCTATGAGAGGATGGCCGTCCCGCTGAGTGTTGGAGGCCGCTACCTGTGCCGAAACCCTGTGATGGGTAAGCTGTATTGCCCTTGGGCCGGCGGCGTCAGCGTTGTTGATGAGCAGACCAACCGCGTGGTTGCGCAGGCGTTCCTGTCTGAGACGTTTGCGGCCTGGGGGATGGCGTTCAGCCTTACAAGCAACAAGCTTTACTTCTCCTCCTATCTGAGAGGCCTGGGCGTGATGGATGGGGTGAGGGACAGCTTCCGCGGGTTCATCGAGGCCGGGTGGGCCTTGCTGGGGCCCTACCCTTGCTGGTACCCGGACGGGAACCGGGTGTATTGCTTCTTCGATGACATCTCCGGCTTCTACGTCGGGGTGGTCGACTGCAATGATGACTCGGTCGTGCGACTGATCGGAGTTGTTGACGATCCCATCGTGGGCTTCGAGTACCTGGGCAACGACCGAATGCTCTCCATGCACTATCAGGGCCTTACCCTCATAGACTGCAAGACCGACAGTGTTATTGCCGACTCGGCCACTGCGCAGAATGGATGGTGGGTGGCCGCGCACACCGGGGACGGCGAGAAGGTGTACACCCTATGCAACGGCCTGCTGGCGGCTCGGAATGCCAGCTCGCTCTCACTACTCGACACGACCTGTTGGCGTCCCAACGGGGTCAACGACAACGGTGACTATCTTGTGTATTCCGACGCGACCAACAAGCTCTATTGGTTCTCCATAGGTGAGCACGACAGCGTGCTGGTGATTGACGCGACCTGCGATACGGTCGTGGCTCGGATTGGGACCAGCCTGGTGTACGGGTGTGCATGTCTTGACGCCACCGGCAAGTATCTATTCTGTGGAGGATCACGGAGAGATAGCACGCTCAAGGTCTACGACACGCGGTTCGATAGTCTGGTTGCCGCCTATCCGCATACGCCGAGTGTAGCTGCAATCGTATCGAATCCAGACCAGCACTGCATCTATGTTGGGTGCCAGGATGTGATTCTGGTCTATCCGGACGCGCCACCCGGGATCGAGGAAGCGATGAACGATGAGCGAGGAGGGATGAACTGGGAGCCGAGCATTGTGCGCGGCCTGCTAGAGCTCGGTGCAGTAGACAGTAGGCAGCAGACAGCATACGGGGCGGAGTTCCTGGACGTCGGCGGGCGGAAGGTGATGGATCTGAAGACGGGTGCGAATGACGTGCGGGGGCTGGCGCCGGGGGTGTACTTTGTGAGAGAGGCCCAAGCGCAAGCCCAAGCAGCCGGCAGCAAGCTGCAAGCTATCCGCAGGGTCGTACTTGTCCGGTAACGTGGAGTTCGGGAAAGCACCGGGCAAGCGATTCGCCCTGCAGCCCTCCGAGTAGCTCTCCCAACTCCCCTCCGAATTGCCCGGCAGGCTGCTTCCCGAACTACCTGCTGAGCGATTCTCCGGACAAACTGCGGAGCAGCTCGGAGAACAGCTCTCTCTGCAGCTCGCCAGGCAGCTCGCCGAGTTCTCCTCCCAATAGCCCGCCAGGTAGCTGACCGAACAACCGTCCAGGCAGCTCTCCGGATTCCTCTCCGGATAGCCGGTAGGGCAAGCCTCCGAACTGCTTTCCGGACAGCTTGCCGAACAACCTCCCAAACAACCTGGGGGGCGGGGTAGGGGAGGAGAGTGAATGTCTAATAACCAATTACTAATGACGAAGTTAGAACAACTCGGGGCTTGATTCCAGGAGGACATATAGGAAACTGGAGATGTGCGACCCGCCTCAAACGGGCTGTCAGACTCTTCCCTACTTCCGCAGGAAGTAGGGGAGCTGCAGCACGCCCCGGCGCCGGTGTCCGGCTCAGCTCCGTCTGCCGCTGTTCTGGTGCTCGGGCGGACACAATCCCTCTCTCTCTACGCGGGCTCGGGACGCAGTCATTCCCGGGGCGGGACCGGTGACTATGGAACAGCCGCGGTCAGGAACTGCCGAGGGAGCCGCTGACTTTGAGTCCGAGCATCCAGCGGAATCCAAACTCCTGCCGACCGCCCACCTGGTATCGCCAGAATGGAAAGTCGGCGTAGAGCGGTCCGAGCTTGAGCCGGACCCCGGCGTCCATACGCGGTTGCAGGAAGCCGGTGGACGGGTCTTCTTCTTTGACGTTGCCCAGGTCGAAGAAGGGGCAGACGGAGAGGAAGCCGAGTCTGGGCAGTTCGGTTTCGAGGTTGAGACCATAGGCGGCCGAGCCGTGCGTGTATTCGCCGGCCCAGCCGCGGCAGTTGACGTCGGCGTCGTAGTGCCAGTTCTCCTGGCCGGACCCGATTCCCCTGTAGCTCCAGCTTATCGGTTCAGCCGAATTGGAGGTAAGTCCGCCCGAGAGGTAGAACTCGTCCTGCTTGGGCACTTTGCCCCAGATATAGCCGCCGAACAGCCGCAGCGTCAGGTTGAGCGGACGCAGCCCGCGCCAGGTGTGCGACTGCTCCAGTCCGACCCTGAGGTAGTCATCCTCGCTGCCCAGTTTTTGCGTACCCAGGCGTGCGTACACCTGAGCGCTGCCGAGGAAGAGCCGCGATTCATAGGTATGGACGACCTGGGTGCGGATATCAGCGGTGCGGACTTTCTCCCAGGCGCGCTTGTCGCGGAAGCTGTCGTTCTTGATTCGGAATATCCGGTAGCTTAAGTCGATCGTCGTCTGCGGCGGCCGGAATACCGGGCCGAGTTCCTGGCGGAAGTAGAGCTTGGCTCCCTCATCCATGCGCGATTCGTCGAGCGCGAGATAGACGCGCAACCGGTCGTTGATGAAGGTGAGCGGAGTCTGGTAGTTGACGCTGGAGTGCCAGTCATCGAAGTTCGTACCGTAGACCTCGCTGACCATCCACTGGTGGCGGCCACGCAGCGGTCCGGCGTCGAGGAACTGGCGGCCCTGAGCCCAGCCACAGAACTGGAATCCGTGATACCAGTCCCACCATGCGAACGGACCGTAGAAGATCTGGTAGTCGCGGAAGCTGGGCAGCGCGAAGACCGGCCGGATGTCCACGTGGTGGTCGCCGAGCCGGGTCGGGAGGACGGAGTCGCAGGATGGCGCCCCTGGAGTCTTGGGACACGATCCCAATTCGCCGAGTTGAATTGGGTCATGTCCCTTCGACTGCACCCAGTTGCTCATCGCGGAATCGAAAGCGGGACGGCCGATTTCCCGTTCCCGGGCAAGCAGGAGGAGCGCGGGGCCGGACACGTCTGCCGCCTGGTAGCCGACCTGGTCGCGGCACTCGGTCGGCTTCTTACAGAGCACTTTGTTCGAAGCGCCAAGGTAGTAGTAGAGCCGGTTGTAGTACTCGGTGTTGAGGCCGGTGAGTAGCCAGCCGAGCAGCGGGTGCGAGACAAGGCTGGTCCGGCCGTACCTTTCGTCCATGTAGCGCATTGCCGAATACGCCGCCGGGCCCTGGGCGATGTCGGGTTCGCTCAGTTCGTCGGCGCCGGTCGCGCAGGCGGTCCATTGCCGTGCAACCTGGTGCGCAAGCGCGAGCTCGAATACGCGGGTGTACGGAATCGGCCGCGTCGTCATGATGATGAGCCCGGGATAGGATGCATCCTGTGGGACGATACCCGAGCCGTCAACCACGGTCAGGCTGGGAAAGGGGAAGGGGCCGCACCAGTCCTGCATCCGGCGCAGCATCGCGGCGGTGGTCCACAGCGCGTAGTACCATTCCGGGCTCGCGAAGCTGCGGGCACGAATGGTGATATTCGTGCCTGCGATTGTGCTCGACATTTCCTTGAGCGAGGGCATGATTCCGACCGCAAACCCGGAGACGTTCGCCGCCTCGACCTTGAAACGTCGGCGCCCCGGGTCGGCAAGCGCGGAGTCGGACAGCGTTCCGGGAGCGGCCAGGTCCAGGTCGGCAGCAACGTCGAGCGTGACGTGGTAGTCGCCGGACGCGGATGGGGAGTGGCCGAACACGTGGTAGCCGCCGAGAAGCCAGCCGGCACTGGAAGAACGGGCCGCGACTTCAGGATACCAGTGGGCCAGCACAAAGCTGCGGCCCTTGCGGGCAAGTTCACCGAACCGCGTCGGGACCCTGGTGTGGAAACCCAGACTGACGGTCAGCGATTCGCCCGGCGCCAGCGGCGGCGCGAGGAACAGACCGAGCTCGGTCTCCACCTCGGATGTCAGTGTCACTCTGCCGCCGGATTCGACCCAGTCGACCGCAATCGACCCGCGGCCGCTCCGGCCGGAGAGCGAGAAATCGAACCGGCCCATCGCTTCCAGTTCGCGGGCACAGGCCGTCGAGCGGTCGCGATAGGCGTTGGGGTAGAGGTGGAGCCAGAGCGCACTGAGTGTGTCCGGGGTCAGGTTGCGGTAGCGGATGGTCTCGTCGCCGCGGACGACTCCGGCGACGTCATCAAGCCGCGCGGCAATGGTGTAGTCCGCCATCGGGAAACGAGGCTGGACCGCTCCTTCCTTTCCCTGTCCTCCCGTTTCAGGCGGGATGGATTGGGCGAGGGTGGCGGCGAGCAGGAGCGGCAGGACGGCGAGCCGCTTCATCCGGCGCTGGACTGTGAACGGAAGACCCGATTGCAGGCCGACAGTATGTCCGTGAGTATCCGGCGGTCGAGTCCCTGCGCGACTGCCGGCTGGATTCGTTTCGCCAGTTCGCGCTGCACGATTTCGGGCCGGGCAGCCGCAAAGGCATCGATGGCCGTGCAGCATGCGCGAGCGAAGGAGAGATACGCACGCTGCAGACCGGGCGGAACGCGCGCGGAACGGAGCAGGGCCGCGGTTGTCTCGTCCGCCTGCTTGACGCTGGACCAGAAACGGCTGGTCTGGAGTTCGCGCTGCTCGATGCGCCGGGAACGGAGCTGCTCGCGCATCGGTCGGGAATCTCTGCGTCGGGCCGGCGGCGGCGCGGGAGTTGGAGCCTTGGTCGGCGGACGCGGGCCGTTGGCCATCGAGCCCAGTGGGGCCGTCTCGACATACAGCGGACGAGTGGCGGGCGTGGAGTCCTTCCCGGTGCTCGGGAGCACTCCGGCGATATCCCGCCACCGCGCTCCGCAGGATTCGAGGTAGGCAGCGATGGTCCGAAGCGTGGGATTGGCCACCCGCCCCTTTTCGAGTCGCAGGACGTACTTGTAGCCGTGCAAAGGGTCGAAACCCATGAGATAGGCGAGCTTCATCTGCGAGATTCCGGAATCAATACGCACGTCCCTGAGCCGGGCGCCCAGGGCTTCCAGGCCGTGCAACGCGGGTCTGGCTTTGCGACCCATCAGGTGGTATCCATTTCGGGGTAGATACTAGGCAAGCGACGGCGCGAGTCAATAGTCGGCGTCGGTGTCGGAAGACAAAGCGAGCCGGGCTCAAAACAGAGGCCGTGCGGTCGGACCGGGGCCGCCCCGGCCAGGAATCAGGCGCCGGTCAAGGGATTTGGATTCGATGGTTCCTCCCGGACGCCGGCCCGCGAGTCCCTGTATCCCCGAATCCAGGCGCGTTGGGGCCGGCTATCCCGGAATCAGCGACCTACCCTGAATCCGACGTTGGAGTCACGAAAGGCACGAAACGAACGGGAGCGGGATGCCGCATGCCCGTTTCATTCCGCTTTCGTGCCTTGGTGGTCATCAATCTCGGCTCCGGGGGACCAAGACTTCTCTTGACAGGCAGTTAGAGCGGCAGTATTTTACATCATCAGATTTGGCTACAATAGGTCAGGCGGCCGGCGCGAGCGGCCGCAGCTTGACGAATCAGCAGGCAATGTCAGTGATGAGTACCAAGGAGGAACGTAGATGAAGACCGCAGTGAAGCTCCTGTCCGTGACCTTGGGCGTGTTCCTGGTGCTGACGATGGTCGGCTGCCCCAAGAAGTGCGTCACGCCAACCGAGCCGAGCCCGCCGCCGCCGCCGGCAGAGGAGATCTCCGAGACGCCGCCCGCGCCCCCGAAAGTCGAACTGAACCTGGTCACGATTCACTTCGATTTCGACAAGTCCGACATCAGGCCGGGAGACGCGACCATTCTCCAGGGCAACTACGACCAGCTCATGAAGGCCCCCGGCACGCATGTGACGATCGAAGGTTACTGCGACCCGATCGGTACCTCCGAATACAACATGGCGCTCGGTATGCGCCGGGCGGAATCGGCCAAGGCCTACCTCGTCAAGCTCGGCGCGGACATGAACATGTTCTCGACCATCAGCTTCGGCGAGGAGAAACTCGTCACGACCGACCCGGCCAAGTACGAGCTGAACCGGCGCTGCGAGTTTAAGGTCGCCGAGTAAGGACTTCGCCAGACCAGATGTTTGATGGCGGCCAGTAGGCTCAAGCGCGCAGCCGGCTTCGGCATGGCAGCAGCGGCGGGCCTGCTGGCCGTCCTTTCGTGCGCGGGATGCGGCATCCAGCGCGAGTACGTACGCCGCGGTCAGGTGATTGACTCGATGTCGGTGCGGCTTGCCCGGATGGAGGTGGCGCAGCAGCGCCATGACCAGGCCATGGCCAAGCTGCGGGCCGACGTGCTGACCGACCTGGAAACCACCAGCGGGCGGCTCGATGAGCTGGATGCCCGAATCGCGGACATGGGTGACCGGCTTGACCGGATAAGCCGGCGGGTCGGTGCCGGCCGCGGTGACATAACGCCGGTCAAACCTGAGTCGCTGCCCGGAACGAAGCCCGGACCGGCGAAGCCGGACACCGCCACTCCCGCACCGGATACGGTCGGGCTCGGCGAGGACCAGCTCTACAATACGGCATATCTCGACTTCACCCGTGGTAAATACGAGGTGGCCATCGGCGAGTTCCGTCGCTACCTTGCCGCCTATTTCGAGAGCGACAATGCCGATAACGCCCAGTACTGGGTGGGCGAGAGCTTCTATTCTCTGGGTAAGCTCGACAGCGCCGAGGCAGGCTTCCGGCAGGTGATAACCGGATACCCCCAGGGGAACAAGGTGCCGGCCGCCGAGTACAAGCTGGGGCTCGTGTATCTTGCCCAGAACCGTAAGGCCGAGGGAGCCAACCAGTTGCGCAGGGTCGTCAAGGAGTATCCGGGTACGAACGAGGCGAAGCTGGCGCAGGGCCGGCTTCAGTCGCTGGGGCAGTAGATAGTGTCGCCGGCTGCGAGCCCGAGCGGCGGATTCCTCGGGCCGTTCATCCACGCCGGCATCTTCGCCCAGTGCATCATTATCGCGCTCGTGCTCATGTCAATCGTGAGCTGGGCGATCGTCATCCGTAAGCTCAGGACGCTCGGCCGCTCGGCGCGAGAGACGCGCCAGTTCCTCACCGTGTTCGGGTTTCGCACCCGGCTGGGCGACTACGAGAAGGTTGCCAAAGAGCTGAGACATTCGCCCCTGTCCGCGCTGCTCCTCGCCGGAGTCAAGGAGCTTGACGCGCTACGCGCCGATTTCGGCAAGATTGAAGGCGGGTCCGAGCTGCTGCAGCAGCTCATACCCAACATTACCGAGGCAGTCGAGCGCGCGGCATCCAGGGAGTCGGACCGGCTGCAGAGTTCCATGGCCTTCCTCTCGATAACGACAATGGTCGCACCGTTCCTCGGCCTGCTCGGCACGGTCCAGGGCGTGCTCGTTACATTCCTGAGCCTGCGCGGGACGCAGATACCGACGCTGCAGACAATCGCGCCGGGCATCTCCGACGCGCTGGTGACAACGGTCATGGGACTCCTTGTGGCGATTCCGGCCGCGCTCTTCTACAACTACTTCGTGGGCAAGGCGCGCGACCTGGAGTCCGAAATGGAGCGGTTCGCCTCCGAGCTGACCGGCATCATGCGACGGGAAATCGTCGGTACGCAGATCGAAGAACGGAACCGGCCTTGAGGAAGGAACGCAAGCTCAAGTTCCTGGCCGAGATGAATATTACGTCGCTCGCGGACGTGAGCTTCACCTTGATGGTGATTTTCCTCATCGCCGGGGTCTCGACCGCGTTCAGCCGGAACCAGGGCGTCGACCTGGAACTGCCGCGTACGTCATCAGTCCAACCCCAGACTCAAGAAGGCATCGAGATAAGCATCCAGTCCGGGGGCCAGGTATTCGTCGGCAAGAAGGCAACTACCGTCACCGGGTTCGCCAAGGCCTTGGCCGACCAGCTCAGCCGCGGCAGCTACGACCGCGCCTACCTGCGCGCGGACAAGAACGTTGACTACGGCACCATCATGTCGGTGCTCGGTGACATCCGCGAGCAGGGGATTACGAACATCGGGCTCGTGGCGCTGCCGAAGTAGGACGAGGGCCATGCTGGCATAGCCGGCATTCTCAAGACATGAATTCCCAGTCGCGGGCCTGAGCCGGATGAGCGCCCGGGCGGGGTCGGAAAGCGGCTGGCGAACACCCGAGTTGCTCGTGTCGGTTGCGCTTCACACGCTGGTCATCGGCGCGGCCGCCGTGCTGAGTGTAAGCCACGTAGTAAAGGACACGCGCCGGCCGATTGTCTTCAACGTGTCCATCGTCAGTCCGGCCACGCCGCTGCCCGAGGCTGCCGAGCCCAAAGGCACCACCCTGCTCGAGGCAAAGCCGAAGGCCCAGCCAAAGGCGTCGACCAAGCCCAAGACCGAGGCGACCAAGACCGCGCCGAAGAGCGGCAGCGGCATGGTCACGCGCAAGGGGCTCGGTCTCGGCGCCAGGGTAGAGGGGGCGGAAGCGCTCGGGTATTCCTACTATCTCAACGTCATCCTCACTCGTATCTCGGACAACTGGATAAACCCCTACGTCGGGTCGGGGAAGACGCTGAACGCGACGGTCATGTTCGTCATCGAGCGCGACGGCACGGTGAAGGACGTGAAGGTCGAGAAGAAGTCGGGCGACGCTGCTTATGACGCGTCGTGCGAGCGGGCGCTGCTCGTGACCGACAAACTGCCGCCGCTGCCGCCTGAATTCACCGGCCCGCGCCTCAAACTGCACCTCGAGTTCGAACAGAAGCCGTAGGCAGGCCGGCCCGGCGCGTCCGACTCGTCGGACACGTCCGGCCGGTCAGAAGTCCTTGACTTCCGACTGCCGTCCCCGCATTATAGGTCAGTGACCCCGAAGCGTTCGGATGTGGATTTTGTCCACCTCCACAATCATACCGAATACAGCCTGCTCGACGGCGCTTCGAGCGTCGAGGGTCTGGTCAAACTGGCGGCCGAGTTCGGGATGCCGGCCCTGGCAATTACCGACCACGGCAACATGTTCGGGGCCATGAAGTTCTACAAGGAGGCGCAGAAGGCCGGCGTGAAGCCGATCGTCGGGGCCGAGCTGTACGTCGCGCCGCGTTCGCGCACCGAGCGCAAGCCCGACTCCGATGTCCACGAGGCGAGTTTCCACCTGACGCTGCTCTGCCGGAACGAAACGGGCTATCACAACCTGATGAAGCTGACCACCCGGGCGTATCTGGAGGGCTTCTACTACCGGCCGCGCATCGACAAAGAGTTGCTGGCCGAGCATTCGGACGGGCTGATTGGCATGTCCGGCTGCCTCAAAGGCGAAGTGAACCACTACCTGCGGCGCGACGACCCGGAGCGAGCGATGCAGGCCGCGTCCGAGTATCAGCAGATGCTCGGGCCCGAGAACTTCTACCTTGAGGTGATGCGCGCGGGCTTTGGCGAACAGGAGAGGATCATACCCGGGATTCGGGATTTGAGCTCCACCCTCGACATCCCGATCGTCGCTACCAACGACTGTCACTACCTGAGGCCGGATGATGCACGTGCCCACGATGCGCTGGTCTGCATTCAGACCGGCAAGAAGTTGTCCGACCAGAATCGGTTGAAGATGAGTTCGAACGAGCTCTACTTCCGTTCCCAGGCCGAGATGGCGAAGGTCTTTGCCGACATGCCGGACGCGGTGAGAAGAACCCGCGAGGTGGCGGACCGCTGCAACCTGCTGCTGGACCTTGAGCACGTCCAGTTCCATCTGCCGCACTTCCGCCCGCCGTCCGGATTCGCCGACGCCCTTGCGTACCTGCAGCATCTCACTCGCGAAGGGCTGCACAAGCGCTACCCGCGTTTGACGCCGGCGATTGAGGAGAGGCTCGCCTTTGAACTGGACGTTATCGCGCGGATGGGGTTCCCCGGCTACTTCCTCGTGGTCAAGGACATCGTCGACTTTGCGCGTTCGCGGGGCATCCCGGTTGGACCGGGCCGCGGTTCGGCAGCCGGATGCCTCGTGCTCTATTGCCTCGGCATTACCGACATCGACCCCCTGCGGTACGGGCTGCTCTTTGAGCGGTTCCTGACGACCGAGCGCGTGAGCCTGCCGGACGTCGACGTC
>CAZAKP010000100.1:0-11003 GCA_964485845.1 uncultured bacterium | reverse complement strand
AGCCAGAGCTAATCCCGGATTGGATACCCAGGGGCGGCCTTCCGGCTGCCTCTGCGTTGGAGTGCGGCAGCAAGGTTGCCGCTTTTCCCCATCGCCGGCGATTCAGGCCGTCGTTTGACATCGGCTGTGACAGACCTAGACTGATTTCAGGAGGACACATGCGCCTGACGCGTTTGGTCGTGTGTTTCGGTCTGCTCGCGGTTTCGCTTGTCTCCGCCCAGTGGCTGGAGGAGACCATTTACTTGCCGGACTCGTTTGGCGGAGTGACGTCGCCGTGCTGTCAGGTTTGGGACTCGGCCAACAGCACCGTCTATGTAGGCGGCGACAACGGCAACTGCGTGCTGGCCATTGATGAAGTCACCAACCAGCGGACCGCTCGGGTCCCGACCGGGACGAATGGGAAGGCTCTCTGCTACAACCCGACGAACAACAAGGTCTACTGTGCGAACGGCGGGGACAATACAGTGACCGTGATAGATGGCGCGACCAACATGGCTCTCGCCACCGTTGTCGCGGGCAGCGTTCCGTCCGCCCTGTGCTACAACTCGCAGAACAACAAGGTCTACTGCGCGAACGACAGCAGCGACAACGTAACGGTGATAGACGGGGCCTTGGATTCGGTTCTTGCCACATTCACAACCGGCGAGTCACCTTGTACGTTCTGCTACAATCCGGCCAACAACAAGGTCTACTGCGCGAACTTGCACGGCAACAGCGTGAGTGTGATTGACGGCGCGACGGATCAGATTGTCGCCACCGTGACCGCAGGAGACAACCCTCGAGTCCTCTGCTACAACCCGACCAACAACAAGGTCTACTGCGCGAACGAAGGCAGTGACAACGTGACGGTGATAGATGGTGAAACGGACTCTGTTCTCTGCACGGTTTCTACTTCCAGCCAGCCTTTTGCTCTCTGCCACAATTCGCGGGACAACAAGGTCTACTCCGCTAACTACGACGGCAGGAGCGTAACCGTCATTGATGGCGCGACAGACTCGGTCCTCTGCACGGTGCCAATCGGCGACCCCTTTGCTCTCTGCTACAACTCGCAGAACAGCAAGGTATACTGCGCGAGCAACTGCTTACCAGGCGAGGTGACGGTGATAGACGGTGCGAGCAACAACGTCATCACGACGTACGCCGTTGGAGAATCCCCTACTGGTCTCTGTTACGACTCGCAGTACAATAATGTCTACTGCGCGAACTACCAGCGCCACAGAGTGACGGTGATGGACGGGGCGTCGAACTATCAGGCCACGACGATCGATGTTGGTCTGGGGCCCGGAGCCATGCTATCCGGCCTAACCCTCGGCCGTGTATACGTTGCCAACTGCAGGAGTTCGAGTATCTCGGTGCTTCGTGATACAACCCCATCCGCCGTAGAAATGCCGAATGCCGAGGCCCGAACAACGAAGTGTCTGCCTACGATCGTCCGAGGCGTGCTGTTCTTTCCCGGGGCCTCAAACCACGAGTCCCAGGACGCAAGCCTGCTGGACGCAACCGGACGCAAGGTGCTCGACCTGAGGCCGGGCGCGAATGATGTGCGGGCGCTGGCGCCGGGGGTGTATTTCGTGCGAGAAGAGCCTCAGGCCTCAAGCCACAAGCCTCAAGCGATTCGGAAGATTGTCCTGACCAAGTAGTCGGCGAGCGGAGTCGGTCTGAGTGCGGAGCAGATTGCCGGGCGAGCGATCTGCCGAGCAGTTCTCCGAATAGCTGAGCGGATTCCCTGCCCAATTGCTTGGGAGACTGCTTTCCGGGCAACTTGCCAGACAGTGCTCCGGGCAACCTGAGGAAGAGTCCTCTCAATTCCTCTCCCTGTAGCTTTCCGAGCAGTTCGTCGAGTTCCTCTCCCGACAACTCGCCCGAGAGCTGACCGAACAGCAGGTCAGGTAGCTCTCCGGATTCCTCTCCGGAAAGTCTGCGGAGTAACCTTCCGGACTGCTTCTCGAGCAGCTTGGAGAACAACTCGCAGAATAGCCTGGGGGACGGGGTAGGGGAGATTCCGTAGTGATGAGTAATGAACGATGAGTGATGAACTTACGCTATTTCCGGGCCAGATTCGATGGGGACATATAGGAAACTAGGCTGACGCCGCCCGCCTCAAATGGGCGTTTGGATTTGGGCCGTACTTCCAAAGGGCAGCTTCCGCCGGCGCGGCACTCGCCCTCGTGTGCGGCGCTTGGCGTAGGACAGAGCGGCGGGCGCGAGCCCGCCGCTCAGAGGCGGGCTGCCGCTGGTCAGATTCTGATGAAGGTGCTGCCTTTGGCTTTGCAGACCGGGCACTGGTCGGGCGCGGAGTCGTACACCGTGTACCCGCACACCGGGCAGACGTAGACTTCGCGAGCGGGCAGGTCTTTACCAGACTCAATCGCCGCCAGCGCTGCCGTGTACAGGTCGTGGTGGATCTTCTCGACTGCATTGGCGAAGCGAAACGAGCCCAGAGCTGCGGCGTTCTTCTCTTCCTCGGCGATTTTGATGAACTCGGGGTACATTGACGTGAATTCATGGTGCTCGCCGGCAATTGCAGCCTTCACGTTCTCTTTGGTTTCTTTGATGCCGCCCAGCACGCGCAGGTGAGCATGGGCGTGGACGGTCTCGGCTTCGGCCGCGGCTCGAAAGAGCTTCGCTACTTGCGGAAATCCGTCCTGTTCGGCCTTCTTCGCGAAGGCCAGGTACTTACGGTTGGCCTGGCTTTCGCCGGCGAAAGCAGCCTGCAGGTTGTCTATGGTCTTGGGCATGGAGATCCTTTCAGGAAGGGGTCAAGGGGTCAAGGATTCAAGGGGTCCAGTGGACTAGCCGAGTTCTGTTCACTCGAATCCTCGAATCCTGGATTCCTCGAATCCTCATTCTTTGCTTTCTATCTGTTTGAGCAGTTCCCGCGCCTCGGGTTTGTCGTCGAGTTCGGCGTCACCCGGATACAGTGGTTCGGCAGTTGACAGCAAAGTGTCAAGTTGCGCGCGGGCGGCGGCCCAATACTTTTGCCGGACGTAGACCTTGGCAAGGTCGAGATGGATCAGGCAGTAGTTCGGGGCGCTTTCGATGCCGCGTTTGTAGTACTGCTCCGACCTGGCAAGGTCGCCGCCGGCGAAACCGGGCAGTTCGTAGTAGAGCACGCCGAGAGCGTCGAGCGCGGTCGGGTGTCTGGGGTTGAGCGCGAGCGTCCGGTTGAACGTCTTCTTAAGACCCGACACCATGAACAGCGAGTTGAGGACGCCGCGGGTCTGGCCGATGCGTCCCTGGGCAACGCCCCACCAGCAGTGCCCTTCGTCGCTCTCGTCGTTCAGGGCGATGAGAGTTTCGGCGATTGCCCTGGCCCCGCCGAAGTACATCAGCTTGTCGGCCTTGGTCTTCGCGTCGTCGCCCTTCTGGACGTGAACGCGAGACCAGAGGTAGAGAAGATGCTCGTCCTTGGGAGCGGCGGCGTGGAGTTCTGCGAGCATCTCGTAGGCCGAGTCGAGCCAGGTGCGGTTGAGATGCCGGTTAAAGAACATGTATTCGGCCCGCTCGACATCCGGCTGGACCGCCAGCACCGACGCAGCGATTGCGGCCAGCAGCAGTGCTCCTTTCACGTTCGCTCCTTGTTTCGAGCTTCGTCATTCGGACTTGGTACTTCCCTAATGCCCTTCATACATCTTCTCGATTTCGTCATGGTAGGCGGTGACCACCTGGGGCCGCTTCGTCTTGAGGCTGGGGGTGAGGAGTCCGTTCTCGACGGTAAACGGTTCCGGGATAAGCCGGAGCCGGTGAACCTTCTCATACTGCGAGAAGCCCTCCAGCGCCTTCTTTACCTCTTCATCGTAGAGCTTGAGCACCTCGGGATGGTCGAGCAGGTCGGTGTAGCGCTTGAAAGGGATGGCTCGCTCCCGGGCGAACCCTTCGAGTGAGAGCGGGCTCGGCGTAATGAGAGCGGTAAGGAACGGCCGGTTGTCGCCGTAGACCAGGACCTGTTCGACGTACTTGGACTTGGCGATTGCCTGTTCGACCGCGGTCGGGGCGATTTTCTTACCGTACGCGGTCACGATGAGTTCCTTGATGCGGCCGGTGATGATGAGGTTGCCCTCTTCGTCAAACTTGCCCTGGTCGCCGGTGTGGAACCAGCCGTCGGCGTCGATGACCTCGGCCGTTTCCCTGGGCTTGTTCAGGTAGCCTTTCATCACATTCGGGCCGCGCACGAGTATCTCGTCGTTCGAGCCGATCCGCACTTCCACGCCGGGGAGAGGCTTGCCGACCGTGCCGACCCGTTCCTGGCCCGGGACCGCGACCGAGACCGTGGGAGAGGTTTCGGTCAGGCCGTAGCCCTCAAGCAGGTTGAACCCGAGGTTGCGGATAGTTCGGGCCAGTCTCCGGTCGAGCGGCGCGCTGGCCGAGACGAGGAGCCGGAGCCGGCCCCCGCCCAGTTCGATGAGCTTCTTCACGACCAGTTTGCCCAGCAGCCAGTGCTTGAAGCCCAGCCAGGGGGGAATCGGCTGGTTTCCGGACTTGAGCCGGCAGTAGCGGCTGTACGTCCGCAGGGTCGAGACCATCAGCAGCCGGTTAAGGGCGGGGCCGCTCAGCACTTTGTCCTGAACCGCGCTGTAGACCTTTTCGAGCACACGCGGTACGACAATCATCACGGTTGGACGGGCGAGCTGCACGTCCTCACGTATTGTCTGGACCGATTCGGCGTAGGCAATCGCGGCGCCGGACAAAAGCATGCAGTAGTAGCCGCCCGTGCGTTCGAACATGTGGCAAAGGGGCAGGAACGAAACCAGCACGTCGTTCTCGTTGACGCCGAACAGCGGTATCAGGCTCTGGACGTTGGAGAGGACGTTGCGATGCGTGAGCATGGCGCCTTTGGGTTCGCCGGTCGTGCCCGAGGTGTAGCAGACCGTGAAGAGGTCGTCCGGGGCGGGTTTGTGCGGTTCGCCGAGCTTCGGGTTCTGCTTCAGCGCTTCGGCGCCGGTTTTGCGCAGTTGCTCGAAGCTCAGGAGCTGCTTTCCGGCCCGGCTCTTCGATTCCGGGCCGAAGATGGTGACTACGTACCGGAGCGGCGGGACCTCGGCGAGTATCCGGGTAATGTTCGCGAACAGCTCCGCGTTTTCGACAATCAGGTGCGTCACGCCGGCGTCGTTTAAGATGTAGCGAATCGCGTCGGCGCCGAGCGTGTGGTAGACGGGAATCAGTATCGCTCCAAGCTTGGCGACGGCCAAGTCGGTGGCGACCCACTCCGGCCGGTTGTAGGAATAGATGCCCACCATGGAGCCGGGTCTGACCCCGCGTTCGGCAAGGCCCGCGGCCAGCGCGTCGACGGTTTCAGACAGCTCGGCATAGGTGATGCCCTGGTAGGCGCCGTTCACTTTCCTCATCAGGGCCGTGCGGCCCGAGAACCGGCTGACGACGTCCGCGAAACTAGCGTAGATGGTGTCAGGCATGAGACCCCCCTGGGGAAGGCCGAAACTCGAAGCACGAATGACGATTGAAATCCGAATGACCGAATCTGTCATTCTGTCTGCATTCGAGTCCCAATCGGGTTTTGCGCTTCGTCATTCGGATTCTCCTATATGATATGCAGTTCTTTGCCGACAAGCACGAACTTCTCAAGCGCGGTCCGCAACTGCTCTTCAGTGTGCGTGGCCATCAAGCTGATGCGGATTATCGCCTGTCCGGGCGGCACGGCCGGGAACACCACCGGATTGGCGAACACGCCTTCCTGTTCCAGCCGGCCCGCGGCCCGATAGGCGCGGTCGTCGTCGCCGACCGCTATCGGCAGAATCGGCGTGCCGTGGTCGTGGACCGCGAAGCCGGCAGCCTTCAGTTCGCCGCTCATCAGCCGGGCATTCGCGCGCAGCCGCTCAACCCGCTCGGGCTCGGACTTGAGGATGCCGAGAGCGGTGATGACAGTGGCGGCGACCGACGGTGGCAGGCTGGCGGAGAAGATCGACTGGCGGGCATTGTAACGGAGGAACTCCACGACCGCGTGCGGCCCGCCGGTGAACCCGCCGATTGCGGCCAGCGATTTGGAGAGCGTGCCGGATGTGACATCGACCCTGCCTTCCATGTCGTAGTGCTCGGCCGTGCCGCGTCCGGTTCGGCCGAGGACGCCGGTCGCATGGGCATCGTCAATCATCAGTCGGCAGTTGTAGGCGTCGGCCAGCTTTCGGAGCCCGGGCAGGTCGCAGATATCGCCCTCCATCGAGAAGACGCCGTCGGTGACGATCAGCCTGGCGGCTTGTACCGGTACCGGCTTGAGCTTTGCCTCCAGGTCGGCAAGGTCTTTGTGGCGATAGACAATGGTCGTCGCCGGGGAGCGGCGGCAGCCGTCGATGATGGAGGCGTGGTTTAATTCGTCGGAGAAGATGAAGTCGCCCGAACCGGCCAGCGTGCCGACGGTTGCGGACAGGGTCATGAAGCCGGTGGAGAACGTGACCATTCCCTCAACGCCCTTGAAGTCCGCCAGCGCCCGCTCCATTTCGAGATGGAGCGGAGTAGTCCCGGTCAGGAGCCGGGAGCCGGCGCAGCCGGTGCCGTACTCGACCACCGCTGCCGCGGCCGCGGCTTTCATCTGCGGGTGTTCGGTCAGGCCAAGGTAGTTGTTCGAACCAAGGTTGATGAGCTCCCGGCCTTCGCGGGTTGTGACCGGAGCCGCAGCCGGCGCAATGGAGCGGGAATAGAAGAGCCGGTTACCGGCCCGAGCCGACTGCAGGACGACGTCGAACTGACGGCACTTGTCGAAAAGGTCCACATTTGCCTCCATTTGCGACCCATCTAGGGCTGGATTATAACTCCGGCCAACAACAAGGCAAGAAGTGGAGTGCCGGGCCGTCCGGGTAGACAACGGCCGCAAATGCCGCTCCTGAAAGGTCTTGACAGCGAAACCGCGGGGTCTAGAATTACCCAACAAGATTAGGTGCGTCTGGGCATGTCTGACCGCAGCCGTTGCGCAGTTCTGGCGCCAGCGGCCGTCGTGACAAGACAGCAGACTGACAGTCCGTAGTTCCGAGTCATGAACGACAGGAGGAAGATGTGAGGAAACTGATCGCTGCTACGGCCATACTGGCCGTGGTGTTCGTACTTGGATGCCAGGACACCCAGAAGGTGACTGAGCTCCAGGGCACGGTTGACAAGTTGACGCAGCAGGTGACCGACCTGAGCGCCCAGGTGACCACGCTGACGGCCGAGCGCGACTCGGTCATCAAGCTCGTGACCGACCTGCAGGCCAAGCTGCCTGCCCCCAAGGGTGGCAAGGTCGTGACGCCGCCGGCCGCCAAGGGTGGTGTGAAGCCCCCGACCAAGAAGTAAGTCGCGCCATCAGCACAAAAAGGAGCATGAACAAAATGAGGAAGAGCACGCTGATAGTAGCCTTCGCAGCCGCGCTGCTTCTGCTCGCCACGGGTTGCGATACCATTGTCACACTATCGAAGCCGACCGTCTCGGCCGCCGCGCTCGACACCGACAAGGGCGGTACACTGCGCCTGACCTGGACCGCAGTGACGGATGCCAAGTCGTACAAGGTGACGACTGACGATTCAGTCTACAGCACGACGAACACGAGTATCGACATTTCTACCCCCAGTGCAACCATCGAGGTCAGGGCAGTCAACGGCAACGACGAGAGCGACCCGGCGATCGTCGACTGCAAGGTTGTAGAGACTTCTTCGTTGGTGCTCTACGGCATCAGCGACGCGGCCGCGAGCGATCCATCCGGGCTCTATTTCACCGCCGACGGCGTGGCGACTGCGCTCTCGCTGGACGACGCGAACAAGCCGACGATTGATTTCGTCTGCGACGACCAGCAGGCGAGTGTCGCGCCGGTCGGCCTGATAAACGCGGGCGACTACGTCTGGACGCCGCCGAACACGAAGAAGAACGCGCTGATGGACGCGGGCACGACCGATTTCGACGCCTTCTACCTCGCGGCGGGGACCGGATACATCTCACAGCTTCCGACCGCCAACGGCGGCGTGTACGCCCTGTGGCTCAGCACGAGCGACGCCTGGTCGACCAGCGACCACTTCTGCAAGATAAAGATCGTTTCCGTCGAGCAGCCCACGGGTACCTACTACAAGGTTACCCTGCAGGCCGCATATCAGAAGATCGGCGGACTTCGCTGGCTGGTAAAGTAGGCCAGGTCGACAGCGGTATAGAACGTCCGGGGAGCTTCGGCTCCCCGGTTCTTTTCGCACGCCACGCCCCTGCCCCAGACCACCGGCGGCACTTGCACTGGCAGGAAACGGGTGTATATTGTTGCCGTGAAACCGAACTGCGTGGCGCTGATTCGATGCGTACTCGGGAGCGCGCCGGATACTCAGCCTCCCGGCATCGCGGTCAGCACGCCGCCGCACTTTCCCATGGTAGATTCAGAAAGGACCTGACCCTCGAAGGAGGATGAACGTGATGAAGAGAACGATGGTAGGTGCCTTGATAGTAGCGTTGGCTATCATCGGCACAGGGTGCGACAACTCCTCGAACAACAACTCCACGCTGGAGAAGCCGTTTGTGACATCGTCGGCCTCCGCCGTTGGTGCATCGCTGCACCTGACCTGGAACGCAGTCACCGGCGCCGAGTCCTACGAGATCAAGGCCGGCGATTCGACCTACTCGACCACGGCCGACAGCTTTGACGTCCCGGTACCGGCGACCACCGTCGAGGTAAGAGCGGTCAAGGGCAGCAACAAGAGCGACCCGGCGACGGTTAGCTGCAAGGTGGCGGAATCGTCGGTCGAGTTCTACGCCGACCTGAGCGCCACGCACGCCGACGGATTCGGCTTCGGCGAAAACGGCGATGTTACAGCCTGCACGCTGAACGTGTATCCCGGCCAGCAGAATATGGACTTCTACGCCGACAGCACGGCGGACGGTGTCAGGCTGGTCAGAGCGATTGTCGCTCAGAGCGCGATGGGCAATGGCGTGAAAGCGGCCACCGGCAGTTATGATGGTGCCGTGATGGCGGACCCGGTGGAGAACTATTCCTCGGCGCTCGTCGTGATGGTCGACAGCACCTACTACGTGAGGCTCAGTGCCGACACATCCAACACCTGGACCACCGGTGACAACTTCGCCAAAGTGAAAGTCGACTCGATTGTCGGGAACAAGATCAGCCTGACGACTGCCTACCAGAAGATCGCCGGGCTTCGTTGGCTCGTGAAGTAGTCTCCAGATACTGAATTCTTTATGCCGGGGGCTTCTGCCCCCGGTTCTTCTTACCCGGCCATGCCGGCCGCGCCGTGCAGCTTGAACGGCCCGGGAGGCAGCGTATATTTGTGGCGTGTTGCCGACGATGAGACCCCGGATACCGGGCGGCAGACTTCTCGCGGCGGCGCTGGCCGCGCTTTTGTGGACGGCGGGGTGCGGGCGTCTTGATGAGGGCGCGCCGACCGACGTTGTCCTCGCTGCGGCCAGCGATACGACGGTCAGGCTGAGCTGGGTCGCGCCCGGCGGGAATCTGCCTGACAGCTACCTGGTAGCTTTCATGGCGACCGGCACGTCGGAATGGCTCGACGTCGGCAGCGCGATTGACAGTGCCACGCAGGCGGACCACAATCCGGCGGGCCGGACCGGGCGCTATCGCGTCACCGCCATCTACGGCGACAGACCCTACCCGGCAGCCGAGACGCCGACATCAGCGCCGGTCCACACGGCTGCGATAGCCGTCGGCGAGCTGAACGGCTCGGCCAGCCCGGGCTATGGTTGGAGCCGGGACAGCGGCGCCGGGGCGCTGTTCGCGATGGGATATGCGAGCAATGCCTCCCGCGTCGATTTCTACGTGACTGATTGGGCGATTGGCTCGGCCGGGCCGGACTACTACGTGGCGAGCCCGGACTGGGGGCCACGTGAACCGGGCGGCAGCGGTCTCGTCCCGGTTGGCGCGTGGCGCCCGAACGGGTTGAAGTCTGTCTCGGAGGGCGAGTCGCCACTGCCCCCGTTCGATTCGACGAGCTACGCGAACAATCTCAAGCTGGCCGCGGACTCGACGCTGGTTGCGGTCGTCTGCACCGACACCATTTTCTTCGCCGACACAACCGACACTTTCACAACCGTAGAACGACACTACGCCATCGCCCGATTCGGCAGCCCAGATACCGTCACCGGCACTGTCCAGGTCGAAACCTGGTTCCAGCGGATTCGCGACCTGCGCCTGATTCAGCACTAGACGCCGGCCGCGGCGCTGCTCTACGGTCGACGGCTGCCGGTGTAGGCGGCAAGCTCCGCGGACTTCCGCTCTATTTCCCCATTGATGCGCCTCGCTGCCTGCGGTTCTGAAGGCCGGCCCAGGCAGTTCCCGCCCGGTGACGGCATCGGGTGGCGTAGGCAGACTTGAACGCCGGACCGCCCCGCGTATAGTCTTGCCGTGAGCGAGACCGGAATACTACTCTCCAACTGCGCGCAGATCCTGACGATGAACGGCGGGCTTGGCATCATCGAACATGGGACGGTGAGGATTCGAGAAGACAGGATTGCCGAGGTGGCCGACCATCCTCTGGCTACAGCCGAGGGCGAAACCGAGGTCGACTGCCACGAAAGGGTCGTCCTGCCCGGCTTCATTGACCCACACACTCACCTTGTGTTCGGTGGCTGGCGCCAGAACGAGTTCGAGATGCGACTCGCGGGCAGGACTTACCGGGAAATCGCCGAGGCAGGCGGCGGGATTCTCTCGACCGTAATCCACACCCGGCTGGCTACCGAGGATGAGCTGTACAACCGCGCCCTCGAACGTCTGCACGAGATGCTCCTCTGGGGAACGACGACGGTCGAGGTGAAGTCGGGCTACGGCCTCGATACCGGAGTGGAACTACGGATGCTCCGGGTTGCGCGCCGGCTGGGTGAGCTGCAATTCTGCCGGGTAGTACCGACGTTCCTCGGCGCGCACAGCGTGCCCAAACGCACTCCCAAGGCCGCCTACATCGAACGACTGGAAACCGAGATGATACCGGCGGTGGCCGCAGCGAAACTCGCGCGCTTCTGCGACGTCTTCTGCGAGAACTTCGTCTTCAACGCGGAGGAGAGCACGCGCATCCTTGAGGCGG
>CAZAKP010000099.1:0-11188 GCA_964485845.1 uncultured bacterium | reverse complement strand
CGCTCTGGACGCAGTTCGTTGAGCAGTCTGCCGGACAGTCCCGAAGATGGTCTCCACTGCTGTTCGGAGAACTATCCGGAAGACTCTCCGGCGAGCAGCACGGAGAGCACTCAACAAAGTGGGAACGGCCTCTCGCCCGCGCCGCGGCTGGAATAATTCGCTTCTCCGTGGTCTCTATTCTCGACTCCCGCCGCTCTGCAGTTTCAACTCGTACTTCTCCTCCACCAAGTCCTTGCCCCACATCCGCCCCGGCTTCTCTTCAGTCTTACGGAATCCCGCGGCTCGATACTGCCTCGCTGCTTCAGCGAGATTGCTCGTGGTCCATAGAAAGACCGTCTCATATCCCTGCTGCCGGCTGAACGCAATCGCCTCGTCAAGCAGCAGCCGACCCAAACCGCGCCTGCGCCATTCCGGCACCACTAGGTACCAGCGTAACTGGGCCTCGCGTTGCGACGCGGCAACGATTGCCACGCAGCCCACAATCCGGCCCTCGTGCTCGGCAATCCATAGCCGGTTGCGAGGTGAAGGCGAACGCACGAATTCGGCCAGTGGCCCGGCCACGTACGCCTCGAACGTCAGGTCCCACCCACATTCCCGTGCATACAGCTCACCGTGCAGACTGACAATCCGCCCCAGGTCGCCCGGCCTCATCTCGGTCCGGATCGTCACGCCTTCGACGGATTCCACGTCAACCCGCTACTTCACAACCACCACTCTCCGGACGGCTCGAAGCTTGCGGCTTCTGGCTTGTGGCTCCTCGCGCACGAAGTAGACCCCCGGGGGCAGATGCCTAACGTCGTTTGGACCGGCGCCCAAGCTCAACACCTTCCGCCCAAGAGCATCCAGCATCTCTGCCCTGTATGCTGCATTCTGTCTGCTGTCTACACCGCCAAGCACCAGCACTCCTCTTGCGACGGTCGGTCCCGGATTCATCACTCCGCGCTCATCGTTCATCGCTTCCGCAATACCTGCCCCATCCGCCACCCGCTGCGCGTATAGTCCCCGATCATCCAGCCACGTGATGATTGCACCGCCATCGCCGTCAGACACGGCAATCGGCCACGAGACGCTGTCTGTGTCTCGGCACACGGCTAGGCCCGTATCACTCCAGCGCACGTGACCGGCAGAATCGACGTGTTGCGCGGAGATGTCCCAGTTCTGCGAACTACGATACAGCGTCCAGGCCGCAATTGCCCCCCCTCGTCCATCATCCGTCGCTGTGAGCTGTCCCCCAGACGTGTTGACCGTGCCCAGCCACAATCCGGTTGTGTCCCAGCAGCGGTTACCAGCCGAATCAAGCTTCTGGGCGAACAACTCGGTGATCCCTGCCCTGTTCTCGGACCACAGCCAGACCGACTGCCTGTGGTCGCCTGCGGACAGCCCGATGCCGCCCCGGGCCGAGTCGTTGGTACCCGTTACGAGCTCGCCATCAGGTCCCCACAACCGGTTTCCGGCCAAGTCGAACATCTGTGCGCGTATCTGCCAGATATTGCCTGAGTGGACGTAGTGGCCAACGATGAAGCATGACTCGCCGACGGCCGCACATGCACGCGCGGTCAGCGCTGTTGATAACGTGCATGCGAGCACCCCGCCCGGCTCCCATTTGACGGCACCTGCGCTGTCGACGCGCTGCGCACGCACCGGACCTCCGTAGTTCTCAGACCATGCGATGATGACGCCCCCCAAGCCGTCCGGGCACAGTAACGGCCCACCGCTCAACTTGTTGATGCGTATGACAGCCTCCCACATCTTGTTTCCACCGCTGTCCACGCGACAAGCAACCAGTGTGTCAACTTGGATGTAGACACTCTGCGTGCTCCAGACAACTATCACGCCGCCATGGCCGTCTCCTACGAGCGCGGGCCATACTCCCACGCTGTCGGCTGGCGGCCGCAGCATCAGCCCATCTGGACCCCAGAGCAACACACCCGCGGCACCTACCCGTTGAGCTGTAAATGCGTTGTCGCCGCCACTCGTGACCACGATAGCTCCATGCCTCCCATCATTGGTGCCAGCGACCAAACCCATGTCCATAGAGTCGCCCAGCAGAACTCCATTCTGGGTCCATTGCGGCACTCCGGCAGCATCGACCCGCTGGGTATACGTGGCGTAGTAGGACCAGCCATCACGAGCATCCGTCCATACGGCTGTTAGGCCACCCACGCCGTCGCTCATGGCTGTCATTGGTTTCCAGGCGCTCGTCCCGCATAGTTGAACCCCTCCATCCTGCCAGAGCGTGTGTCCTTGCCCAAACGCCGTGCCGGCGCTGAGCGCCAGCGCGCACAGGAGAACCTTCGGCCCAGCGGCCCGGTTGTGGGAGATGGAGTTCCGGCGGAACGAACTGCGAATCATACCGACTGCCAAAGACCGCTCCTTGCGAAAACAGGTCCTCCGCGAATTGGCGCCGGGGGCGCTCTGTATGGCAGAGCCCGTCGGCCGCGCCCCGCGTCGCAGGCCATGATAGCCTGCGGATAGGCCTGCGTCAATGGGAGGCATTGAACCGTGTGGAACCACAAGGGGCGACCTGCCTTGACTCCGGGGCGTCGGCCGCTACGATGCACCCATGTCCCGCGGCTTTGCGTCAGTCCTCCGCATCCGGAACTTCAGCCTGCTGACCGCGTCCTGCAGCATGTCCCAGTTCGGTGACCGGCTCACGCAGATGCTCTTGATAACCGCGATTGCGCTGGCCAGTCCCGGCAAGCTGATGGCCTACTCGACCGGCTCGATGGCCTTTGTCATCCCGACGATGCTGCTCGCCCCGATAGCAGGCGTTGTCGCTGACCGCTGGGACAAACGCAAGATAGTCGGTTTCGCCCACCTCATCCAGTTCACGGTCCTGACCGTGGCCGCGTTCCTGATTATCGCGCTAAAGAGCTTCGCTCCTTTCTGGGTCGCCCTGTTCATCTTCTACGGTTTGGACGTATTCAACAACACCGCGGTCCCGGCCCTGCTTCCTCAGCTCGTGGCAAAGCGGAAGCTTTTAGTGGCCAACTCGGTCAACCTTACCTTCGCCCGGATCGCGACCGTACTCGGCATGGTGCTCGGCGGGTTTCTCATCAAGTGGACCGGCTGGAAGTACGGGATGTTCATCAACGCCTCAACCCATCTAACTGCGGGCATCCTCGCACTGACGATGTCGGGCGTATTCATCGGCCATCGCTGGCTGGCGGCCGGCAGTTCACCGCTGCCCGGGGAAACGCCGCACGACAGCATGTGGGGACTGACGCGGCACGCGTTCCGCCAGCTCTTCGCGGACCTGGCCGAGGTCATCCGGGTCGTGGGCCGTGACCGGCTGGTGGCATTCGTCATGGCTTCGGTAGTCGTCACGATGTTCATCTCGTCGGTCTCTTACACGATTCTCATCTACCTGGTTCAGCAGGTGCTGGGGCTCGGCACCGGTGGCGTCGGTATGTTCGCCGGGGTCCTTGCCGTGGGGATGATCGCGG
Source organism: uncultured bacterium (assembly GCA_964485845.1). Taxonomy (GTDB): domain Bacteria; phylum Hydrothermota; class Tepidihabitantia; order Tepidihabitantales; family Tepidihabitantaceae; genus UBA2258. Next base: position 7,742 of record CAZAKP010000099.1, on the reverse strand, counting down.
GCGCCGCCAGCATGAGCTACGTCCAGCGCCGCATCAATCAACCGCTGGTCGTGGCCCTCGCGATTCTGTTGTACGGCCTCTTGTTCCTGGCGAGCCCATGGCTTATCACGGTGTGGTTCATGACCGTGGTTGCGCTCGTCGCCGGCGTCGCGTTCTCGTGGCTCGGCGTGGTCCAGAATACCATGCTGCAGGAGGAAGTCGCCAGCGACATCCGGGGCCGGATATTTTCCACCCGCGAGTTCATCACCAACGTCGCCTTCCTGCTGACCACCCTCTTCATCGGCGCGCTTGGGGACCTCACCTCGTACCGGATTGTGCTGGTGGCAATCGGTGCGGCGCTTACGCTGATTGCGGTCGGAGGGCTGTACTTCATCCGTACCCTCAGGCCCGCCACTGCCGCAGTCAACCCCTGATTCACTAAAGGTAATTCCCCCCTCCCTTCAATTCCCTTCCCCTCAGGGGGAGGGAAAAGTTAGCGTGGCCGCAGGTTCACTTCTATCCCCTCTCCCCTGAGCGAGAGGGAAGTGCGAGGGTATGTGGTACGTTACTTCTATCCCCTCTCCCTTGAGGGAGAGGGAAGGGTGAGGGTGACGCGGGCGATAAGTTACTGGTTCGAAGCTAAGTGACCGGCGGAGGGAATTCGGGTCCCGGCGCTAGACGTCGATGACCGTGTTATCGATGAGCCTGGTCTTGCCGAAGAAGACCGCGAGTGCGACGAGCGTTTCGCCTGTGATTGTCCTCACCGGCCGCAGTTCGTCGGTATCCACCATCTCAACGTAGTCAATCCGGCCGCCTGACTCGCGCCCTATCATCCGGCGCATGGCGGCCTTCACCTTTGCCGCATTCCGTTCGCCCTTGTCAATCATCTGCCGGGCCAGTAGAAGCGACCGGTGCAGAACCGGCGCCTCGGCCCGCTGCTCCGGCGTCAGGTAGACGTTGCGCGAGCTCATGGCGAGGCCGTCTTTCTCGCGGGCAGTCGGCAGGATTACGACCCGCGTCCGGAAATCGAGGTCCCGCGTCATCCTGCGGATGACAAATGCCTGCTGGGCGTCCTTGGCCCCGAACACCGCCACGTCGGGCAGCACGATATTGAACAGCTTGGTCACGACAGTGGTCACTCCCCGGAAATGGCCGGGCCTCGACTTGCCGCAGAGCCCCTCGCCCAGCCGCTCGACCTCGACATAGGTGGCGAAGCCCTCGGGGTACATGCCCTTGACGTCGGGATAGAAGATGAAGTCGGCCCCCGCCGACTCAAGCAGACGCCGGTCGCGGTTGAAGTCGCGGGGATACCGGCGAAAGTCCTCCTTCGGACCGAACTGAATCGGGTTCACGAATATCGAAACGACCACGAAGTCGGACTGACGGCGCGCCGCGCGGACGAGCCCCAGGTGTCCCTCGTGGAGATAACCCATGGTCGGGACGAACCCGATGCGGCCCTGCCGCTTGAGGCCGAGCGCGATGCGCTGCATCGCGGCCACTGACTTCACGACCCTCATGGGGATTTACGAATTACGAACGTTGACTGGCGATTGGCGGACGTCGGTCAATCGGCACTCGCCAATCGTCATTCGTCACTTCTCAATGTGGAATGTGTGGTCTTCGTCCGGAAACTTGCCGGAGCGGACTTCTTCGGCGTAGGCGGTCACGGCTTTGCGGATATCGCCGGCCAGTTGCGCGTACTGCTTCACGAACTTGAGCGGCGGCGTGTCGAACATGCCCAGCATATCGTGCAGCACCAGCACCTGCCCGTCGCAATCCGGGCCGGCGCCGATGCCGATGGTTGGTATCGGAACCTCGGCAGTCACCCGCTTTGCCACTTCTGCCGGCACCTTCTCCAGAACCAGGGAGAAGCACCCGGCATCAGCCAGCGCTTGTGCGTCGGCAACCAGGCGCTCCTGGGCCTCGGGTTTCCGCGCCTGCAACCGGTAACCGCCAAGCTTGTGAACCGACTGCGGGGTCAAACCGAGATGTCCCATCACCGGGATGCCGAGTTCGACCAGCCGTTTGATGGCCGGCACCACCGGCCCGGCGCCTTCGACTTTGACCGCCTCGGCCCCGGCCTGCAGGAAACGGCCGGCATTGGCGACCGCCTGCTCAATCGAGACCTGGTACGAGAGAAACGGCATGTCGGCCACGAGCAGGGCCCGCGTCACTCCGGCTGCGACCGCGCGCGTATGATAGACCATTTCGTCCATCCCGATAGTCAGGGTCGTCGGCATCCCGTAGATGACGTTAGCCGCCGAGTCGCCGACCAGAATCAGGTCGACTCCGGCCTGGTCAAGAATGAGCGCGCTCGGATAGTCGTACGCCGTCAGGCAGACAATGCGCTCGGCCTTCGCCTTCTTGCGTACAATCCTGACTGTGGTCAGCTTGTCCGGGGAGTTCTGTGCCTTCGACATCTCAACCCTGCCTTGTCCGCGGCCCGCACTTCTGCCTTCTGCAATCTGAATTCTGCCGGCGGAATTCGCCCATTCTCACTAGCGTCCTTTTCCGCGCGGTGAGTAGAACCGCCGGCCCGCTGTCGTCTCGTTTATCGCGCGGAACAGGTCCTCGAAGTCCTCGCGGTTGGCGACGAAGTCGAGCCGTTCGGTATTGACGATGAGGACCGGTGCGGCGTCGTAGTGCATGAAGTAGTGGTTGTAGGCGTCGGCCAGCTCTTCGAGGTACTGGGGGTCAATCGCGGCCTCGAATTTCCTCGCCCGCTGCCGGATGCGCGCGAGGAGCACGTCGGCCCGCGCCTGCAGGTACACGACGAGAGTCGGCTTCGGTATGTCCTCCGCCACAAACTTGTAGATGCGGTCGTAAAGCGTCAGTTCGTGCTCGGTGAGGTTCAGGTGGGCAAACACCCGGTCCTTGTCGAAGAGATAGTCACAGACGACCGTCTCGTCGAATAGCCCGGGCTGGAGCAACTCGCTCTGCTGCTTGTGACGGGAAAGCAGGAAGAAAAGCTGGGTCTGGAACGCATAGTTCCGCATGTCGCCGTAGAACTTGTCGAGAAATGGATTCTCCTCCACCGCTTCCTTCACCAGCCTGGCGTCGAGGCGCCTGGCCAGGAGCTCGGCCAGCGCGGTCTTGCCCACCCCAATCGGCCCCTCGATGCAGATGTACCTCATCAGGAGAAGGTGCAAGTCAGGAGGCAGAAGCCAAGCGCCGGCAGCCAGATCCGGCCGGCACTTCTGTCTTCTGACTTCTGATAGCTGACTTCTGACTTCGGCTGCATCGGTTACGCGGCCCTCACGCCCGCGCGGTTCACCTCGGCCAGCATCCCGGCCACGGTCTTGCCCAGCACCGGATGGACGAGACTCGGGGCAAGCTCGGCCAAAGGTACCAGCACGAACGCCCGTTGGTGGAGACGCGGATGAGGGATTTCCAGCCCCGGGCGGCTGATGACCTGGCGGCCGTACAGCAGGATATCGATGTCGATGGTCCGCGAGCCGGCCCGCCGCAGCGGGTCGCGGCCGAGCCGGCGCTCAATCTCCCGCGTCTGCTGCAGCAGTTCGTCGGGAGCAAGGTCGGTCTCCAGCCGGACGACCCCGTTCAGGAAGGCGGGCGCGCCGGGCATACCGACTGCCGCCGTTTCGTACCAGCGCGACCGCGTTACCCTGCCCAGCGACTCGAGCGCGGCGACGGCGCGGTCGAGGAACCCGGCCCGGTCGCCCAGGTTCGAACCGAGGCCCAGGAACACTTCACACATTGCTTTAAGAGTAGACAACCCCTTTCGGCTGTCAAACGCGGCAGGGAGCCGCCGGGACGGACCGGACGGGCTCTTGTGCGGCCGTGACCCCCGACGTTGCCCCCTCGGGGCAGTTGGCCGTCCAGATTCTTGACTCTCCGACGGCTGCTTCTATACTACCCCATGCCCACGCCTGCCCGCCCGGTCGGCCGGTCGCAGACGCCGGACGGCATGTGGTATCGCTGCAGCAACTGCGGCGAGATTCTCTATCGCAAGACCCTCGAGTCCAACTTCTTCATCTGCAGTCGCTGCGGCTACCACTTCCGGATCAATCCGGACCAGTACATCCGGATCCTGCTCGACGAAGGCCGGCTGGAGGAACTCGACGCCGACATGGCGCCGGCCGACCCGCTGAAGTTTCCCGACTACGAGAAGCAGCTCAAGAAATCACAGGAGAGGACCGGGCACAAAGAGGGATTGACCTACGGCCGCGGCTCGCTCGGCGGCATGCCGGTAGTCCTGGCCGTGATGGATTTCGGCTTCGTCGGCGGCAGCATGGGTTCGGTCGTGGGCGAGAAGATTGCTCGCGCAATCCGGCTCGCGCGGGCCGAACGCCGGCCGCTTCTCATCATCGCCACCTCCGGCGGCGCCCGGATGCAGGAAGGCGCGTACTCGCTGATGCAGATGGCCAAGACTTCGGCCGAGCTCGGGCTCCTGCGAAAAGAACGGGTGCCCTATATTGCCATACCGGTCGACCCGTGTACCGGCGGGGTCACGGCATCGTTCGCGATGCTCGGCGACGTCATAGTCTCCGAACCCGGCGCACTGATCGGATTCGCCGGACGCAGAACCATCGAGGGCACCATCGGCGAGAAACTGCCCGAGGGATTCCAGACCGCCGAATTCTGCCAGAAGCACGGCACGCTCGATGCGGTCGTCCCGCGGCGCGACCTGCGCGAAACGCTCATCCGCATCCTCTCGATTCTCTGGCCCGCATCCCCGGTCCCTAACCCGTAGTCCCTCTCTCTTGAGCCGAGTAGGCTTCAAAGCCCTCACCAAGTTGTACGAGAAAGGCGTGGTCGCGGTCGACCACATTACCTTTGAGGTCGCGGACCGGGAATTCTTTGTCCTCGTGGGCCCTTCCGGCTGCGGCAAATCAACGACCCTGCGACTCGTAGCCGGGCTCGAGGAACCGACGTCAGGCGAGATCTACATCGGCGACCGCATGGTCAACAACATCGAGCCCCGGGACCGCGACATCGCCATGGTCTTTCAAAACTACGCCCTCTACCCCCACATGTCGGTGTCCGAAAACATGGCCTTCGCGCTCAAACTGCGCCGGGTGCCGAAGGATGAGATACGGAAGCGAGTCGACGAGGCGGCGGGAATACTGGGCATTACTGAGCTGCTGTCCCGCAAACCCGCGGCCCTGTCCGGCGGCCAGCGCCAGCGCGTGGCCGTCGGCCGCGCCATCGTCCGCCACCCCAAGGTCTTTCTGTTCGACGAGCCCCTCTCCAATCTCGACGCGAAGCTGCGCGTCGGGATGCGCACCGAACTCGCCCGCATTCACCGCCGGCTCGAGACTACGGTTTTCTACGTAACCCACGACCAGGTTGAAGCGATGACGCTGGGCCAGCGCATTGGCGTGATGAAAGACGGGAAACTGCTCCAGGTTGCCGACTCGATGACGCTCTACAACCGGCCGGTGAACAAGTTCGTGGCCGGCTTCATCGGGTCTCCGCCGATGAACTTCCTGCCCGGCAGAATCGACGACAGCGCCACGCCAGGCTTTGTCTCCAATTCGTTCCGGCTGGATCTGGCGTCAGCGTTTTCCGACCGACTGGCGCAGGTTCGGGGAAAAGCGGTCGTGCTCGGCGTGAGGCCGGAAGGAATAGTGCTCGGTGGTCGGCCACAGCTCAAGGCTGGGGTCGAGGTAGTCGAGCAGATGGGTAACGAGGTCATCGTCTACCTCAAGGCTGGCGACCAGTCACTCATCGCCCGAGTCCCGCCGCAGAATGCGCCGCGTCCCGGCGAGTCGGTGACAGTCGGATTCGCACCCGACCAGCTCCACTTCTTCGACGCCGAGACCGAGCTGGCGCTGGCCTAGAGCCGCCGCGGCGGCGGCAAGTCCGAATTCCGAAGTCCTAATGACGAATGGCGGAACAACACCCTTCGGATTGGTTCATTCGAGCTTGATTCGGGCTTCGGAATTCGAACTTCGTACTTCCGCGAGTCACCTACGCAACTCGCGGCGGTCCTTCCGGCCAGCGGTTGAACAGGAACACGAGCGTAACGAACGACCCGAACACGCTCATCAGAAACTGGAGGAAGGGCGAAACCAGTATCATCAACACCAGCCAGCCGATGAGGCTCGCCCTGGGTTCGTATAGCAGGAGCGGGAGGCCCATGTTACCCGGGTTGATGACGGGGTGAAACATCAGCGGCACGAGTCGGCCCCAGATGGCGGCCATGATCACGACTGTGACAATCGAGGTGGAAAGGGCGTAGCGCAGACTTCGCTTCATGGCGCCGACGTGCCCCGGCACGAAGTGCCACGCGCGCATGGCCCCGAACCAGCCCACCAGGAATCCCAGCAGGATGCAGAAGAACGGCACGCCCATACCCAGTCCCGCGCAAAGCCCGTCGATCACGATGTAGGCAATGAACGCGCCCACCCAATTCTGGCCGAACGTCCGCGCCGGGTCATATCGGTAACGCATGCTCTATACTAGCGCGGCCCGGCGCAGGCACAAGTCACACCCCGGCCGCCTGTCTCCAGCTCCCACTGCCTGGGTCATCGCACCGGCCGTGCACCGGTCCGCCGCCCGACAAGAATATACCGCACGGTGCTAAAGGGCCTTCTGGTAGATGCGGAAGCGTTTGGCGATCTGCCCGCCGACGCGCTCCATCTCGGCCCGCATCTTGAGGTTGTTCTCAAGCTCGTGGTGGCTGTCCATCGTCTCGAACCCGGCCGCGATTGCGGAGCGCATCATCGCCGCGCCCAGCAGGACGTCGATTCCCCGCCCCCGGCACTCCTCGTGGATGGCGCCGAGGAACAAGTCGAGCTGCCTTGTCTTCTTCATGGCGGCCATTATCTGCAGGATGCCGAACGGGAACAGGTGCCCCCGGCACTGGCGGAGGCCCTTGTTCATGTTGGGCATGCCGATGATGAACCCGACGACCCTGTCTCCCTGCACGGCGAGTTTCACAAACCGGGGGTCAATAACCGGCAGATACTGCCTGACCAGCGCTTCGATCTCGGCTTCGTTGAGCGGTACATAACCATAGATGCCCTGGTAGGTGGCGTTCATCAGTCCGAAGACCCGCGCGATGTAGGGCTTCAGTTCTTTCCGCTTCGCGAATTCAATCAGCCGCAGGTCGGCCTGCCGCGCCACCCGCGCGCTGATCTTCTCATAAAAGTCCGGCAGCTTGTCCGGTATCTTGATGACGTAGTCGACATAGTCCACTTCCTTCCTGTAGCCGGCCGTTTCCGCGAACCGAACCATGTACGGAAAGTTGTGAAACGAAGCCAGCGTCGGCTCGTGGTCGAAACCCTCAAAAAGGAACCCCTGCGGGTCCTGGTCTGAGAATCCCATCGGCCCGACCAGCTTGTTCATTCCGAGCCCTCGCGCCCACGTCTCGACGAACCCAATCAGGGCATTGAACGCGTCCGGCTCTTCGTAGCATTCGATGAACCCGAACCGGCCGGTTCGCTCGTGCCGCAGTTCATTGTTCCGGCGACTGACGATGCCCATTACCCGACCGACTATGCGGCCGTCGCGCCGCGCCAGCGCCAGGACGGTGTCGGCATACTGAAAGGCCCGATTCTTCTTCGGGTCGAAGAACTTCCAGTCGTCCATGTAGATAGGCGGAATCCAGAGCGGATTGGCGCGATTGACCTTGGCCGGCAGGTAGATGAATTCACGCAACTCCCGACGGTTGCGGATTCGTGCGACTTCGAGCGACATCGGGCCGGGCTACTTGCCCGCGGCCCGCTTCTGGGCCTTGGCCGTATCCGAGTCCATGAACGAGAAGACGAAACCCGGCCACAGCCGCTTCATCGTCCACG
>CAZAKP010000098.1:0-11519 GCA_964485845.1 uncultured bacterium | reverse complement strand
ACTACCAGCGCGAATCTCACCAATACGGTCGCGGTACGAGCTTTGCGAGTCTGTTCCATTGCTTCCTCCATGTTGTTCGGTCTTTTGCTTTCCGAGTTCTGAGTGTTTCGAATCATGACAATCCTAAAAGCATGACACGTGCCAGGAGCAGAGAGAGCCACGTAAGTAAAGCAATTACGCGACTTACGCTAGAATCGTGGCTTGATAGCCTGGCCCTTGTCGTCTCACGAGGTGAGACCTTGCCGGGCTCATTGCGGGTGTGGTGCATATTCACAACTATCTGACTATCAGATACTTACGTCAACCTCTCACCGGGTGATACGCTAGCTTGTCTTCTGGGAGTGAGACAAGACGCACCGCGGCGAACTGACTGCATCTGACGGGAAAGCGCGGATGGTTCCAATGCAGAGGTATAAGAATCAGGGAGCGGACGAGTTTTCACTACATGAACGGAGGCACATGAAGATACGTTATGGCACGGCGGCACTGAGTGTGGCGGCGATGATTGCGTGCGGGGCGCAATCAGCAGACAAACCCGGCGCAGCGCGAAGCGAGATCCCGTTCGAGATGCGGGGCGGGGTCGTGCTCGTGCCGGTGAAGGTCGGGCAGTCACGCGTCCTGCACCTGGTGCTCGACACTGGGATGTTCGACGGCGTGCTGCTCTGGGAGCCGGTGCCGGAATCGACCTTTGCCGGCCCGATTAGCGAAGTGCCGATTCCCGGCGCGGGCTCGGGCGAGCCCTCGCACGGCCGGATGACCGACTCCGGCGCGTTCCAGGTCGGGCAGGTCGAGTTCAGGGGCCAACGGGTTATCCGGCTGGTCGACAGCCTGATGTCCGGATTCCCGAGCGACGGAGTGATAGGCAACTCGCTGTTCGGTCACTGGGTGGTGGAACTCGACTATGATCGAAAGGTGATCAAGCTACACGAACCCGGGTTCAGGCCGGATTCATCCTGGGCCGTGCTGCCCATGGTGGTGCACCGGGCCAACACCCCCTGGGTGAAGGTACGCGCGAGCGTCAGCGGCGAGGAGCCGCAGGAGCTGGACTGCTACATCGACCTGGCTGACGATAATGAGTTCGTCTTCCTCGTCCGGGACGACGCGAAGTTCAAGGTGCCAGAGCGCGTTGAGCCGGCCTACCTCGGCCGCGGACTTTCCGGCGACGTGTATGGGAGCAAGGGACAGGCCGCGCTGGTCGAGCTCGACACGTATCGGCTGAAAGAACTGGCCGTGACGTTCGCGCCGGACTCGGTGCGGAGCAAGCAGCCGGGCGCGGACGCGGTCATCGGCGGCAGCCTGCTCGCGCGGTTCAATACTGCGTATGACTACGCCGGCGGCAGGCTGTATATCAAGCCGCGGCGACAGGCGGCGATTGGTCAGTGACTGAGGTTGATACTAACGACGAGGTTGGACTCCGGGTTTTCCGGCTACCCTGGTCGGTCCGAAGCGCGGGCAGGTGTGCTTGGGGTAGGTGTCCGGTTCAGGCGCCGGAGAGCTGCGGGAACGCCGGAACCGGGGCAAACGGGTTACGTCCGACGCCCTTCTGTCCCGGCCGCCGGCTCCGAATCAAGTCGATCCGGTCGATAGCGTCGGCGATGGCGTCGTCCGCCAGCCCGGCCCGTTGCAGCAATAGCTTCATCCGCTGGCGGCCAAGCGCATCGTCGCACCGCGACAGACCGTAGAGCGCCTGGTGGTGACCTTTGGTTGCGCCGGCCTCCAGCAGGAACGTGAACGACTCGGCGAGATACGTCACGGCCCGGTCGTAGGTGTGCCTCGCAACCATAATCAGCCCGATGTTGGCCAGCTCGGTGGCGATGCCCAGTCGGTGTCCGACTTCATTGGCCAGCCTCAGCGCTTCTTCGTGGGACTTGAGTGCCCGGTCGGGGTCGCCCTTGTCGCTGTAAAGCGCACCGATGTTGCCGAACGAAATCGCCAGGCCGAGTTTGTACTCGATTTTGCGCCCCGCTTCGACCGCCGCCGTGTAGCGCTCCAGGGCCTGGTCGAGTTCGCCCTTGTCGTGGAGGATAGCGCCGATATTGCTCAGGCTGCTCGCAACTCCCTGCCGGTCTCCGACCTGTCGTGCCATTACCAGTGCGTCTTCCTGAAGTCTGAGTGCCGCATTGTGTTCCCCACGGTCGCGAAGGACATTACCGATGTTGCCAACGCAGAGCGCCTCGGCCGCCAGATCGCCTGATTCCCGGGTCACGACGCGCGCCTTCCGCAGGTCCCGGAGCGCAAGGTCGAGTTCGCCGCAGTCACGGCGGACGACGCCGATGTTGTTAAGAGCGAGGGCTCTGCCCAACTGGTCTTCGCGCTGCTCGGCGAGGCGACGTGATTCCTGGAATTCCTTCAGGGCCTCGGCCAGCCGACCCTGCATATAGCGGCATACTCCGGTCTGGTGAAGCAGCGGTGCGAGTTGCACGCCGGCAACTCGCTGCCGCGCGGCGGTGAAATGGCCGATTGCCTCGTCCCACCGGCAGGCCGTCATGGCCGCGAGGCCGCGCCTGAACGACTGCCGGGCTTCCGGCTCCAGGCCGGTTGGGTCGGCGTTCGATTCAGCGATGCGGTCGACGACTCGAACGACCACGTCCAGCCGCTTGGCGGCCGACCCCGACCTCAACCACCGCGGGCGCTGGCGGCGATGGCGATGAGCCACGATGCCGAGTGCGACGGCACCAAGCACCACCGCCAGGGCCACAAACAGCAGAGCCAGTGGATCGAAGCCACGCAGGTAGGGCGCGCCCACGAGCCAGATTGTAATCGGAACGCGGCACCGGTCAACTTGAAACCACGGTCGCGGGCGCCCCGCCAGCCGCGGTCGGCTGCTGTTCCGGGAGTGAGGACCGCCGTGAAATTCAAACACTCGATTCCGTGGGTTTGACATCTTCGTCAGCCGGTTCTAGAATCCTGCCGATGGTTGCGTCAAGTCCGGTTCCATGGGACTCGGGGCGCGATGCTTTGGGCGTGGAGCCGGGCGGTAACGGGCCAGCGACAGGGCGGCGGTTTTCCGGGGCGGAACTTACGCCGTCGAATCGGGCGACTCGCAGAGAGGCGGTATTCGCCCGCTAATGCGTGAAGGAGGTACGATGAAGTCAAGCGTGAGTCTGCTCAAGGAGACCGATAGCCTGCAGAGGGCCGTGTTGAACCTGCGCGACACTCTCGCCGATGACGCGGGTATTCTGCGCAAGAGCATCCAGGATTGGCACAACGAAGCCACCCGGTTTTACACCTGGTATTACCGGGCGGTCCAGTTGATGACCGAATCCGGCTTCGCCGGACTTGCCAAGTTCCAGGCACTGTGCGAGGACGACGAATTCTCGATGCTGGATTTCTATACAACACTGGTGTTAGGCAAAAAGCCGGCTGACGGCTGGCGTGAGCGGCTGTACGCGCGGCTCTCGCAGATGCACTACATACTGGGAGCCCTGCCGATCGCCGTGAAGGCTGAAGATGACAGAGACCCCCGCGGGATCCGTCCCGCCAGCATCCTCGACCGGCTGGGAGACCTCTCCGAAGTGTAGCCGCCGGGAGCGAATCGCGACCCGGTGGCTGACCTCGGCCGCCCGGCGATATCCTCACCATTCAGGACCTGAGATCGCAGCCGGTCGACTGCGGGCAGCGCGGCGGAGCCGCATGTTTTGGCAGGCAGAGCGCGGTTCCCCGGTCGAGGGACTTGAGGCATGGGAGCAGTTTGACAATACTGCCCGCTGGTTCTACAATCGAGCCGAGTTTGAAGCCCAGCGATAGGAGGAATCATGTCCGGTAGGATAATTGCCTGCGCAGTGTCGGTGTGCGTGCTCTGCGGCCTGTCGGCCGCAGGCGAATCGGGTTTCCCGGCCGCCGGCCGTCGACCAGCCAATCAGTTCTTCCATTACCAATCCGGCGGAACCGCTGCGCGCCTGGAACGGCCGATGCCGGTCTGGCCGCCGAGCTCGCCGAAGAGGGGAAAGCGGGACGTCCGTCCCGAAAGACCCGCCATGAGCAGATTTCCGGGCGACGCGTTCATGGTGGACACGAGCGTTGTGCCGGGACCGGTGTTCAACGCCAACATCTGTTTCGGCGCGGCGTCGAACGGCGCCGGCTTCCGGGTATTGTGGCACGACGGCAACCTGTTCCGGACCAGTGGCATCGGGCAGGACGGCTCGCTCCACGACGGTCCGGGCATCGTTGCCGGCGGCTTGTCGTCGCCGACCTCGGTCGAGACTCGCGAGATCGCCGCTACCGGCGAGGGTTTCATCGCAGTCTGGACGTATGGCGGCGCCGGTATCGGCGGAGCGGTGCTCGACTCGACCGGAGTACCGCTTGACTCGTTCCTCGTGTTCGAGAGCGACAGCGGTCAGGCCGAGCCGGCAGTTGCGTTTGACGGCGATTCGACCTGCCTTGTCGTCTGGACCGAGAGCCCCAATGGCGACCCGGACATCTACGCCGCCCGGGTGACAACGAGCGGGCAGGTGCTCGATACGAGTCCGATAGCGGTGGCGGACGATACGCTGCCCGAGATGATGCCCAGCGTCGCCTACGGGCAGGGCGTCTACCTGGTAGCGTGGACTGCCGCAACGGATGCCGGCGGCGGCGCCAGGGCGGTGAGGGTGTCGCGGGCGGGAACGGTGGTCGACACCGCCATCTCCCTGCTTCACGATTCGACAATGATCCAGGCATACCCGGTGGTCACGTTCGGCGACACCTGCTTTATGGCCGCGTGGTCCGAGGGCCTGGAGCAGCCCGACATGTTCGCGGCGCGGGTGTCACCGTCCGGCACGCTGATTGATTCAGCCGTCCAGTTGACCGACAGCCCCGACTACGAGATGTTCGCATCGGTCGGGTTCGACGGCACCAGATATCTGGCGATGTGGTGCGACATTGACATGGCCTCGTTCTCGATTGCAGTCTGCGGCCGCCGGCTGACGGCGGATTGCGCGCCGCTCGATTCCGGCATGATCCGTCCCAGCGTTCCCGGCTACATTCCCATTTACCCGGGCGTGGCCGCCGACCGGAACAACTTCCTGGTCGGGTTCACGGTCGAGGACACCGTGGCATACGCCGACGGCGTATGCTGCGTCCGTATCAGCCCCGAAGGGGCGGTGCTCGATTCCGGTATATTCCTGCCGTTGGGCCCGGACGCCCAGATTCTGCCGAGCGCGGCGACCGATGGCGCCGATTTCCTGGCCGCCTGGCTGGAAACGCGCGGCTCGGGCCGGGTCGTCAGCGCCGCTCGCATCAGCGCCGGCGGCACCGTGCTCGACCCGGCCGGGATTACGGTGAGCACCGCGCTGGGCGGAATGAACCGGGTCGCGGCCACCTTCGGCGACTCGGTCTATCTCCTGGCATGGGCTGAACACCTGGGCAGCGAGAGCGATGTCTACTGTGCGCGGGTGGCGATGGACGGCACGGTACTCGACCCGGCCGGCATTCTCGTTTGCGGCGATTCGCTGCCGCGGGAAGGGGCCGCGGCGAGTTTCGACGGCCAGAATTTCCTGGTAGTGTGGCAGGATGGGCGTTCGCAGACGGACAACGACATCTACGCCGCCCGCATCAGCCCGGCCGGGGCCGTGCTCGACCCGGGCGGGTTCGCGGTGGATATCAGTGCGAAGTATGACGATGTCGCGCCGTCGGTTTGCCACGCGGGCCCCAACTACCTTATCACCTGGGCGGGAACGGATGTCAGCGTGCGCGAGGGCGACATCTTCGGAGCGCTCGTCACCCCCGACGGCGGGATTACCGAGGACCGATTTGTGGTCTGCGCCGCGACGGGCGACCAGTCGAACCCGCTCGTGGCGGCCGGGCCATCCTGCGCACTGGTTGCGTGGGAGGACTTGCGGCAGTACCAGCCCGATATCTATGCGGCCCGGGTCGGCGCCGACGGCACCGTGCTCGACACGGCGGGCCTTGTCGTTGCCGAGAGTGAAGACGATGAACTGGGGCCGTGCATCGCGGCCGACGCGGACGGGTTCAAAGTGGTCTGGAGTCGCTACAGCTACATGTGGGATACGACCACGTTTGTCGCCGCCCGGGTCGACACCGCCGGCCGGGTCCGGAACTCCGGCGACTGGTTCGCGATCCCCGGCATGCACGGCGGGGCCGCCGCGGCCTGCGGCAGCGGGCCGGACCTGCTCCTTCTGTTCAGTTGCTTCACCGACACGGCGTTCGGTCATGACTACGGCGCTCTCCGCCTGTGGGGCAGGCTGGGCCAGGTGCCCGGCATCGAGGAAGCGGGCAGTGAGCAGACCGGACGAGTTGCGGGCGGCGCCTCAATCGTCCGCGGCGCGCTCAACCTGCAATCCGCAGTCTATGGTCCGCAATCCGTAATCGGCCTCATCGACGCGGCCGGCCGCAGGGCGGCGGACCTGCGCCCGGGAACGAACGACGTTTCAACCCTCGCGCCGGGCGTCTACTTCATCCGCGACGCGAAGACGAAGTCGATGGTGAGGAGAGTGGTCATCGCCAGGTAGGGCGAGCCGGCACGTGGCCGGCGGACGTGAAAGGAGACTCGGTGTCTGAGGACGGCAATCCAACAAGTCCGGTTTCGAATTCCGGCGCGCGGCGTTCGAGGCAGCTAAGAACTACCACCTGCGTGGCGGGAATCGTGGCCGCCGCAGTAGGGCTTGGCTATGTTCTCACGGGCAACGCCCGCGCCATCGACATCGTTCTTATTGTCGGAGGATTGCTCGCGATTCTTGCGGGTCTTTTGTTGATGCGCAAGCGCTAGCCGTTCTCGGACGGCGCGAATCTGCGGGATTGACGGAGCAGGTATCTTGGCCTAGAATCGACCTGATGACGTCGAAGAACACAGCCCGGACTGTCTGGGTGCTCGTAATCGCCATCGTTGCTGCGCTTCTCCTGTACATATCCTTCGCCGGCCGTCCGGCAGGTTCGCGTCCCCAGGCGCAGGACGAGTTCCCGTCCGAACCGGCTCCGGCCAGAACCTGAGGGGGATGATTCGCGGCCGGCGGCCGCGATGGGGATCTGGTACAGCCACCGTTTTCGTCCGACGAAAGCGACGACAGTCCCTCTTACGTTGTCGGGCCAGGATTGAACGAGCCGGCTATGCCGGCTCGTAGAACTTTTTACCTGAGTAGTTGACCGAGCGGATGCGCTTGTCGCGCAACAGGCGTTGCAGCGCTGCCTCGATTTCGCGCGGGGCGACGCCGAGCGAGCAGACGAGGTCAAGCTTCGTCACCGGCCGGCCCTGCACCGTCGCGACCATCGTTTCGTCCGGCCGGTTCGAGACACGAGATTTTCGACGTTGGACTTTGGACTTTGCCGCGCCGATGATATCGGTATTCGGCCCGAACAGGCACTGAATCTGCTCGAGGTCATCGAGTGACAGCGGCCGCGCGGACTTCTCGGCCGGCGGCCGGACGACCGTATTGAGTTGGACCCGGTCCGGCCTGATTTCCCAGGCGGCCCGGCGCAGAGCCACGACGTGTTCGACCGAGTCGTTGACGCCTTTCACCAGCATGATTTCAAGCCAGATCTTCCCGCGGTAGGCGCGGCGGAAGAGCTTCAACCCTTCGATGATGTCCGCTGCCTTCAGGTCGCGGTGGTTGCGGTCCACCTGGGCGAAGTTGCGCTGGTCCGCGGCGTCGAGTGATGGTACTACAAGGTCAGCGGCACAGACGTCGCGCCGGACCTGCGGGTCGGTCAGGAGCGTTGAATTGGTGATGACAGCGACCGGGATTGAGAACTCGCGTTTGAGCTTCCGGATGATGCGGCCCAGGTCCCGGTTGAGCGTCGGCTCACCCTCGCCGGAGAAAGTCAGGAAGGAGATTGGCGATTTAGGATTCGCGATTGACGATTGACGAATGGCCAGGCGGACCGCGGCGATGATGTCGTCTACCGGGAAGAAAGAGCGGCGTTCGAGGGTCTTCTTCGTGGTCTTGCCGCACTGGCAGTAGACGCAGTCGAGCGTGCAGGTCTTGAAAGGGATGATGTTGATGCCGAGCGAAAGGCCGAGGCGACGGCTCGGGACAGGGCCATAGACAAAGCTGTGCTTTGTCATTGAATTCCCAATTCCCAATTACTAATGACCAACGAATCACCAACGACCGGAACGGTGCCAGTCGGCACCTGGTCATTCGTTAGGAATTGGCAATTAGTCATTGGGAATTGCCTGCGCCCAGCGCAGGCAAGTGCGCTTTGAGGTAGTCCAGCCCCTGCTCGGTGCTCGAGATTACGCCTTCGAGCTGGAGGTCTTCGAGTTCCTGCAGGATGACCTTGAAAACCGGGCCCGGCTTCAGCCCGAGCGCAATCAGCTCGTTCCCGGTTACGAAGCGTTTCACCTTGAGCTTCGCTGCCTCGGCCCGGCGCTGCTCAACCATTCGGGTTATCGTGTCCTCGAGGTGGCCGGTGCGGCCGGCGGTTGCCCAGCCGTCGGCGAAGCAGAGAATCATCATCCCGAAAGCGTCCTCGCCGAGATCGCGGAAGAAACGGCGCACCGCACGGTCGGTGAGGTCGGGCGCGGTGGCGAGCAGGTGGAGCCGCATGTGCTCCGCCACGAGGGTTGAGAGCATCGCGGTCTGGACGCGGGAGAGACGGAGCCGGTCGCGGCCGACGCGGGCCGCATGGCGAGCACCGATGCTGTCGTGTCCGTAGAAGTGGGTCTCGCCCTGGACGTTGATGAACCGGGTCTCCGGCTTGGCGATATCGTGAAGCAGGCCTGCGAACTTCAGCAGGCCCCGGCGGAACGGCAGAGGCGTTGCCGATTGCCGATTACCGGTCTCCGATTGCTCGGAGTTGGCCGGGGCCGCCGTTTCCTCCGTTTGTCCTTTATCCTTGTCACTTTGGACTTCGCTGATGCCCCACTTGTCAAAGTACTCGACCCATTCCGGCTCGAAGCGGCGGAAGAAGGAGTCGTCGGTAATGATCTCCTCGATCTTGTAGTAGGTGCGGAACGAGTGCTCGCGCAGGTCTTCGTCTTCAAGCAAGGGCACAAGCTCGGGCAGGATGTCCTGCAGCCGGCCCAGGTCGAACAGCTTCCGGATGAAAGTATAGGAACCGGGGCATTCCATTACCCGGCGCAGCTCCGCCCCGATACGCTCGGGTGCGGTGTCTTTGAGCGTGATGTCGCGGCCAAGGTCGAACACCGACTTATCAATGCGGAAGTCGAGTTCCAGCGCGATGCGGATGGCGCGGAGCAGTCGAAGCGGGTCGAGCCTGAGCGAGTTCTCGCTTACCGGCCGGAGACGCCGCTCCTCGATGTCCTGTCTTCCGCCGACAATGTCCAGCAGGTCGCCCACTCCGTCGGCCACGATTTCCACGGCAAGGGCGTTGGCGGTGAAGTCGCGGCGATGGATGTCGTCCTCGATCGTCCGGTTGCCGAACCCGTTGAAGTCGAACGTAATGTCCCGACGGTAGACCACCCGGGCTTCATCATCCGGCTCGGAGAGCACGACGAGGCTGCCGTGGACCCTTCGGGCAAAGGCGGTGGCGAACTCGAGCCCGGAGCCCGAGACCGCGAAGTCGAAGTCGGTCGGCTCGCGGCCGAGGAGGATGTCTCTTATCGTACCGCCGACCAAAAAGAGGCGGCGCGAGTCCTTGAGTTCCAGCAGGCGCGGGTAGGGCTGGCCGAGCCGGCGCAGGGTCCGTTCAATCGTTTCTTGCACTTCAGGCTCAGGATAGCAACCCGCGGGGCGGGCGTCAAACCCGCCGTTCCGATTGTATCCGTACCTCTGCCTTCTGGTATCTGCATTCTGACTTCTGACTTAGTCCTTTGTCTGGGTTAGTACTTGTGCAGCCCCCACTTGAGGAGGTTGATACCGAGGAAAGTGAACAGCATCAGGGCGAAGGTCAGACCGTAGCCGATGCCGGCGCCGATGCGCGAAGGACGGCGGCCGCCGAGCTGGACGAAGAGCATCATTACCGTCCACGTCAGAAGGGCCCAGGATTCCTTCGGGTCCCAGTTCCAATAGGTACCCCAGGAGCTGTCGGCCCATATCGCACCGGTCAGGATGCCGGCGCCGAGCAGCACGAGCCCGGCAAGGGCGAGCCTCCGCGGCACCGTCGGGTTGCGTTCAAGCGCACCATCGAAGAAGCGAGCGATGCTCCAGGCAAAGCCGGCGGCCAGGCAGCCGTAGCCGGCGAAGGCTGCCGCGATATGGACCGCGAACCACGGACTGTTGAGGATCGGGTTCAAGCTGCCGCCGGGATGGAGTCCAAACGGCAGCAACGCCCCAAGCAGCAGCACTGCGCTGATGCTGTCGGTCCCAAGCTTGGCCGCGCGCTGCCGGGTGGCGAGGTAGACGACAACACCGGTTGCCTCTACCGTAAGCGCGAACAGGGCCATCGACTCGAAGCGCGACGCGAACGGCAGGAACCCGAGCGCGACGGCGCGCGCCGTGACGAAGGCAAGCTGCAGGCCGAGGCCGACGCAGGATGCGGCCACGCTCAGCCGGCAAAGCCGTCCGGGTTCGCGGCCGATGCCCGCCGCCACCGCCGCGCCGACGTAGGCCGCAAGAGCAAAGTAGAGCAGACCCGGACCGTTCACGACGTCTCCTTCGAAAACAGCGGGGGCAGGAGCCCGAGCAGCACGAGCCCGAACCCCGCGAAGACGATGAACCGGTACCGAATGTCGTTCACGACCAGGACGGCGCCGACGTCGGCGGCAAATCGAGCCGAGACCAGCTTCACCGCCCCGCCTCGGACCGGAGTACTCTCGCCGATGCCGAGCCAGCGTCGCTCATGGCCGAAGTTCAGGCCCACGCGGCCGGATTCGGCGTCGTAGGCAAAGCTCGACAACTGGAGCCCGGGCAGCGGGTCGACAAGCTGGTTGTGCAGCAGCTTGTACGCTGAGCCGTTCACCGTGACCTCGTAGCCGGTGAGGAATCCCGGCGCCGCAACCTGCGAGACGATAACCTGCCGGCCGGCCAGCCGCAGCGGGTGGTTATAGGTCACGGGTATAGAACGCTCATTGCCGGCAGTGACCCACACAACCGGGGCCGGCCGGAAAGCTCTCGCGCGAACGGTGGTAACTGAATCGAGGGCGAGCGGCTCCGGCAAAGCTTCCCGGTGACGGAAGTCGCGGCCCAGGCTGGAGTTCGTGGCGCCGGCCCCCTTTTCAAGAAAGAGATAGCTACGGTGGGCGGCGTGCTGATTGATGAACACGCCGACCAGCGCGGCTGCGAGGCCGACGTGCCACAAAGCACCGGACCAGGTTCGGCGCCGGGCGGCCACGACGGCCGCCAAAAGACTCGCCGTCACCAATAAGCCGGTTCCCACGACGAAGGAGGCCGAACCAACCAGCCGCTGCACCGGCTCAGGCCCGAACAAACTGGCGACCGCCGCGGCAGCGGCAAGGACCGTGGCGAGCAAAGCCGCCGCGCGCGGCAGGTTCGTTGCGACGGCGGACCCAGCGAGGCCTCGCCTCAGTCGTATCACCGGCTGATTCTACGAGCCCTGTCGGCACAATCAAGCCGGCGGGCGGCTCCCAGAACCGAGATAGAACTAACCACTGAGGCCACAGAGAACACGGAGAGGGTGAAGTCGGAATCCGGCCCGTACCCTTGGAACCTCTGTGCTACAAG
>CAZAKP010000097.1:0-11650 GCA_964485845.1 uncultured bacterium | reverse complement strand
CTAGGCGGTGAAAAACGACCTCGGGAGGCGGGCGCTCAACCCGCCCGCCTCCCGGCAACGTGTGGGGTCCGTTTCCGATGTCCGCTCAGGATCGTCTTACATCGGCCGTTTACCAGAGACCAGTTCGATACAGCATGGAAGGAAGCCGCCGTCCGGCGTCGCGCGCCGAAGACGCGAGTGGCCAGGTCGGGGAGATGGAGTCGAGGGAATTCGAGCTCGGGTGTCTCCCGCCCGGCCGGCCGACTGCGGCACAAACAGCAAGGAGGAAGCGATGCGAACGAAGTACGTAGTGCTCGTCGCAACACTGGTAGTGTGTGCGCTCGCTCTGGCCGCAGTGCCCGGGGCCGGAGTGCCTGTGGCGGCCGGCAGCGACCAGCCAGTCCTGCCCGGCATGCCCCATTCAGCAGCAGATGGTCTGATGGATGCCTCGAAGCCGCCCCGCCCTGGCATGGCGGGGCCGGCGATTCCAGCGGGCGTCGGGGCGCCGCCCTCGCCCGCAAGCGCCCTCGGTGCTCTGGACGACGTTTGGGAAGACCCGGTCCAGGTTACAGGCGACGCGTCGGTATCTCACTCCACCCCTACCTCGGCCAGCCAACGTGATATTGTCGTCGCCAGCAACGGAGTAGTCCACTGTGTCTGGACCGGCTCTAAAGACGGGGTCTCATTCGTCGGCTACAACCGCTACTACCCGGGCTCGGGCTGGACCGAAGACTACTACTTCGCCGGTACCACGTTCGGCACGTCCAAACCCTCTATCGCACTCGACTCCAACGGCACGACCATCCATGTGGTATACGAGGCCCTCTACAACGGCAACTACCACGTCTTTTATATGAAATGCGAGCCGACCGAAACAGGCAATGGCGGGTGGGACCCGACATTCACCGACTTGTGCACCTATCATCCCACGAGCCCGACCGCGTACAGCTTCTTCCCGGTAGTTGCCTGTGCTCCAGGCAATAAGGTCGCCGTCACTTGGCAATGGTATACTTCTAGCCGGACCTTCGCACTTGCGTTCCGCGAGTGCATCGGTGGCACGTGGGGAAGTCAGGAACTACTTGATCCGGACGATCTCGGCAAGTTCACGCCTTCGATTGCTTATGACCGCTCCGGCAACGTCTACATCTCTTACTACGGCCACTACGGCGTCTTCATGCCAGACTATCACCCCTGGGTGAAACGGCGGATTGCCGGCATTTGGCAGACTACAGAGGATGCCGGATCTGACCTCTTGAACTGCAACATTGTGAGCATAGCGGTTGACCCGACCACGGTCTATCCACACGTCTGTTTCTTCGGACAGGGCGCGGACGGCTATTACCGGATCTACCACAACTGGCGCGGCGTGGATGGCTGGCAGCCCACTAGCGACATCGTCTCCGGAATGGCTACCGACAGGTGGGAGAACTGCGCGAACTGCTTCTTCACGCCCGATGGGAGGCTCGAGGTCGTATGGATGTCGTTTCCGAACTACCCTAACCAGTACGGCATCAAGCACAACGAATGGGTCGACGGCGACTGGGCCACCAGCGACGGGGTCTTGATCGCGAACCTGCCCGATGGGCACTGCTTCTATCCTAACGTGACGGTGGACAACTACTCACGTGGTATCTATGCCGTCTGGACCCAGATGGATTACTGGGGAACGTACCACGTCTGGATGAGGCGCGCCCGTCCGCCCGATGCGCCGGTGCTCGTCTCGCCCGTAAGCGACGCGTTTGACGAACCCACCGACGGCACATTGACCTGGGACGCTGCGGACCGTGCCACCGGGTACGACGTTTGCCTGGACGTGACTGACCCGCCCACGACCCCCTCCAGCGAGAATCAGACTGGAACCTCGTATGCCTATACCGGCCTCCTCAACGAACAGACGTACTATTGGCGGGTAGTCGCGAAGAACTGGGTGGGGCAAGCTGCCTCCGACGTCTGGCACTTCACCACGATCCCTGCAGCCGGATGGACCAGGAGGGCTTCGATGGTCGGAGCCCCGGCCGAAGGCGCGGGTGGCTGGCTGGCCTACAACCCCGTTGACGGGCTGATCTACGCCGCGAGGGGCGAGGGAACCGGCGATTTCTACTCCTATGACCAGAAATCGAACCAATGGACATCGTTGACCCCGATTCCCGGCTTCCAGCAGGGCAACAAGCTGATTCTGCCATCGTACGGTTGCCGTGGCGTCGTTGACGACCACGGTGACATCTACATGACCCTTGGCAACATGACCAATAAGTTCCTGCGCTATTCCGCCGGGACCTGGACCTACCTGCCCGACAACGTCCCAAGCGCGAAGATCTCCAAAGGCACCGATGCAGTATTTGCGAACGGCTGCGTCTACCTGCTGGATGGTTCCAACTCCAAGTTCTACAAGTACGACCCCAGTGCAGTCTCTCCCTGGTCGGACCTTGGCGGCCCAAGGGCCGGCGGGGTCTTGGGCTGGGTCGAGGGTTCCTGGTTTGTCTTTGACGGCAGCCGGACGCTGTACGCCCACCGCAAAGCGCGGAACAACCCGCCGTACAACGAGATGTGGGCATTCGACCTTGTGAGCCAGACTTGGGGTAGCAGCGCCTTGCCCGGCATGACCGGGTCCGCGGTCGGTGCCGGCAGCGGGGCGGCCTGGTTCAACAACTCGGTCCGGGCGTTGACCGGCAACAACACGGTTGACTTCTGGCGCTACGTACCGGCCGACAACGCGTGGTACTCGCTGCCCTCGATTGGGGGGAAGGTGGGTGTTGGTGGCGACATGACGGCGACACCGAACAAGCTGTTTGCCTTCAGGGGGAGCAAGAGCAATGAGCTCTGGCGGTACGTGCCTGACCCCGTGACCGGCCTTCACGCTGGAGTGGGGTCGGCGCCGACGTCACCCGTCAAACTCAGCAGCATAGACGTGCTGCCAAATCCCGCGAGCGGCAGATTCGCGGTTGTGCAATACGCGCTACCGCAAGTCGGGCCGCTGACGTTCTCGCTGCTCGACGTATCGGGCAGAGTGGTCAGAACCGAGCAAGTGCCCGCGACTCGCCGAACCGGGACGCTCAGCATCGACCTGGGCGGCCTCAACGCTGGTGTCTATCTCGTCCGCATCACGAGCGCAGACCTGACAACGACCAGGAAGCTCGTGGTCCAGCGCTAGGCGGGTAACAACTCCGGGAGGCGGGCAGCCGGCCCGCCTCCCGGACAGATTGAAAGTAGATTGTGAGACTTGGGATAACCGAGGTACGAGGTCCGCGAACTCGGAGACCGCAAACGAAGGAGGAAGAATGAAGACCGTACTCGCTGTGGCGACCGTTGCCTGCCTTTGCTGTCTTCTGGCGGGCTCAGGTTGCCATTCGTCCGGAGCCGACTACTGGCCGATGGCTGAAGGGAATCTGTGGACGTACCGGTATATGGAAATCGGCCTGTCGCAGGACTCCACCCCCGACACGATAATCGTCGACGACTACATGGCATGGAAGTGCGGCAAGCTCGTGACGCTGGCTGGCGGGATGAAGGCGTGGGCCATGGCCACGAGTCCCTACGAAACGGTGTACTTCCGTGAGGCCGGCAATGCGGTCCTCATATACGAGGATTCCTCGGTTGCCGAGCCGGACACGTGGCTTGCACTTCCGCTCGAAGAGGGCAAAACCTGGAGCTACGCCGGCGGCACGATGCTTGTCCGCGAGCGCGGGACCGTCGAGGTCCCGGCCGGGACCTACAAGGACTGCTGGAGGGTCGAGATGCTCCCAGTCGCCGACCAGCTCGCGATGTCCTTTTGGTTCGCGCCGAACATCGGCATGGTGCTGATGGAGGAGTCCTATGAATACGGGAGCTACACGTTCGGCATGCGTTATGAACTGACCTACGCCTCGGTGAATTAGAATTCCCGAGGCCGGTGCAGCAGAACGGGAGGACGGATGAGGAAAGGCAAACACAACAGCACGCCGCGCGGAAGGTTATTCCGGCCCGGCGGTTCATCAGTGGCTGATAGTCTTCTGGAAAGGGAGGTTCTGTGAAGAGAATGCTCTTGAGCGGGTTGCTTCTGCCGGCCCTGGCGCTGGCGATTTACAGTATGGAATGGTTCGACCTTAACCGCTGGAAAGCGCCGCTCTACAACGACGGCCGCTGGGGTATCGACACAATCGGTGGAGGCCTTGCCGGCGGCTCGTGGCCCAGTCCTTTGCACAACTGCTACATCTTCGGCGCCGGCCCCTGGGTTGGCGCCATCGTGCCGTCTGTTACTCCCGATACACTCACCACCATGTTCTACAATCCGACTACCGGCGGAACTGAGGGCTGTCCAACCCTCTGCCGCCACTGGCGCGACGGCACCGGGAACTCGGAGGACCGTATCTACACGTATCCCGGCGACTGGCCGCCGCCGGCAAGCCGGTTCCCCATGGCACCGCAAGACCCGCGGTCGGATATGGACATGTGGTGCTGCTACGGCGATTCCGACCCTGCCCGGCACGACACATTCTGCTATGGGCGGCCACTGGGTATCGACGTCTACCTCTCGGCCTACGGGTTCAGCGATTCGCTCGCCCAGGACTTCTTCTTCCTCAAGTACGAACTCGCCAATGCTTCCGGCGACTCGGTCCGCCAGGCGTTCTTCGGCATGATGCTCGACGCGGACATCGGCGATGCTACCGACGACCGGTCCTGCCTGCTCCTCGACCGGAAGTACGTTGTCAATGGCGAGACTATCCAGGTGACGAATACCGGCTTCGCCTACGACCACAACAACGTTGAGGTCCACGGTACGAAGTGGGATTCGGGAACGCCCGGAGCGGTCGCGGTCATGCTGCTCAGCGCGCCCAACTCGCTGGGTCTTACTGCGCTCAAACGCTTCAGCATCGACATCGACCCGGTGACCGACGCCGCCCAGTACCAGACCCTCGCCGGCTACAACTACCGCACCGGCGAGTATCAACCCTACGACACGAATTGGCTTTCCCCGGCCGACGTCCGGATGCTGCTCGCCACCGGTCCTTTCGACCTTGCGCCGGATTCAATCGCCACCTTCTGGTATGCCATCATCGCTTCCCCGTTCGGCGATGCCGGTCAAAACCCGACGCAGCGTGACACGTCCGACCTTGTCCTGCGCTGCAAATGGGCGCGAGACTTCTACGACGCGCGCCTGGCCGGCGTGGCCGAGCAAAAGCCCGAACCCGCGGCAAGAACGGCGCCCGCGGCGACCATCGTCCGCGGCGTTCTTACTCTCGCTCTTTCTCCGCGTCCCCGCGTCTCCGAGTCGCCGTGTCTTTTGGACGCGTGCGGCCGGAAAGTGCTGGACCTGCGTCCCGGCGCGAACGACGTGAGCCGGCTCAGCCCCGGTGTCTACTTCGTGCATTCGTCACTCGCCAATCGTCAATCGACAACGACCAAGGTTATCGTGACGCGATAGCAGGGGAGATGGGATGAACCGTGTCCACCGCTTGTCGGATGGCCCCAGTGAAGCTGAGATGGCCGTTCAACGCGCGGCCAGGAGGTGGAAATGAGCGCAGCGTGCTCGTTCCTGACCGCTGACCAGGCTTTCAGCCCGTTCTTCGTCGCGGCCTTTGCCGTGGCGCTGGTCCTGTTGTTTCTGGAAGGCCGACGCCGCCGGTGGCCATCTTCGTCATGGCTGGTTCTCGTCGCCACGGTCGTGACGCTGGGAATCATCGGTTCCCGGCTCGGTGCGATATCGGTTGCCGACTGGCGGGTGGCGCTGGCTCATGGCGCGCTGCCCACGACAACCGGCAAGACGTTCATCGGGCTCATAATACTCGGAACGGCCGGAGTCCTGCTGATCCATCGCTTTCTCGGTTTCCGGACAACGGTTGCCGATGCGTTCGCGCTGGCTCTGCCGGTGGGCATGGCCCTGGCGCGCATTGGCTGTACGCTTGGTGGGTGCTGCTTCGGCAAGCCAACCGGCCTGCCGTGGGCAATCACCTATCCGTCCGGCTCGCTTGCCGCCACAGTCCACGAGCTGCGCGGCCTCGCGCTTCCCGGCCATCCGGCTCTGCCGGTCCATCCGGTGCAGCTCTACGAGATCGGCCTGCTCGCGATTGTCGTGTTGGCCCTGATACGCGCCCGGCGCAGTTTCAGGCGGCCGGGCAGCCTGTTCCTGCTCTACCTGGTGCTTCATGGCTGGGTGAGGTTCATGATCGAGTTCGTCCGCGAGGGCGCTCCTGTCCAGACCATCTGCGGGCTCCGGCCGCTGCAGGCCGGGCTGCTGGTCTTCTGTGCCGGGTGCGCTGCCATGCTTGTGCTGAGGGAGAAGGGTCGGTTCGGCCCGCAGCCTGCGCCGGTCGCCTCGCCTGGTCGGAACGTCGCGGTGCTTGGTGCGCTCGTGGCCCTGCTCTGGGTGTTCCGTGGCTGGTTCACGCCGATGGAGCAATTTGTGCTGGCTGGGGCCTGTCTCCCCGCCGGCTTCGCAGCGGCACTTGAGCTGGTTCGTTCGACCGGCCGCCAATGGTCGCGCCGGGTCGCGCTGGCTGCAGCCTCCGCCTCCGTCATCCTGGTCGGCGCCGGCTCGGATACTCTCCCCGCACCGGATATCGGCCGCCTGTCGTACACCGATGTGACGCTTTCCGGCGGAACGGGTTCATATCAGGAGATCTGTGGTGGGATATACCGGTACGACCAGGCCGGCATCGGCATCAGTCACACTCAACGCTGGGGTCAGTTCAACCGTATGAGGTTCGGGATACAGGGATTCCGCTACAGCGAAGTCTACGCCGACTACTACCCGGGACGCACGACCTCGGTCGCCTACGTGATTCGTCCGTTTGTCGGCGCCGAGTTTCGCTGGGCAGGGCTTGAGGGCGGGGCGATGTTCGCCCCGGGCGATCCGAATGGCCAGATGGGTCTATTGCCCAGCGGCAGGCTGAGGCTTGGGCCATCGGATATCGTCTACGCGGAAGCCGCGGTCTTTGCTCAAGAGATCGGAGAACGGCCGATGCTCCAACTCGGCGTCGGCTCTTCGCACCTCGACCGGGCCAGTCTGCATGTCGGGATCTGCGACGAAGGTTTCTATTTCGCGCCTGAAATCCGCACGAACTTTGGTCTCCGTCTCAGCCCGTTCGTCTCTTATGGCGACAGAGACGTCTGGCAGCTCAGCCTTCGCCTGAGCTATAGCTTCAAGGACTTCACGTTCGAACCGGTCCGTCTCGGTGAATACTAGAGCGCTGTGGCGCCTGCTCACCGCCCTTTGGGGAAGGAATCTGTGATGCTCTGGGACTCCGGCGGCCAACCGAACGCCCGGGTCCCGGCAATCAGAATGGAGGATATGACCCGACAGCTAATTGTCCTGCAAGATGGATGTTCGCTGGACCGCAAACGAAGGAGGAAGAATGAAGACTGTACTCGCTGTGGCGACCGTTGCCTGCCTCTGCTGTCTTCTGGCGGGCTCAGGTTGCCATTCGTCCGGAGCCGACTACTGGCCGATGGCGGAAGGGAACGTGTGGACATTCCGGGCGGTGTGGATCCGGTCGGTGCCGGACTCGGCACCGGATACGTCTGTCATGGATGGCGCGATGACCCAAATATGCACCGGCCTCGTCACGCTGACTGGGGGCGTGAGAGCGTGGGCCATGGCCTTCGGTCCTTACGACATCTACACGGCGTACTACCGTGAGGCCGGCAACGCGGTCCTCGTATACAATGATACTTCGGACGCCGAGCCGGATACCTTGCTTGCGTTGCCGCTCGAAGTGGGCAAGACCTGGACCTGCGGCGGCTACACGATGGTCGTCCGCGAGCAGGCTACGGTCGAGGTCCCGGTCGGTACCTACAAGGACTGCTGGCGGGTTGAAACGAATGACAACGGCGTTATAACCTCGTTCTGGTACGCGCCGAACGTCGGCCTGGTGCTCGAAGAGATAACAGCCGTGGGTGAAGACTTCACCCTCGACGTGCGCTATGAACTGACCTACGCCTCGGTGAAATAGGGGACGGGACCGAAGGGACGTAGCGGGGGTGGCCATGAGCCGCCCCCGGTTTTTTATTCCGCCGCGCCGCGAGCGACTGCCCCTCCGGGACCAGGGACAAGGGACTCTCGGGAACGGCTGCCCGGACAACCTCCCCTGCAACCCCGACCGCTGTCTCGGCTGCAGCCCGGGCCGCACACTCCCGAGCTCACTGGAGAACAACCCGCAGGACAAAGGACGAGGGACTCCCCGGGACTGTTTTCGAGACTACCCGTGGGACAAAGGACGAGGGACTTTCCGGGACTCCTTCCGCGACTCTCTGAGGCACTGTCCGACAGGGGCTCCTGCCAACGATGTACGATACAACGATGTACGAAGTCTGCCGGACTGCGTCCGAGACTGTCTGCGGAACGATGTACGATACAACGATGCAAACGATGCGGGGGGTAGTCCCCCCCGGTCCGGGGGTCATTTCGGGAGCTTCAAGCCTAACGCCTCAAGCCTCAAACACATAGGCCTGAAAACCGGCCTGCGCCCAATGATACGAATTTGTCTCACTGCCGGTCGGCAGACAACAGAACCGGGCTTCGTTCCGGCCTTGCTTCGGCTCGCTTGCGCTTGGGCTGGCTGTAAGCTGTTAGCTGTCAGCCGTAGGCCGTCAGCCGTCGGCCGTAGGCCGATTCCCGCCGCGCGGCCAATGATACGAATTCGCATCATCGCGGTTCTGCTCCGTGCTCTCCGTTCTGCCCGGGTCTGCGCGAGGCCGTAACATACTGCTTGACTTACCCTGATTGTGGTAATATCCTACGTTCATACGGATAAGGAGAACTGCCTCTGTCACCGCTATCGTCATTCGGACCTGAAGCTGCGGCGCGCGAGAAGATAGACGAGAAACTCGCGGCCGCAGGCTGGGTAGTGCAGGACCGGATGCTCGTGAACCTCGGCGCCGGGCTGGGCGTGGCAGTCCGCGAGTTCACGCTTGCAACAGGTGAGGCTGATTACGCTCTGTTTGTCGACCGTCAGGCCTGCGGAGTTATCGAAGCCAAGCCCGACGGCACGACCCTGAGCGGCGTATCCGACCAGACTGCCAAGTATCAAGCCGGCGTACCCGAGACCCTGAAGATACACCCGCACGGACTGCGCTTCGCCTACGAGAGCACCGGCATCGAGACGTTCTTCCGCGACCAGCGCGACCCGGAGACCCGCTCGCGCCGCGTGTTCAGCTTCCACCGTCCCGAAACCCTGCGCGACTGGCTGGCCGAGCCGGACACGCTGCGCGGCCGCCTGAAGACTCTGCCGGCACTCATGCCATCGCGCCTGCGCAAGTGCCAAATCGAAGCCATCACCGGCCTTGAGCAGTCCTTTTCCGCCACTCGTCCCAAGGCGCTTATCCAGATGGCCTCGGGCGGCGGCAAGACCTTCACCGCGGTCAGCTTCATCTACCGGCTCATCAAGCACGCCGGGGCTCGGCGCGTGCTCTTCCTCGTGGACCGCTCCAACCTCGGCCGCCAGACCCTGCGCGAGTTCAAGCAGTACGAGACCCCGGACGACGGCCGCAAGTTCACCGAGCTCTACAACGTCCAGCACCTGCAATCGAACACGCTCGACCCGGTCAGCCGCGTCTGCATCACGACCATCCAGCGGCTCTACTCGATGCTGCGCGGCGAGGCTGAGCTCGACCCCGAGCTTGAAGAGAAGTCCCAGTTCGATACCGCCTGGCTCGAAGAGACGCCCCGCGACGTCGGCTACAACCAGCGCATCCCCATCGAGACCTTCGACTTCATCGTCACCGACGAGTGCCACCGCTCCATCTACCACCTCTGGCGCCAGGTGCTCGAATACTTCGACGCCTTCATCGTCGGCCTCACCGCCACGCCCTCCAAGCAGACCCTCGGCTTCTTCAACCAGAACCTCGTCGTCGAGTACAACCACGAACGGGCGGTCGCGGACGGCGTCAACGTCGGGTACGACGTCTACCGGCTCAAGACCGACATCACCGAAAAGGGCAGCCGGGTCGAGGCCGGGTTCTACGTGGACAGGCGCGACCGCCTGACCCGCAAGACCCGCTGGCAGCAGCTCGACGACGCGCTCGAATACGCGGGCAAAGAGCTCGACCGTTCGGTCGTCGCGCCGGACCAGATTCGCACCATTGTCCGCACATTCAAAGAGAAGCTCGGAACCGACCTGTTCCCCGGCCGCACCGAGGTGCCCAAGACCCTCATCTTCGCCAAAGACGACACCCATGCCGAGGACATCGTCGGCATCGTGCGCGAAGAATTCGGCAAGGGCAACGACTTCTGCAAGAAGATAACCTACCGCACCACCGGCGAGAAGCCTGAAGACCTGATTGCGAGCTTCCGCAACTCCTACAACCCGCGCATCGCGGTCACGGTGGACATGATTTCTACCGGCACCGACATCCGGCCGCTCGAATGCCTCATCTTCATGCGCGACGTCCGCTCGGCCACCTACTTCGAGCAGATGAAAGGCCGGGGCATGCGGGTCGTGGACAGGAACGAGCTGGCGGCGGTCACGCCCGACGCCAAAGCCAAAGACCGCTTCGTCATCGTGGACGCGGTCGGCGTCACCGAAAGCGACAAGACCCAGTCGCGGCCCTTGGAGCGAAAACGCAACGTCTCCTTCGAGAAGCTGCTCGACTCGGTAGCGCTCGGCCACCACGACGAAGATACGGTTTCGTCGCTGGCCGGTCGCCTCGCGCGCCTCGACCGCACCTTGACGCCTCAGGACCGATTGGCTATTGGCTCCTTGGCTGCTGCCCATCCTGCTAGTGGCTATTTGGCTAGTGGCTATTTGGCTCCCGTTATCAACCGGTTGCTCGATGCGGTAGACCCGGACAAAGGCGAGCCAGCAGCCAGACAGGCATTAGCGAAAGAGGCATGCCTCGCCTTTGATAACCCGGCTCTGCGTAACAAGCTGGCAGAACTCAGGACCCGCAGCGAGCAGTGGATAGACACGGTCAGCAAAGACAAGACCACGTTCTTTGGCTCGACCAAAGAACAGGAAGACCACGCCCGAAAGGTCATCACGTCCTTCAAGCAGTTCATCGAACAGCACAAGGACGAGCTTGCCGCCCTGCAGATTATCTACGGCAAGCCATACGGCCAGCGTCACCTGACGTATGATACCATCCGCGAACTGGCCGACGCCATCAAACAGCCGCCGGTCAACCTGACCCCGGAAGTCGTGTGGCAAGCGTACGAGAAACTGGAGAAGGCCCGTGTCCGCGGTGCAGGCCCGCAGACGCTACTGACGAACGTGGTATCGCTCGTACGCTTCGCGCTGGGCAAGGTGGACGTGCTGGAACCATTCGATGAGACCGTGAACCGCCGTTTCGCGGAGTGGATTGGCCAACAGGCAAGAGCCAACCGGCACTTCACTCCGGAGCAGATGGAGTGGCTGACGATGATAAAGGACCACATCGCCACGTCGCTTGAGGTGAGCGTGGACGACCTCGACCTCGCGCCCTTCCACGACCGCGGCGGCGCAGTCAAAGCGCACAAGACATTCGGCAAGGAACTGGACAAGGTGCTCAGAGAAATGAACGAGGTACTGGCGGCGTGAAACAGGAACCGCTCCTCGCACCGCAGTGCGGCTACCGCAACCTGAAGAGCTTCCAGGTTGCTGAACTGCTGTACGACGTAACCGTGAGGTTCTGCAACCGCTACGTTGACGCGCGCAGCCGCACTCACGACCAGATGGTGCAGGCTGCCCGCTCCGGGGTTCAGAACATCGCCGAGGGCAGC
>CAZAKP010000096.1:0-11655 GCA_964485845.1 uncultured bacterium | reverse complement strand
GCATAACAATCGCGGTTCCTTCCCAAGCTCAATCGTGAGTTCCAGTCCACGTTCCGGTCCGGATCCCCGTCCGAATTCCTCTGCAAGCAACCTCGCAGGCAACCTTCGAAGCCTCTTGGGGAGGAACGAGGATCGCTCCGACGCCCGCTGCAGTCCATTCTCGACAGAGAGTCGGAGCGGCGCCGAAGCGCCGCTCCGAGACGAATCCGGTTAGCGGACTAGCGGGAGAGGATGACTTTGCCCCAGGCCTGCTCGGTCGCGCTCGCGGCGCGGTAGAAGTAGACGCCCGGTGCAACGGCCTTGCCGTCGTCGGTTCTGCCGTCCCACGTGAAGAGCGAGGAGGTCGAGCCCCGCGCGAGCGTCCTGACCACCCGGCCGCTGTTGTCGTAGACCCGCAGGTCAATGCTCCCGGCCGCGGGCAGTTTCACCGACAGCCTGGTCCGTCCCGCGAACGGGTTGGGCCGGGCGAACACCTGCAGTCGACTGCCGGCACCGAAGAGCGGCGGTTTCGGCTCGGCGACGCCGATCTTGCCGTAGTTGAAGCCGGCGACCTTGACGATCATGTTGTTGCTCGTGCCGCCCGCCGCGATGGTGAGCCAGTACGAGCCGTCGCGCGGGTCGCACTCGATGCCCCGGACGTCCCAGGTCTTGGTCGGGAAAACGTAGCCGTCAAGCAGCGTCCCGTCGGCGCGGTTCAATTCGTACATGCCACAGCTGTCGATGGCAGAGCCCGTCGCGTTGTACCAGGCCCAGATGTTCAAGAGCGTCGGCGGGTTGGTCGAGCCGCGACCGTCGAGCGCCAGACAGCGCGTGCCGTAGGGCCCGGTCAATGGGTGCGTGATGACACCCTGGGCGTAGTTGCCGAGAGTATCCCGGACATAGATGAGCTGCGGCTGACTGGGAGTGCTCCGGCGGTCCGAGACGTATACGAAGTGCCCGTCCTCGTACTCGGTCGCGCCGTACGGGTAGTTGGCGAACGACAAGCTGAACTGGCGGATGACCGAGCCGGTCGGGCTGAGCTTGTACATTATCTTCTGCGGATTACAGACCAGCCACAAGGCGTTGCCGTAGGCGGCGTAGTCGATATCGAGGCAGGAATCCTGCGGGGCCGCAATCGTGCCCTGCGGCACGAGCATGCTGTCTGAGGAGTACTTGTAGATGGTCGAGTTGCCGAAGTAGGTGCAGTAGATGAGGTCGTCGGCAGTGCTGTAGGTCACGCCGCAGATGCCCGCGCCGGTCGGCATGTTCGGGGCGGGCTTGGGGCCCCAGATGATGCCGCCCGGCGGCACGCCGACCGTGATCTTCAGCTCGATCCGCTTCGAATAGAGCGCTGCGCTGTCACCGGTCACAAACAGTGAGCAGGTGATCTCTGTCCCGGCCGGAATCGACGCGTCGGCATGGAGGGTGAACGGATCGGTGTTGTTGGTCGCCGAACCGCCGGACGCGATGTTCCCCCACCAACCGAACGAGTCGGGGACGCTCAGCCGGCCGTCGTAGGAATGGAACCTGCCGGTGGTGTTGTTGCTCGAGGCCCCGCCGTTGTTGCGCAGGGTCACGAGGAGCTTGGCCGTCTCGCCGGGGTCGAGGATGCCGTTGTTGTTGCCGGTCGAGTCAACTATCTGGTACGAATTCAGCTTGAGCGACGGCCCGCCGGACAGGGTCGTGTAGTTCACCGCCGCGAGCGCATCGATCCGGCCCGCGCCGAAGTCGTTGTCCTTGCCCGTCGCGCCTCTGTCAACCGCGGTCAGCTCGAGAATGGAGTCCACTTCATCCGGCATCAACTCCGGGTTCTTCGAGAGCATCAGACAGACCGTGCCCGCGACGTGTGGGCACGCCATCGACGTGCCGTCCATGTTGGTGTAGCCGCTGCCCGAATTCGAGCAGGACTTGATGTTGACGCCCGGCGCCGACACGTCCGGCCGGGTCAGACCCGGCGGGTAGGCGTAGTCGTTGAACGGCGCAATGCTCGACCACGTGCAGGGACCGGGGCTCGAGAAGTACGCGATCGTGTCGGATTCGTCGGTGGCGCCGATGGAAACGACCCCGGACAGGGCGCCGGTGCCGGTGTTCTGCGGATTCCACCACGGCGGCGGGACGTTGCCCGGACAGCGGCAGGCGTTCGGCGGCGAGATGCCCCGTTCATTCCCTGCCGCAACGATCTGCGACACGCCGGCGGCATTGACGTTGTTGCACGTCGTGCGCCAGATCGCCTGGTGCGGACTCCACGCCATCTGGAAGCCCAGCGACATCGTGTAAAGGTCGGCGCCGTGCGTCGGCGAGAGCGGCGGCGACACCACGAACTGCATCGCTGCCCAGGCCTGGCTTTCGGCGATTGAGTCGACCGGGCTGGTCTTGACCCGGCAGATTATCAGCTGCGCGTCGGGCGCGACCCCGGTCTGGGTGCCGCCGGTGCCGTCGCCGGCAACCGTGCCGGCCGTATGGGTGCCGTGGCCCTGAACGTCCATCGGGTCGTTGTTGTTGCTCTCAAAGTTCCAGCCGTGATGCGGGTAGTTCGGGTCGGTCCAGAGGTGGTCGGCGAGGTCGGGGTGGTCGTAGTTGCAGCCGGTGTCGATGTGGCCGCAGACGATGTTCTTGCCGGTATAGCCGAGCGCCCAGACCGCCGGCGCATTTATCTTGGCGACACCCCAGGCAATCTCCTCGGTTCCGGTCGCCGGCTCTTCCGGCTCCAGCAGGTTCGGGCAGTACGCAAGGTCATAGTTGACGTAGTTCACCTCGGGACGCTCGGAGAGCGCCTGGATTACCGCCGGCGTCGCCTCGCAATACACCGCGTTGACAATCCAGAACGACTGGACGTTCTTGGCATCGGTGGTTGCCAGGTACGCCAGTACGCCGGCCTGCTCGTCGGCCGAGAACTCCTTCAGTATCCGCGCCACTTCGGCGCGGCGCTGGGGCTTCGGCATGCCGTCGACCAGGCTGTTGAGCAGGTCCTTTTCGAACTGCTCTTTCAGCACTATCTGCACGGGCAGTCGCTCGCCTGCCTGTGCGCCGGTGAGGTGCTGCTGCAGGCTCGGACTGTTGAGCGCGAAGCTCATTCCGGCCAACGCCAGCACCGAAATCACGACCACTCTCCTCACAAATACCTCCCGTAGTTAGTGCGCCTGCCGTCCTGATGCAGAACCGCGGCCGGCTCGCTGCTTGCCGGGCGCGACTTCCTCAGTTCAATTGTAGCTGTCGGGTAGGGCAAGTCAACGGCACGAGGCAGGATGACGAACAAAGACCGGGTGACGGCGTACTCCGGTCAGGAGTGGCCGCGCCGCGAGCGGAATTGGCGCCCGACATTCGGGCCTCAGAGTTGCCGCCGGCCTTTGAGGCTGGCATTGGTTGACAATTCGAGCCTTTTCGCTATCGTATGGCTCCAGAATAAGGAGAAGACTTTGCTCAGAATTCGTTTAAGGCGTACGGGACTTCGGAACCGGCCCGCCTACCGGGTCGTCGTCATTGACTCGCGCAAGGCGCGCGACGGCGAGTACCTGGAGTCGGTCGGCCACTATGACCCGCGGACAAAGCTTTTGGAACTCAAGACCGAGCGGATCGGACACTGGGTAGCCAAAGGCGCTCAGACCTCGGACACGGTCAGCCGGCTGCTCGGCCGCTACGCCCGGCAGCACGCGCCGGCGCCCGAGTCCATAAACGGCGACAGCCCGGCGGCACCCGCATCCGCCGAACCTATCATCACCCCCGAAAGTACGACACCCACGGACACACCGAAGGAGTAAGCCATGAAAGAGATGATCGAGCACATCGTGAAGGCGCTCGTCGACCACCCCGATCAGATCAAGGTTACCGAGCTCGCCGGCGAACGGACGCTGACGTACGAAGTCAAAGTCATGGCGGGCGACCAGGGCAAAGTCATCGGCCGGCAGGGCGCAACCATCGATGCGATCCGGGCGATTGTCCGAGCCGCGGCCCGCAAGCTCGACAAGCACGCCACGGTCGACGTAATCGGCTAAACCGCCAGCGGACCCGACCGTCATTCCGACCGATGCAGGCAGCCGTCATCACGCTGTTCCCCGAGTATTTCCGCGGCCCCTTCGACTGCGGGCCGACTCGCGTCGCACGCGCTGACGGCAAGCTCGACCTCAGTTTCGTCAACCCCCGGGACTTCACCACCGACACTCACCGCACCGTCGACGACTATCCGTTCGGCGGCGGCGCGGGAATGGTGATGAAACCCGAACCCCTCACCGCGGCCATCGACAGCGTCCGCCGGCCGGAAAGCCTGGTCGTGCTCCTCTCCCCGCAGGGCGAACGCTTCACCCAGCCGCTGGCCGAGGAATTCAGCCGCACCCCGCACCTGGTGCTCATCTGCGGCCGGTATAAGGGCGTGGACGAACGCGTGCGGCTCGCGGTCGACCGCGAGGTCTCGGTCGGCGACTATGTGCTGGCCGGCGGCGAGGCCGCGGCCGTGGCTATCATCGAGGCCGTCGCCCGACTCCTGCCCGGCGCAGTCGGCGACGAGGACTCGGTCGCGACCGACTCGTTCTCGGCCGGGATTCTCGACGCCCCGTATTACACCCGGCCGCGCGAATTCCGCGGCCGCGAAGTACCCGAAGTGCTGGTATCCGGCGACCACGCCTCGGTCGCGCGCTGGCGCCGGGAACAGGCTTTGAAAACAACCGCCCAGCGCCGGCCTGAACTGCTGCGCAACGAGGTGCTGACCGAATCCGAGCGCGAGTTCCTCTGCCGCGAACTGGAAAAGGAGACCATCAATGGCTAAGAAGGAAGCTGCCAAGGAAGCTAAGGCCGCCGCACCGGTTCGACACGAACCGGCCGAGATCCCGCCGCTCCGGCCCGGTGACGGCGTTGCGGTGCACGTTCGGATCGTCGAGGGCGATAAGGAACGCCTGCAGTTGTTCGAGGGAACGGTCATTCAGATCCGCGGTGCCGGCCCGAACCGCAGTTTCACCGTTCGCAAGGTAAGCCGTGGCTATGGTATCGAGCGCATCTTCCCCTATGGCACCCCGGCGATCGCCAAAGTCGAGGTGAAGCGCCACGGCAAGGCCCGGCGGGCAAAGCTCTACTATCTGCGCCGGCGGACCGGCCGCGAGGCGATGCTCCAAGAGCAGCGGGGTGAAGCACAACCTAGACCGCGAGCTGTGGCAGAGTAGCACTCTCTTCTGCGGCGTCGATGAAGTAGGAAGGGGGGCGCTGGCCGGCCCGGTTGTTGCGGCCGCGGTGATCCTGCCGCCAAACATCCGGCTCAAGTGGGCCAACGATTCGAAGCAGGTGACCAAGCTCCGCCGCGAGAAGCTCGAATCCGACATCAAGAAGCGGTCGCTCGCCTGGGCCATCGCCAGCGCCGACCAACGCTACATCGAAGACCATAACGTCGCCAACGCCGTCTTCCACGCGATGCGGACGGCAATCGCCGAACTCAGTGTCCGCCCCGCGCTCGTGCTCGCCGACGGCTTCAGGATACCGGACCTCGACCTTCCCTGCCGCGGCATCGTGGACGGCGACTCAAAGAGCCTGTCAATCGCCTGCGCCTCCATCATCGCCAAAGTCTTTCGCGACCGGCTGATGACCGAGATGGCGGGGCAGTACCCCGGCTACGGTTTTGAACGGCATGTGGGATACGGGACTGCGGAGCACCTGCGCGCGCTCAGGGAACTCGGCCCGTCCCCTATTCACCGCCGGACCTACGCTCCGGTCCGTGAGCTTGCCTCGGCGTCATAGTGAAAGCGAAACCGCTGGGTCGAAAGGGAGAGGACCTGGCGGCTTCCTACCTCCGCAACCTCGGCTGGGAAATCGTCGAGCGCAACTACACTACGTGGCTGGGCGAGATCGACCTCATCTGCGAAGACAGCGGCACCCTTGTATTTGTCGAGGTGAAGACGCGCACCAGCTCAGAGGTCGCCCGTCCCGACCAGTCGGTCACCCGGCGCAAGCAGGCCAGGCTCCGCCGGCTGGTCGAGGACTACCTGGTAAGACACAACCTCGAATCCTCGGACGTGAGGTTCGACGTACTCGGCATCACCCTGAGCGGCAGACGTCCCGAATTCGAGCACATCGTCGGAGCTCTATAGTGCTGTCGCGCGTGCTCTCGGCCTCGGTCTTCGGCGTGGACGGCTACATCGTCACCGTCGAGACCGACATCACCCACGGCCTGTCGCAGTTCAATATCGTCGGCCTGCCCGACACTGCGGTAAAGGAGTCCCAGCACCGGGTCCAGGCCGCGATCAAGAACTCCGGCTTCACTTTCCCGAACCGCAGGATCACCGTGAACCTCGCACCGGCCGACGTGAAGAAGGAAGGCCCGGGCTTCGACCTGCCGATGGCGGTCGGCATACTCGCCGCCGCCGGCAGCATCCAGCCGGGCGCGCTCCGCGAACTGGCCTTCCTCGGCGAACTCTCGCTCGACGGCTCCCTCCGGCCGGTCAAAGGCGCGGTCTCGATGGCGGTCGCCGCGAAGCAGGCCGGCCTGCGCGGGCTCGTCGTGCCGGTTCAAAATGCAACCGAAGCCGCGATGGTCGAGGGACTCGCGGTCTATGCCGTGAACACGCTCATCGAAGCGACGAACTTCGCCAACGGCGTCGCCAAGATTGAACCGACCCATACCGACGTCGCCGCCCTCTTCGCCCAGGCCGCGGTCCAGCCCGTGGACCTCTCCGAAGTCCACGGCCACGAACACGCCAAGCGCGCCCTCGAGATCGCGGCCGCCGGCGGCCACAACGCTCTGATGATTGGTCCACCCGGCTCGGGCAAGACCATGCTCGCGCGCCGGCTTTCGACCATCCTGCCGCCGATGACTCTGAACGAGGCCCTGGAAGCGACCCGCATCCACAGCGTGGTCGGCACGCTCTCACCGGACCGGCCCCTGGTGGCCGTGCGGCCGTTCCGCTCACCGCACCACAACGTCTCGGAATCGGGCGCAATCGGCGGCGGCACGGTGCCCCGCCCGGGCGAGGCCTCGCTCGCGCACAACGGCGTCCTCTTCCTGGATGAGCTGCCCGAGTTCCGGCGCGACGTGCTCGAAGCACTCCGGCAGCCACTCGAAGACGGCGAGGTGACCATTGGCCGCGCCCGCTCGACCTTCACCTTCCCGGCTCGTTTCATGCTGGTCTGTGCCATGAACCCTTGTCCCTGCGGGTTCTTCGGCGACCCGCGCCATTCCTGCTCCTGCTCGCCGCTCAAGATCCGCCACTACCGGTCGAAGATCTCGGGCCCCCTGCTCGACCGCATCGACATCCACATCGAGGTCCCGGCGCTTCGCTACGACGACATCTCGAACCAACGCCCCGGCGAGAGCTCCGGTGCGGTCGCCGAGCGCGTCCGCCGGGCCCGCGACGCCCAGCTCGAACGCTTCAAGTCGACCGGCTCGCGCCACCCGGTCTACGCCAACGCCCAGATGGGGCCGCAGCTCATCCGCCGTTTCTGCCCGGTGTCGCCCCAGAGCAACGAAATCCTCCGGGCCGCAATCGACCGGCTCGGGCTCTCCGCCCGCGCCTACCACCGCGTGCTCAAAGTAGCGCGGACAATCGCCGACCTGGAAGGCAAAGAGTGTATTCAGCCATCGAATATCACCGAGGCCGTCCAGTACCGCACGCTGGACCGAACGGTGTGGTGAGGGCGAGAGCAGCGAGGAAACCCGAATGACGAAGCTCCAATGAACAACCGGCTTGAATCCGAGCTTCGGGTTCCGAGCTTCATTCGTCATTCGGACTTCGAGGTCCGAGCTTTTTCGAGCCCCCGGTTTACGACTCTTGCTTCATGCATCGGCCTTTGTACACTTTGACCAGTTTGCCACGCACCAGTATCAGGGCATAACATAAGAGGAGACAACTAGATGGACCTGGCTAACAAGATTCACGACCGGAAAGCGAAGGTCGGCGTCATCGGTATCGGCTACGTCGGCCTGCCCCTGAGCATCGAAATCGCCCGCGCCGGCTTTGAGACTGTCGGGGTCGACGTCGACAAGTCCAAAGTCGAGGCCGTGCGCGAGGGCCGGAGCTTCATCAGCGACGTCAAAGACTCAGACCTCGCCGCGGTCAAAGGTAAGTTCAGCGCCACGACCAACTTCAAGGTCCTCGCCACCTGCGACATTGTGAACATCTGCGTGCCGACGCCGTTCACCTCCTCCAAAGACCCGGACGTCACCTTCATCCAGGAGGCGGGCCGCCAGATTGCCAAATACTTCAAGCCGGGCCAACTGGTGGTCCTCCGTTCGACCACCTACCCCGAAACGACCGAGAAAGTCCTCCAGCCCATTCTCGACAAGCAGGACCGCAAGGTCGGCCGCGACTACCACCTCTCCTTCGTGCCCGAGCGGATCGACCCGGGCAACCACAAGTTCAACACCAAGACCACACCGGTCGTGGTTGGCGGAGTCACCAAGGCCTGTACCGACCTCACCGTCGACTTCTACTCCCGCTTCGTCGAACGGGTCATCCCGGTCTCCTCGCCCCGCGTGGCCGAAATGTCCAAGCTGCTCGAGAACATCTTCCGCAGCGTCAACATCGCCCTCGTCAACGAAATGGCGGTGATGTGCGAACGGATGGGCAACATCGACATCTGGGAAGTCATCAACGCCGCATCCTCCAAACCGTTCGGCTACATGCCCTTCTACCCCGGGCCCGGCATCGGCGGCCACTGCATCCTCATTGACCCCTACTACCTCGCCTGGAAGGCCCGCGAGTACGACTTCCACTCCGACTTCATTGAACTCGCGGCCGAGACCAACGAGTCGATGCCGTTCTACGTCGCCGACCGCATCGTCGAGACGCTGGGGGTCAACGGCATCGCCGCGTCCAAGGCGAAGCTCCTCATCCTCGGCGCCGCGTTCAAAGGCAACGTCGAAGACACCCGCCACTCCCCGGCCATCAAAGTCATGGAGCTCACCCAGGACAAAGTGAAGAGCATCGCCTACCACGACCCGTGGGTACCGGAGATTCACATCAACGGCAGCAAGTTCAAATCAGTGCCGTTGACCACCGAGGCGCTCAAGACCGCCGACTGCGTCGTTATCCTGACCGACCACAAATGCTTTGACTACGACTTCATCTTCGAACACAGCCGGCTGATTCTCGACGCCCGCAACGCCATCAAACGCCGCGGGTCCAAGAAACTCTTCACGCTCGGTAACCGCCCGGCCAAGCGCTGACCACTTCCGCTGGCCACCTTCGGGGTCAGCCACTCGGGACCACACGCCGGTCTGGACATCCGCGGCCCCGCCGCGCTAACCTGCAATCCGGAACTGCACTCGCGCAGCCAGAGCTTGACAGACAGGAGAGACGGGTGTCTAATAGAACTGACAAGACTCGGCGGCCGTAGCCTGGTGACCGCCCTCCGGCATCCGGCCGCATCTGGAGGCCGGCCGGATGCCGTCGTAGCAGTGACGCCTCCCGCCAACGAAGGAGAACAGATGCGCATGCGCCAGAAGGTGGTAGTCCTGACCGCTCTCGTCGCGATGCTGTCGGGCGTCAGCCACGCGAGCGCCAGCCCAGCGGCCGGTGACGCCCGAAGCCTGACAAGCAGGGATGATGGCTACGCAGTCATGGTGTGCCATGCCGCGTTCTATCGCGACACGGTCGCGGTCCTGTGCCAGATGCTTATCGACTCATCCGACGGCAGGTTTACGTCGGCCGACACATACTACATCGGCAGCGGCGGTCACGCTGCCTTCCCGGCCACTGACTGGTACAACCAGGGCTGTCGGGCGATCCTGACGTTCACCGAATACGCGCCGGCGGATACGACCGCGCTCGGCGACAGCCTTGGCCGCTTCCTCCAACTGGGCGGGGGCGTGGTGGAGGCCGTGTTCGCG
The DNA here is from genome assembly GCA_964485845.1 of uncultured bacterium. Classification (GTDB taxonomy): domain Bacteria; phylum Hydrothermota; class Tepidihabitantia; order Tepidihabitantales; family Tepidihabitantaceae; genus UBA2258. The sequence goes on along the minus strand of CAZAKP010000096.1, from coordinate 1,871 downwards.
GACTGCACCCCCAGTCAAATCAAGGGGACATGGCGCTCAGCGTATGCCCCTTTCACGGTCTCGTCACCATCCGGCACTGCGGGCTCGATGGGCGCGGTCCGCCAGCCGGCGCACCCAATGATGTCGGGCGTGTCGGCAGTCAGCGTGGGCGGCTTCCGCACCGGAAACAAGAATGGCACGCTGCGCAGCACCAACTGCGTCAGTCTGGCTGAGTACACGGACGCCGGGCTTTGCCTCGCCGCGTGTTTCGACAGCGCCGGCCGACGCGCGGCCTCCATCGGCCTCTTCCCGCTGACGTACTGGCAGTCGTCCGCCTCCGGCCAGTGGTGCCGGCTTATTGTGAACGCGCTGGACTGGACTGCGGTCGGACCAAGCGTGGGCGTGACCGCGCCGAACGGCGGTGAGTCCTGGCACGCCGATTCGGTCTGCAACATCACCTGGACACAGACCGACAACGGCGTCAGGGACTCAATCTACTACTCGACCAATGCGGGCTTGAGCTGGACCGGCGTGGCCTATCTCGCCACGCCCCCGGCGCCGCCAGAGTACGCCTGGACCGTACCGAACACGCCGACCACCCGGGCCCGGATCAAGGTGGTGACCTGGAACGAAGCCGACGGCCGGGTCGAAGATGCAAGCAACGCGAACTTCACGATCGTATCGTCCGGCGGCATCGAACAGCACGAGAAAGACGCAGCGCCGCTCGGGTTCGCACTGTCCCAGCCCTGCCCGAATCCAACGGCTTCTCGCACGCAAGTCAGCTACACTCTCCCACGGCGGGCCCGGGTCGAACTGGACGTCTACGACGTGACCGGCACACTGGTGCGGCGGCTGATGGAAGGCACGCAGTCAGCCGGATACCGGCACGCGGACTGGAATACCTGCGATAACCGTGGCCGAGCCGTCGCGCCCGGTGTCTACTACTGTCGCTTCAGGTCCGGCGACTACGCCGCCATCCGCAAGCTCATCGTGCACAGATAGCACGGAACCGGCAGTCAAATCGCGGGGCGGGCTTCGGCCCGCCCTCTTGCCGTACTCACTCCCGGCTCCGCCGCGGCGCCATCAGAATACGAAGAGGAAATGCAGGGCTGCCGTTGCTTGACTCCTGAGGGCCGCCAATTACACTCAGCGCCGTATCCACAAACCAAAGGAGGAGCCTTGAACCGACACCCGACGGCCCTGCTGCTCGCTGCGCTGCTTGCAGCCGGATGTATTGCCTACAATGTCCAGGCCGACCGGCCGGAAACAAAGGCCTGGCCCGTGACCGGCGTGACCGGCATCGATATCCGGGTGGATAACGGCGCGGTCACTGTCCGCGCAAGGGCCGACACCGTCGTCTCCGCCACCGTCACGAAGAGCTGCAAGGGCACGTCCCAGGCGGACGCCGAGGCCCACCTGGCCGACATCTCCGTCGGCGACTCGATATCGGGAACTAGCCTCTATCTGTGGGGCAAGGTCCCGGCCCCCAATACCCGGAGCTACAACACCAAGTATGACGTGTTCGCCACGGCGATAACCGCGCTGAACATCGAGGCATCGAACGGCGCGGTTTTCCTGGACAGCATGACCGGCGACGCTGCCGTCACTGCCGCCAACGGCGCCGTGTCCACCGTCGCGCATTCAGGCAGCATCAGTGTCGAGGCCGCAAACGGTGCGATTGACTGCGACGTGGCCGCGCTGGATACGGCCGGGGCCGTGGCCCTGCACTCATCCAACGGTCGGGTAACGCTCTACCTGCCCGCTGCCGCGTCGATTGCCTTCGACATCGTCACGAGCAACGGCAAGGCCAATGTCGATGGCTTCACCAATGTGAACTACTCCGTGAACGAGGCGAAGCACAAGACCGGGATAATCGGCGGCGGCGCCGCCGC
>CAZAKP010000095.1:0-11858 GCA_964485845.1 uncultured bacterium | reverse complement strand
CGAAGCGCCGGAAACTGACTTAACCGACGAGTTCTCAATTAGTTCGGAGCGAGCGTCCGGGATGAAAAGGTAGGGTAGGGGTCGCCTGGGGGGCTGCCTTCCGAGAAGCAATGGAGCCTCGATCTAAAGGAGCAATGACCGGTGCGTTGAGACGTGCAATGACACGAGCTCTGAACCGAGCAATGTCGCGAGCGTTTTCTGGTGCAATGCCCTGAGCAATGACGTGAGCTTTGCGGCGTGCGGTGGAAGATGAAGGTTGAGGTGGAGGTCAAGGTCGAGTGCAGGACGCAGTTGACGACGCTCTGGCCGATGCAGTTGAGTATGCAGTGAACGATGGGTCTGCCGGTGCTTCGACCTATGCTTCGCCGCGTGCTTCGCGGCGTCCGTTGAGCCGCGCGAAGGTGCGGGAACCGGTCGGACGGCTCCTGGCTAGCGCGTGAGGACGACCTTCTGGACAGCCGACTGCCTACAGCTAACGGCTGACGGCCGCGAATGTACGAAGTAGACGCCGGGAGCGAGGGCGCTGACGTCGTTGGGGCCGCGGCGGAGAGGCGTCACCGTGCGGCCGGAAGCGTCGAGGAGGGAGATTTCAGACTGCAGATTGCAGATTGAAGATTGCAGATTGAGGATGTTGCGGATGAGGGAGGCGGTCAGCGCGGGGTGAGGGACGAGGGATGAGGAGCGGGAATCGGAGACTGCGCCCGAGACGGTGCCGCGCCAGACGCAGATGGGGTTACGGGAGATGGCGCCGGTGCCGTTGGTGTTGAAGCCGGCAATGGAGTCCTGCTCGAAGCCGATGGCGAGCGAGTCGCCGGAGCAGTTGCGGGCAAGGAACGGGAAGCGTTTGGAGGTCGCGTCGGCGCTGGTGAGGCGAGTGGGCGAACTCCAGGTGATGCCGTCGGGCGATGACGAGGCGAAGATGTCGGCTCGGAGCCGGCCGGTCGTCGGCTCGAAGTTGAGCGAGTCGAACTCTTCCCACGCGCAGTAGAAGGTTCCGCTCGTCGGGTTCTGGCCAAGGCTCGGCCGGCCGCAATAGGCCGCGTTCTCGCCGATTTCGCCGGACAGGTTCTGGCCGCCCGCGCCATGGATGAAGCTCCACTGGCTGGTGCCGGAGTTGTAGACCCAGAGCTCGGCCGGGTTCTGGAGGGCCGAGTCGGCGACGAGCGGCACGAGTGTCGTCACCAGCCGCCAGTTGTCGTCTTTGTCGAACGTGGCACTCGCGCCGATGAAGCAGGCCGTTCCCGAGTCGGAGCCGAAGGCCGAAGGCGGGGTCAGGGTCTGGGCGTTGTCCCACGTCGCTCCGCCGTCGGAGGAGAAGCGGTAGGAGAGAGTCAGGTCGGCGCCGCTGCCGCTCATCCAGGTCGCCAGCAACTTGTTCGAGGCGCGTGAGGCGGTGAGGTTGTGGCCGAATGCGCTCGCGACATTCCAGAATACCGGCTCGTTCCATGTGCCCCAGGTGGTGGAGCGGGCGTAGTAGAGGTTGTCCGAGGCCGCGAAGAGAATCAGGAGCAGACTGATGGAACCGTCGGACGGCCGGGCGATGACCGGCAGGAAATAGCCGGTGAGCGTCGGCGCGCCGAGCCACTCGCTGAAAAGCCCGGTGCCCGGGGAGAAGTCCTCGACCAGGACCGGGGTGAAGTCCGGCATGCCAGCCGCGTAGTGGGCGGCGATGCAGGCGGCGCCGTTGGCCGGGTCGGTCTCGAGCGTGCCGAACCCGGTCTTGCGGATCTGGGAGTTCACGCCCGATACCATGAAGTCGGGGTCGAGCCAGTTCCAGGCGCTCGTGGTCTTGTCGTAGAAGTTGTACTGCATGGTGCGGTCCGGCCAGGACGTGGCCGAGTTTGAGTACATCCAGGTGACGTGGATGCCATAGGCCGGGTCACTCAACACCCATTGCAGGGCCGGGCCCGAGTTCTGGTCGTCGTAGGTGGTTCCGCCGACCGTGTCGATTACGCCGACCGGAAACGACCCGGCAATCAGGGCAGTGATGCTCGCGAACAGAAGCACGATGGCCGATTTCATGAGACCTCCTTAATGGTTGAACTGGCTGCCTGCGGCATGTGACCGAACACTCTAGCATAACCGGATTGAATCGGCAAGCATGGGCCGGATTGACACTGCCGACAGTCGCCGCTATACTCGAACGGCTTCGACCCGTATCCCCGTCGGGCCGATTGACTTAAAGGAGCAGTATTGCGCGCGTACGCGGTCCTCTGGGTTCTCCTCGCCGGCGTCGCCGCCGGCGCCAATCTGACTGATGCAACCGTCAGAGCACAGGTCCGGCCCCGGCTCGCGGTTGATATCAATGGCTACGTCTACGACTGGGACAATATCGGCCGTTTCGTGCTGCCGGGCGAGACGCTGCGGCTGGCGGCTTCGGACGACGGGAACAGCAGCGGCTGGGTAGCATCGGCCGGCGAGCTGGTCGACGCCGGCAACGCGACCTGCTGGGTGGCGCCGGCGGAGCCGGGCCTCTATCCGATCATGCTCATGAGCGGGACCGCGGTGCGTCGCGTCAACGCCTTTGTGATGATTCCCTACGACAGTCTCAACAAGAAGGGTGTCCTCAAGGGAGTCAAAATCGGCAGGTACCCGAAGCCGATTGATGAGTATCCGAGCTTCCGGAAGCCGAAGGGGTTCATCATCACGACCCCCGATAATCTGGATACCTACCTGTCCCCGCACTACACGCTCCGCGACTTCGCATCCCGGACCATGGGGGGCTTTCCCAAGTACACGGTTCTGTGCGAGGAGCTTTTGGTCAAGCTCGAGCTGCTCACCGACCTGGTGAAGAGCCGCGGGGTGAAGTTCGACCGGTTCTGCGTGTTCAGCGGCTACCGGCCGCCGGCGTACAACTGGCGAGTGGAGCGCGGCCGGAACAGCGCCCACATCTACGGCGGGGCCGCGGACATCATTATCGACGCCAACGGCGACGGGCGGCTTGATGACCTTACTCACGACGGCCAGTCGAACCGCAAGGATGCGAAGCAGCTCGCCGCCTATGCCGAGGAGCTGGAGCTACAGCACCCGGAACTCGTCGGCGGCATCGGCTGGTACAGCCGCACGCGCTCGCACGGAGCGTTCATCCACGTCGATGTCCGCGGCAAACACGCCCGCTGGCATCAGTGAAACGCCGAAGTCCGAACGCCGAACGCCGAACTGCTGAGTTCGTCATTTGGCGTTTGTCGCTCGCCGTTTCCTCGTGAGTCCCGTCAAGGCAATCGGCATTATCTTTCTTTCGGCGATGGCTCTCGCCTGGACGGAGGTTTACTACCCAATCAAGAACAGTCTCGGGCTCGACCTTGCGCGGCTGATCTATGAGATGTACAAGACCAGGGCCAGTACGCTGATGATGCGGCTTGAACTGCCGAAGCTCGGACCCGAGATCGAGGCGCTCAACGGCTCGGTGCGGGATCTCGCCGACCAGTTCGCCACCGCCTTCACCAATGAGCTGTACATCGTCGTCAATCCCGACGGTAACCGGCTCTCGCTGCGGCGCGGGCAGAAGGTGCTGCTCGATGCACCCATCTCCACCGGGAAGAATGACACTCTGGTCTATCGCAGCCGAAAGTGGGTGTTCCAGACGCCGCGCGGAATCATGAGCGTCATCCGCAAGGAGAAGGACCCGATCTGGACCAAGCCCGACTGGGCTTTTTTGGAAAGAGGCGAGTCGGTTCCGCCGCTCCGCTCGCCGCTGCGCAAGGAGAAGGGAGTGCTCGGCGCGTTCCTTCTGGACCTGGGCGGCGGGGTGATGATACACGGGACGCCGCAGGAGCAACTGCTCGGCCGGAGCGTGACTCACGGCTGCATCCGGGTCGGGTACGAGGACCTGAAGGTGCTGTATGACTCGGTGCCGGTGGGCACCAAGGTGTTCATATTCTAATGGGCAGAAGATTCAACGGTTTTCTGGCCGTGCTTGCGACCATCGTCGGGAGCATCGCGCTCGTGCGGCTGGCCGATGCGGTCGGAAAGCGCGAGCTACTGCGCGCCGCCCATGATGCCGATGTGGAGGCGCGGGCAGTCGCCGGGCAGTACGACAGCCTGCAGGCGGTCAAGGCGAAGCTCGAACAGGACCGGCAGTACCTGAACTACCGCATCGCATCGCTATCGAGGCGAGAGCCCTATCTGGTGATTAATCGCGGGGAGCACAAGATTACGCTGGCGGTTCAAGACAAGACCGTTCTTGAGGCCAAGTACCAGTTCCGGGAGGTCCTTGAGGGGCAGGATGAGTACACGGCACTGCCGAAGGCCACGCTCGAAGTCCTAAGCAAACAGGTAAGAACGAGCTGGTGTCGGCCCGACTGGCTGTACCGGCTCGAAGGCGTGACGCCACCGCTCGACTCGGCCGGGCGCTGCGTGAGGGATGCGTTCGGCGTCGGCGCTATCTTCCTCGGCGGGGACATCGTGATTCACGGCAAGGTGAGCGATGAGGTGCCGGCCGAGGCGATTGACCATAGCTACATCGAGCTCGACTCGATGCCGCTGAAGAGCATTGTCCAGGCCGTGAAGCCGGGGACGCTGGTCCTGATCAAGTAGCCACAAGTTTGACTGCAGAGCAGCTTCGGCTAAGCTGGCGTTGCAGGAATCGAGGATTCGAGGAATCCAGGATGCAAGTGTCTGACCCTGGACCCCTTGATTCCTCGACCCCTTGAATCCTTTTCCACGGAGAGGTGCCGGAGTGGACGAACGGGCATGCCTGGAGAGCATGTGTACTCGTAAGGGTACCGTGGGTTCGAATCCCACCCTCTCCGTTCTGCCGGCGGGAGCCGGCAGAACGGAAGCTCGAATGACGAAATCCGAATGACGAATTCGCGCCCGGCGCGCGTCAGCGCGCCACAACCCAAAGGAGAGCATGGGGAGCAGGCGCACAGCGAATCCCACCCTCTCCGTTCTGCCGGCGGGAGCTGGCAGAAAGGAAGCTCGAATGACGAATGAAACCCGAAACAGGAAGACCTGAGCCCGGCGCGCGGCTGCGCCTCCGGGGCCGGATACCGGAACATGATGTCGCGCGGAAGTACAGCAGAGAAAATCAGCGGCTGCTGGCTGTCTGGGCGGCTGACTGCGCCCTGCGTGTATTGCCGTTCTTCGAGAAAGCCTATCCGGATGACGAGCGGCCGCGGAAAGCCATCAAGGCATGTCGCGCATGGGCGCGCACCGGCGTATTCAGGATGGCGGACATTCGCGGCGCCTCGCTCGCCGCCCATGCCGCCGCCCGCCGGGCAAAAAGGAGGCCCTCCGCCTGCCTTGCGGCCCGTTCGGCCGGCCACGCCGTGGCAACCGCGCATGTCCCGCAACATGCATTTGGCGCGGCCGGCTATGCCCTGAAGGCGGTGCTCGCCGCTTTCCCGGCCACTGGCGAAGGCCGAGCCGAGCGAGAGCGGAGATGGCAGGCCAGTCGTCTGGCCTCGGGTCTGAGGCGGGAGTTCCTGAAGAGAGTCGTCACTCGAAGAGAGCGGGGTAGAATCAGGGCAACGGTCTGCAAAGACAGAGACTTCTAGCCTTCGGATGACAGGGCAGGAACCGCTCGACTTCCGCAGTGCCATGGAGTGGCGGAGGTGGCTCCAACGCAACCACGCCAGGTCACAGGGCGAGTGGGTCTATATGTACAAGAAGGGCGCGAGGGCTGGACTTAGATACCAGGATGCCCTGGACGAGGCGCTCTGCTTTGGCTGGATTGACGGTCAGATACACGCCGTGGACGCCGAGAAGTTCCGCCAACGCTGGACGCCCAGGCGCCGGAGCAGCGTCTGGTCGCAGGCGAACAAGGACCGGGTGAAGCGACTGGTGTCCGAGGGAAGGATGTGCGAGGCCGGCCTTGCCGAGGTCACGCAGGCAAAAAGGTCCGGCAAATGGCAGGCGGCTTACACCAACCGGCGAGAGGAGACCGTTCCGCCGGACCTGGCGAGGGCGCTTCGTGCCCACCCCGCGGCATGGCGCAACTTTCAGGCCTTCGCCCCGACCTATCGCAACTTGTACACAGGCTGGGTCCTGAACGCCAAACGGGAGGCGACCCGCGAACGCCGGGTTGAAGCCGTCGTTCGTCGTTCCGCGCAGGGTCGCAAACCAGGCATCTCGTCGCTGTACGAATAGGCCGAAAGAAGGTCCGAGTCGCAGCTCACCGGCCGGCGTCTAATATTCAAATATGCGTATGCCTCTCTTCTTTCTGTCGTGTCTGGCGCTGATGAGCGGAATCGCTCATGCACATCTGCCGTATCTCGTAGCGGACCAAGGTGTCGTAGTCGTGGAGAAGCCGGAAGTATCCAAGGCATACTATGGCGAGCTGCTCGGCAGACCGGCGGAGTACAGCATCGTAAGCCCCGATTCGTTCGAGCTCTACGTCAACATCCTCGTCCCGGATGAGGCCGGTGTACCCCAGGACCTGACAGTTGCTGTGACCAGTGGGACGGACACAATTGCCGTGCTCGACGGACCCGCCTACTCATGGACGAGATTCTACGAGCCGTTTGGCGGAGACTCGTACCTGATGGGGCCGGAGCGGCGGCTGAGAGTCGGTCCGGGTATCTATGCCGTGACAGTCTCGCGGCCGGGCAACGTGGGGAGGTATGCGTTCGCGATAGGGGAGCGCGAGGAGTTCACGTTCGGACAGGTGGTGAGGATAGTCGGCCTGATGCCGAGGCTGAAGCAGGATTTCTTCCATAGGGCGCCAATCCGGGCGCTGACCGACCCGATTGGCTCACTGTTCCGTCATAAGGAACAGGGAGCAACAGGAGAACGCTGATGAAATCGGAACCTCGAGTACACATCGACCCGGTATGCAAGATGGAAGTCATCGAAGGGCAGGAAGCGGCCAAACGCGAGTACGACGGCGTCACCTATTACTTCTGTTCGAAGGTCTGCGCCCGCAAGTTCCAGCAGAATCCCGAGGAGTACATCTCACCACAAAGACCCGAAGCCAACAAGCGGCTGGACAATCAGCAATCTCCAATCGCCGATCTGCAATCCTCTCACATCGACCCGGTGTGCAGGATGCACGTCATCGAGGGACGCGAGGCCGGCAAGTGGGAATACCGGGGAACGACCTACTATTTCTGCAATACGAGCTGCCTGAAGCGCTTTCAGGCCGACCCGGAGCGGTTTCTTGGTGGCCAGCCTAAGTCGGAGGGCAGGGCGGAGGAAGCTTCTGAGCAAAGAGACAAAGATACAAAGAAGTCGGAAGTCCAGAGTCCGGAGCCCAAGAGCCCTGCCGCTCACATCGACCCCGTCTGCAAGATGGTTGTGCGTGAGGGGAATGAGGCGGGTAAGTGGGAATACAAGGGAACTACCTACTACTTCTGCAATCCCAACTGCCTGAAGCGGTTCCAGGCTGAGCCGGAGCGGTTCCTGGCGCAGGCGACGTCAGACGTCAGAAGTCAGAATGCAGAAGTCAGAATGGCCGGTGCGGATAGCGGAATGCGGATGGCGGAAAGCGCTTCCGTTCTGCCCGAGCCGGTCATCCTAGAGAAACCTGAACTGGGTAAAACCGAGACCATCACTTTATCAGTCGGGGGCATGAGTTGCGCGAGCTGCGTCGCCACCGTAGAGAAGGCGCTGAACCGGCTTCCCGGGGTGAGGAACGCGGTCGTGAACTTCGCCATTGAGAAAGCAATCGTGGAGTTCGACCCCAGGGTGTCGCCGGTGCCTTCGCTTGAGAAAGCGGTGACCGACGTCGGGTACGATATTCGGCACGAGGAAGCCGGCGCCGAGAATCGCGCTGAAGTTGACCTCCGCCACGCCCGCGTCCGGCTGGTCTGGGCGTGGGTTCTGGGACTTCTGCCGATGTTGCTGATGGTGCTTCACGGTCTGCACCTCTTTCACCTGCCAGGGATGACATGGCTCGACGTCGCCTTTTGCGCCGCAGTGCTGTTTGGTCCCGGCTGGAACACCCTCCGCGGGGCATGGGGATCGGTGCGCGCCGGTTCAGCTTCGATGGACGTGCTCATCGTTCTCGGCGTCGCAGCCGCACTGGTCTCAGGCATTGCCGTGCTGGCCGGTCTGCCGGTCAAGAGTTTTGCCGACGCCGGTGGGATGGTGATGGCCGTCTTCCTGACCGGTCGGTACATCGAAACGCGCGCCAAGGGTCGGGCCTCGCAGGCGATCAAGAAGCTCGTCGCGCTGGGTGCGCGGACCGCGCGGATCCTTTCGGCCGAGGGCGTAGAGAAGGAAGTGCCGGTCGCGCAACTTGCGCCCGGCAACGTGATGATCATCCGGCCCGGCGAGAAGGTGCCGGCCGACGGACGGATACTCGAGGGCGAGACGAGCATCGATGAGTCGATGGCGACCGGCGAGTCACTGCCGGTCGAGAAGAAGGCCGGCGACGAGGTCATCGGTGCGACGGTGAACGGCAATGGGCTCATCAAGGTCGAGGCGACGCGCGTGGGCAAGGACACGTTCCTTTCGCAGGTTATCCGGCTGGTCGAGGAAGCCCAGGGTACCAAGATCCCGATTCAGGCCTTTGCCGACAAGGTCACGGCGAGATTTGTGCCGGTGGTCATCCTGGTCGCGCTCGCGACGTCCGCTCTCTGGCTCGCACTGACGCCTACGCTCCGGCCGATGCTTGAGTGGACTGCGACATTCCTGCCGTGGGTCAACCCGAACCTTTCCGTCGTATCGCTCGCGTTCTTTGCCGGGGTTGCCGTGCTCGTGATTGCCTGCCCGTGCGCTCTCGGACTTGCGACGCCGACTGCGCTGATGGTCGGCTCCGGCACGGGGGCCGAGCGGGGCATCCTCTTCCGCTCGGGTGAAGCGATACAGACGTTGAAGGACGTGCGGGCGGTCATTCTCGACAAGACGGGGACAATTACGCAGGGCAGGCCCGCAGTCACTGATGTGGTGCCGGTCACGAGCCCAGCAGACAACGTTCTGCGGCTCGCGGCTTCTCTTGAACAAGGTTCGGAACACCCGGTAGCGGGAGCCATAGTTGCCGCTGCGTCGGCGCGAGGATTGAAACTCGTACTGCCGACCGGCGTGCAGGCCGTTCCTGGTCAGGGTATCAAGGGCAAAGTCGGAGACGTCGAGGTGCTGGCCGGCAAGGAACTTCTCCTGCAGGAATGCGGCGTCGACTGCCGCATACTCAACGCAGCGGCGGCGGGCCTGAAGAAGCGGGCGCGCACGGCGCTCTACGTGGCGTCCGGCGGAAAGCCGATTGGAGTCATCGGAGTGGCCGACACCGTGAAGCCCGACTCGGCGCAAGCGGTTGCCGACCTCAAGGCGCTGGGCATCACGCCGATAATGCTCACCGGCGACAACCGCGAGACGGCAACGCAGATCGGCGCCGAGGCCGGAATCAGCCGCATCGTCGCCGAGGTGCTGCCGGCTCAGAAGCAGCAGGTTGTGAAGGACCTGCAGAAGGAGTTCGGCAGCGTGGCGATGGTCGGCGACGGCATCAACGATGCCCCGGCCCTGAAGGCCGCGGATGTGGGAATCGCCATCGGCACGGGCACGGATATCGCCATTGAGGCCTCAGACGTTACGCTCGTGCGGGGTAGTCTGACTGGGGTCGTCTCGGCGGTCAAGCTCTCGCGGGCGACGTTCGTGAAGATCAGGCAGAATCTATTCTGGGCGCTCTTTTACAACGTGGTTGCCATCCCGCTTGCCATGCTCGGCTGGCTCCATCCCATCATGGCCGAGGTGGCGATGGCCTTGTCTTCCATCAATGTCGTCACCAACTCCCTCCGGCTGCGCCGGACGCGGCTCTAGACGGGAGCCTCTCCGTTCCGACCGGGCAGACGTCGTGTCGGATTGACCGCGGGGGCTCCTTATCTATACTCCGTAGCACGTTTACATGGAACTCGAACGCGAGACCGCAGCCCCGTTGCTCGTAGACCTTCACACCGACGCGCTCTACGAGCATATCCGCGGCCGGAAGGACATCACCCGGCGGTCGGACAAGGGGCATCTCGATATCCCCCGGATGAAGGACGGCGGAGTGAACGGCCAGGTCTTTGCCGTGTGGGTCAGTCCGACCGAACTCAGACCGGGCGAGTACCGTGACTTCGCGCTCAAAGGGGCAGACGCATTCCGTGAAGTGTGTGCTCGCTGTCCCGGAGTGCTGGCGCCCGTGTCGACCCCCCAGGAGTTCCGTCAGGCTGACGCCGGGGGCCGGATTGCCGCGGTTCTCGGCGTCGAAGGCGGGCACGCACTGGAGGGAAGGCTCGATAACCTCGATCGGTTCTTCGAGTGCGGCGTGCGCGTCCTGACGATGACCTGGTCTAATTCAAACGAGCTTGCGGATTCCAGCAGCGACAAGAGCAAGCCACATGGCGGGTTGTCGCCGCTCGGCCGTCAGGCCGTGCGCAGGATGAACGAGCTTGGGATGATCATCGACGTATCGCACAGCGCGGATGAGACCGTGTTCGATATCCTCGAAACCAGCTCTTCGCCGGTTATCGCGTCACATTCCGGGGTCAGGACTCGGCGCGACTTCAACCGCAACCTGACGGACGATGAGATCAGGTCGATTGGTGCTCATGGGGGAGTCATCGGAGTGGTGTTCCTGCCTTTTTTTCTGCGCGAACCGGAGGAGGAGGCATCAATCGAAGATGTGTTCGCCTGCATTGAACACATCTGTGAGTTGGCAGGACCCGACCACGCTGCGCTGGGCTCGGACTTCGACGGTTTTGAGGGCGCGCTGACCGGACTTGAGAACGTGACCAAGATGGGCGCCGTGCGCCTCGGCCTGAGCCGGCGTGGCTGTCCCGACGGCGACATCGAGAAGATCCTCGGACTCAACTTTCTCCGCGTCTGGGACGCGGTCGCGACCCGGGCGGCATAGGCGTCCGGGGAGTCCGGCTCCCGGCTGTCAGTTGCTGTCCGAGGCTTCCTCCGGCTGAGGCCCGACGCGTTACGAGATGGCTGGCCGCTTCCTGGCGAAGTGGTAGATGCCAGTCGCCGACAGGGCGGTCAGAAGCGCCAGAATCAGTATTTCCGATGGCGGAAGTCCGTGGATGGATCCGTTGTAGAGCTGGAAGAACGCGGACACCGTATAGACGAGGATACGAGCCGGTGCGCCTTCGAACTGCCTCCGGAACAGGGCCTGCCACTCGGCTTTGAATCCCTGCACTGCGGCAGAGACGAGGATGGCTCCAACCAGAGCCACGAGCAGTTGGACGAGAGCCGCGATCATGCCTGCGCTGATCTTGCCTACGATCACACTGCCTCCTTGGTGCGGAACGCCGGGTCTGTACCGACTTCCGCCGCCTTTTGCTTTATACGCCATGCCCCGCGATGGGGTACTATCTATGCCAAGGATAGTAGAGGTAAGGGCGATGTCAATCACGCGGCACTCGGGTCAGAACACGGCGACGCTCGACATCCACACGCGGGAGCGCGGATCGAGGGGCCAACGCGGGGACATCAGTGTAAAGCAGACTGGGGGGCCTTGGATCGCCGAGCCCCTGAGTTGCCGCGGATTTGACAGAGGCGGACTATAACCTATAATTCTGGCGTTGTGGGCGATTAGCTCAGTTGGCTAGAGCGCCTCCCTTACAAGGAGGAGGTCATCTGTTCAATTCAGATATCGCCCATGCCGATAACTTCAGTTAATTCAAGGTGTTAACTGCAGGCGGTGCGGGCATGAGCGTTGAACTGCCGCACGCGGGAGAATCCGGGCAGGCCGCTTCGTGTCTAAATTATGGAAGGTTTTTGCATTACAGGAGTTAGGTATTGGCTCGCCGACGCTAATCGTGAGGCGGGCTATGCCGGTTTGGTCTGCGGCCGGGATGGTTTCCCGGAAGCGAATTGCGGTTTTCAACCAGAACTCACAACGTCTTAAGGAGGAGTCATGAAGATACGACCGCTACAGGATAGAATCCTGGTCGAGCGCATCGAAGAGGAAGTCAAGAAGGGCGGGATCATCATCC
>CAZAKP010000094.1:7012-11931 GCA_964485845.1 uncultured bacterium | reverse complement strand
GGAGCGACGGCCAAGTCATGCGCATAGTGGACGGAGAATCGAGGGCTGCCGGAGAAGGGCAGCCCTCGCATGATGGGGCGGAACCGAACTCAGGATTTTCGCGTCACCACTGGTGACCGCAGTCGCCGCGCACAACCCTAAGGACGCGTCAATCTGCAATCTCGAATCTGGAATACAGAATACCGAAGGACCGCTGGCCGTAAGCTGTCAGCCGTGAGCCGTCTTCGCCTCGACCACTTCCTCCACCGCTGTAGCCGTGGCACGCTCATTGACAAGCATCGAGCAGGGAAGATAATAGCGTGCTCGGGATACGCTATGAAGTGCACTACTGGTCTGGTCCTGGCGCTGGTCACACTGCTCGGCGGCGCAGCCCGGGCCGAGGAATGGACCGGGCCCTACCTGATAAGTGAGTACCTCGGAGGGATCAAACCAGCGACCTGCAAGGAATGTCTGCCAAGCTATCGGACCTGTGTGGTCTGGCAGTTCTACGATGGTGCTCGATGGACTCTTGCCTACAGGGAGTTTTACTTCCAGTACGGCTGGCAGGGAGAGTGGCCGGTTTGCTACGGGGAGGAAGCGGTCAACCCGTCACTGGCCGGCGCAAACCGCTCGGATGGTCAGCCTGAGTATTGGTGCGTCTGGGAACGTCGGGAGGATACGTGCGGGAGTATCCATGTCGCAGCGTACAGGTTCAACGATTGGGACTATCAAGTGTCCATTGGGAACTGCATCAATACGGATGGAGACTCGGCCCGTCCGGATGTGGTTGTTATCGCCGACGATTCGCTGGAGGACATCGTATGGGCTGCCTGGACCAATCACGATTCCTCCGGCTGGTATATACAGTACACGTACACGCTCGACGACACTTGGACGTTGCCGTCGTCGGCTGTCTTGTCTCGGACCGACCCGATTCGACACACACGCCTCGGGCGCGGCCGACTGAATGACACGACGGGCTGTCCGTTGCTGGTATGGGAAAGCAACGGTGACATTTTCTACTCGGAATACACCGAGGGCAAATGGCAGACTGCGATAGAGGTAGCCCATTCGGATTCCCTGGACCGCAATCCCGATGTCGTTAGTTTCACGACTGACCCCGGATATGGGCCTTGGGTGACATGGGAATCCACGCGCGATGGGGACACGGCGGTTTACGGCACTGGCGAGAATTCGTTCTCAATCGGGGTGCGTTGGTGCGACTCGGCCGGAGCAGGAAGGAACTTCTCGCCATGCGGCAACCCGGCCTCCTACCCGAAGAAAGGCTGGGACGAATGGGCGGTTGCGGCATGGGTCTCGGACAGAGATGGGAACCCCAACATTTACGCTCGCACGCGATTCGCCGATAGCGAAGCACGTTTGGACGCTGATACCGCGACGGACGTCAGTCCCGCGGTGACGACCTTTGGGCTTACCTTGCACTGGTGCGTCTGGCAGTCGAACCGTGGAGGCAGTTGGAATATCTGGGGCAGTCTGATGGACGCGATGGAGTCGAGTGTGGATCGGGCCGCTGCAGGGATGAGCGCCGACGTGATGAGTCCCGCCACGATTGCTCGCGGCCTGCCGCCGGGCGCAGTGGCCTTCGATGCGATGGGGCGGAGGGCGGTGAACCCTAGGTCGGGGATCTGCTTTGTGAGGGATGAGGGGCGAGGGGCGCGGGACGCGGGCCGGACCCGCAAGGTCATCATCGAGCGGTAGCTGGCCCAAGCCTTGACGTCTCAATCATCCGTGTCCATCTGCGTTCATCCGTGGTTGCCCACCCGGCCATCCTGCTTCGGGCATAGGTTGACTTCTCTTCGGAGTCGGTGAGAATCTAGGGGTGATTCGCCAAAGCTGCCGAGCCGTCTGCATCCAGAGGAGACCGGATGAAGGGTCTTGAGATCCGGGCGTTCGTGATTGAGGATACGGACGCGGTGCTCGACGTTTGGGGCCAGGCAGGAATGACCGCGCCGAACCGGAATCCTCGTTCCGACATTCAGAAGAAGCTGCGCCACAGCCCGGAGTCGTTCTTCGTCGGCAAGGTCGAGGGCAAGGTGGTGGCGACGGTGATGGTCGGGTACGACGGTCACCGCGGCTGGATATACAAGCTTGCGGTGATGCCGGACCAGCAGCGCAAGGGCATCGGTACCCGGATGATGGAGCATGCCGAGAACTGGCTCAGGCAGCAGGGCTGTCTAAGGGTCAAGCTCGAGGTACAGCAGGACCGGGCCGCCGTGACCCAATTCTACGAGAAGCTGGGCTACGACGTTCGGCCGCTCATCAGCATGGCGAAGTGGTTCCGGGTCTCGGATTCTTGACTTTAGCCTCTGAGGCGAATACAATTGGCGAGAGTTCCTAAAGCGCCCGTAGCTCAATTGGATAGAGTGCCGGACTACGAATCCGTAGGTTGCGCGTTCAAGTCGCGCCGGGCGCGTTCCGAAGAAAGGGTCCAAGCGTCCAGGGGTCCGGGGGGTCGGGTCAGGACCGCGCCCCAGAGCCCTGGCCATGAGCGGTGGATGAGGGCAGCGCTGGCCGAGGCCGAGGCTGCGGCCGCCGAGGGCGAGGTGCCGGTGGGTTGCGTGGTTGTGCATGAGGGCCGGATAATCGGCCGGGGCCACAACCGTACCGAGACGCTGAAAGACCCGACCGCTCACGCCGAGATTGTGGCGATTGGCGCCGCCGCGTCGGCCCTCGATAACTGGCGGCTGAGCGGAGCGACGGTCTACGCGACCCTCGAGCCATGTCTGATGTGCGCCGGGGCGCTGATTCTGGCCCGGCCTGACCTGGTGGTGTTCGGTGCGCGGGACCCGAAGTTCGGCTGCCTCGGCTCGCGGTACGACATTGCCGGGGACAACAGGTTCAACCATGAACTGAAGGTAGTTGAGGGCGTGCTGGCGAATGAATCGGCAGAATTAATGAAGAGCTTCTTCCGCGCGAAGCGGAGGTGAAACTATGGTCGTTGGAGAGATGGCCGAGTGGACGATGGCGCGTGACTCGAAATCACGTATACTCGCAAGGGTATCGGGGGTTCAAATCCCTCTCTCTCCGTGTGTCCTTGAGCCAAAGTCAGCAGTCAGGTGTTAGGAGTGAGCAGTGAGAAGTAGGCAGATCCTGAAGCTGCTCTTTGCCGTTGCGGTGCTGCTGCCGGCGGCCGAGGCGCGGCAGCTCCGTCTGGTGAAGTCGCAGCGGCAAAACCGACCGGGCGCGGTTGAGCACACCGCGCGGCTGCTGGCGTCGTTTGCGAAGGCCGAGAAGAGCCCGGCGCCGCTGGAGCGATTCCGGTTCAAGCCGACCGCCTCGGAAATCGCGCGCATCCGGAAGCTACAGGCCGGCGGCACCGACACGGTGCGCGTGCTCTGCCTGCGCGTGGAGTTCCAAAACGATACAACCTCACTGACGACGGGCAACGGCAAGATGGATACGCTCGGATTCCTGACGCCGGATTCGGGCCTGTTCTACGATCCGCCGCACTTCAAGACCTACTTTGAGCGGCAGATGGAGGGACTGCGCAACTACTTCCGGGCGCAGTCGCTGGGCAAGCTCTACGTCGAGTACACCGTAATGCCCTCCGGCGAGAAGACCTGCTACCAGTTGCCGCGCGAGATGCAGTTTTACGGCGACACACTATCGTACGATGCCATCGAGCTGGGCCTCGTGCGGTTGATGAACGATGCATTCAAGGTTGCCGACGCGGATACCGAGATTCGTTTCAGTGACTACGACGAGTACATCGTGTTCCATGCGGGCTCGGGGCTGCAGTCCGATACGGACGGGGACTCGCCGTTCGACCTCTTGGCCGGGGAGATTCCGTCGGATGCGATTCAGGCCTACCTCGGCGAGCCCTACATCTCGGTTGATTCGGGCCGGACCCACATTGAGCACGCGACCGTTCTTCCGGAGATGATGCGGCAGGACACGATGTACCAGGGCGAGACCAACGTCCTCGGTATGACCGGCCTGGCCGGTACGCTCTTTCACGAGTTCGCGCACCTGCTCGGGGCATACGACCTGTATGATGTGACCGGTATCACGATGGGCGTGGGCGGCTGGAGCCTCATGGGCTACGGCAGCTGGCTCGGCGACTACGGGGCGGGCGCGCCCCCGGGCGTGATACCGGGTTTTCTGGACGCGTTCAGCCGTACGCTCTTCCTTGATACTATCAACCAGGTGAAGACCGTGAAGGTGCCGGTCGAGTCGATTCCGATATTCGCGGCCGAGATGGACTCGGGGCTGTTCGGCCAGCGGGGAGACTCGGGCCAGCCGACGATCGTCAAGATTCCGATCAGCCCGGATGAATACTTCCTGCTCGAGAACCGGCAGGTGGACGTCCGCGCCCCGGACACGATCATGGTCGATGACAGCGACGGCGTGGCTGTATCGGTTGACTACAATGAGTACGATTTCTTCCAGCCGGGGTCGGGAATGCTCATCTGGCACGTCGACCGGAAGGTGCTGGCCGACTACGGGCCGTACAACGCGGTCAATATCGACCCGGCCCACAAGGGCGTAGACATGGAAGAGGGCGACGGCGTTCAGGACTTCGACGTGCCCTACTGGCAGTCCCGACAGCCGACCTTCGAGATTTACGGGTACAAGTATGACCCCTTCTTCAAGGGCGGGTACAACGACAGCTTCACCGCCCGAACCAACCCGAACAGCGACGCGTACAAGGGGCGGAGCTACCTCAGCGTCAAGCTGCTGGGAGCGGTTGACACGACTGCGCGCCTCAAGGATACGATAGTATCGGTCAAGGTCGGCTGGGACCTTTACCAGCCGGGTTTCCCGAAGTTGACGGTTGGCAACACGCCGTTCCTGTCGGCGTTCGCGGCGGACATGTACGGCAACGATTCGCTGGAAATCGCCGCCATTGACACTGCCGGCGGGCTGAAGATCTGGCGTGCCGACGGCTCGACGGTGCGCTCACTGGGCCTCGGCTACAC
>CAZAKP010000094.1:0-6912 GCA_964485845.1 uncultured bacterium | reverse complement strand
TTCCCGGTGGTGCTCAGCACGTCGCCGTACTACGCCAAGGCCCAGCCGGTTGTCGGTGACTTCGACCGGGACGGCGCGAGGGAAATTGCCGTGATTGCCCCGGGTGACCACGACTATCGGCTGTACGTCGTCGGGCTGGATGGTGGGGTGAAGTTCCAGTCGCGCGAGTTCATCCGCAGTCCGTTCACGGGTACGCTCGCCGCCGCCGACATGGACAGTGACCAGTACCTCGACGTGCTGGCCGCGTCGATGAACGAGCTGTTTGCGCTTGGACGCAACGCGACCATCGTCACGAACTATCCGTTCACCCAGGACTCTACGTACACGACCACGGAACTGGCGGGCAACTGGATTATTACGTTTGACACGTATTTCCAGTACCTGTCTTCGCCGGTAGTTGCCGACATCGACGGCGATGACACCTCCGACGTGGTAATCGGCTCGCCGCAGTACGGTTTGCTGGGATTCAACGGCAGGACCGGGAAGCCGCTGCCGTTCTTCCCGCTGATGGCGACCGCGGGGATAAGCGCAGTGCCGCTTGCCGCCGACATCGACGGCGACGGCAAGGTCGAGCTGGCCGCCGGCGACGACTCCGGCTCGTTCTACGTCTGGAAGATGCCGGGCCCGGCCGCAGGCAGCAAGTGGCCGTGCGCGTATCATGACGCCTGTCACACCGGCCTCATCCTCGACTCGGAGTTGCCGCCCTGGCAGCCGCGCGCGCAGACTGATTCGCTGGTCAAGAAGCTGTACGTCTGGCCGAATCCGGCGGCTGCCTCCGTGAACATCCGCTACCATGTCAATGATGCCGACCAGGTCAGGCTGCGGTTCCTCGACCTGAGCGGCGAACCGGTCGGCGCCGAGTTCAACGGCCAGGCGGTGAAAGACGCCGACAATGAGACAACGGTCGACCTCACCGGGATTGCGCCGGGCGCGTACGTGGTCAGGCTCGAGGCGAAGGGCTCGGGCAGACGCGAGGTGAAGTTCACCAAGCTGGCAATCGTAAGGTAAGCTAGCATTGCGGATTGGAGATTGCGGATTGTTGATTGCCGCGGCCGCATTCGCCGTGTGCGCGGCCACGGCCGTGGCCGGCCCGGCCGAACTGACCCGGATGCGGACTCCGGCCAACCCGCGGCCGCTGCCGCCTGATAAGTCACCTCCGAGCCACGCGGTGCAGACCACCTGGCCGGGTACGGCTGGACCGGATTTGGGCGCAACCCTCAAGGACGACTTTATCTGCAATGACGATACTGCGAGCGGGTGCAACCACCTCGCTCCTAAGATCGCGGTGGATGGACTGGGCAATCTGGTGGTGAGCTGGTACGAGTTCCGCGATGGCGACGCCGACGCATGGTCCCAGCGTCTTGATTCGGCCGGCAACAAGGTGGGCGTGAACGAGCGGCTGAATGACGATATCACGATGGGCTGGCAGGGCGACCCGTCGAGCGCGATGCGGCCGGACGGCCGGGCCCTTTTCTGCTGGGAAGACCGCCGGGACATCGGCAATTCCGACCTGTTTGCGCAGCGGTTCGACGCCGCCGGTTCAAGGCTGGGGGACAATTTCCGGGTCAGCGATTCGGCCGTCGCGGGCGACCAGGACATGTCCGGTGCGTGGGCGGCGCCGGGCGGCGTCGCGTTGCTGGCCTGGGACGACCGCAGGTTCGGTCTGACCGGCGACATCTTCGCGCAGTTCCTCAATCCCGACGGCACGCGCCTGGACACCAACTTCCGCGTCAATGACGACCCGGTCGGCGCCGCGAATCAGTACGAACCGGCCGTTTCGGGGGACAGTTCGGGCCGGTTTGCAGTTGCCTGGATGGACGGCCGGGGCGGAGGCGGCGCGATGGACTGGAACGTCTTCGGCCAGCGGTTCGGGCCGCTCGGCCAGCGGCTGGGCGCGAACATCCAGGTTACCAACGATACGAGCGTCCAGTGGTCGCCCGACGTCTCGTGCGGACCGGGCGGCGAGTTCGTCGTGACGTGGGACGATGGGCGCAACGGCAACTGGGACGTATACGGCCAGCGCTATGCGGCCGACGGCGGTCCTCGTGGTCAGAATTTCCGGGTCAACGACGATAACGGCAGCACTGACCAGACGAGCTCCGGCGTAGCGGTGAATCTCTACGGCGAGTTCATGGTCGTCTGGACCGACCGGCGGAACGGGCAGAACGACGTTTACGCGCGGCGATTCGATGCGGCCGGCAACCCTTTGGGCGCGAGCTTCGTGTTGAACGATGTTGTTACCGGGAGCCAGGCGGACCCGGCGATCAAGGCGCGGCCGGACGGCGGGTACTGGGCGGCATGGTCCGACGGGCGCTCCGTGGGCGCCGACATCTACTGCCAGCGGCTCAGTCGCAGCGGCGGCAAGCTGGGCGCCAACTTCCGCGTCAATGACGACCGGGGCAGCGCGCTTCAACGCTGCTCGTCCATCGGCATGGACGCGAACGGGCTTATCTGCGTGGCGTGGGAGGACGAGCGCAACGGGCCGACCGATATCTACCGCTGCCTGACTGACCCGGACGGAAACACACTCGGCGCGAACCTCCGGCTCAACAGCGACGGGGCGGGCGGCGCCGACCAGTACTACGCGAGCGCGGCCGGCGGCAACGGCCGGTTCCTCGTCGCCTGGACCGACCTGCGGGCCGGTTCGGATTCAACCGACATCTACGCCCAGTTCCTTGACTCAATCGGTGCGCCGCTCGGCTCCAACTTCCGCGTGAATTCCGACGCGACCGGCGCGTTCCAGTGGTATCCGTACGCGGCGATGGATTCAGCCAACAACGCCATCGTTCTCTGGATGGACACTCGCGACGGTCCGTACCAGATGTACTGCCGCCGTTACGGCGCCAACCGGAACCCGCTCGGCCCGGAGTTCGCGGTGCAGGATTCAACCAGCGACGGCTACTACGGCAGCGCGGCCATGAATCGAAGCGGCCGGTTCGTCTGCGCCTGGATGGACTACCGCTCAGGGACTTCCGACATCTACTGCCAGGCCTATCGGGCCGACGGGTCTTCGCTCGGCGGGAATATCCGCGTGAACCTCGACCCTCCGGGCAAGTACCACGGTTACCCGTCGTGCGCGATTGACGAGCAGGGGCGGTTTGCCGTGGCCTGGGAAGATACGAGAAACGACGTCTACGACGTCTGCCTGCAGCGGTTCGATTCGGCCGGAGCGCGCATCGGGGGCAACGAGAAGGTCAACGACAATCCGGCCGCGGGCGCCGCCTATTCGCCGAGCTGCGCGTATTCCCGTGACGGCCGACTGGCGGTCGAGTTCAACGACGAGCGCGATTTTCCGGGATGCCCGCAGATTTACTGCCAGCGGTTCCGGCCCGACGGCACCCGCATCGGCAATAACCGGGTCGTGCACGCGCTCCGGTTCTTTGCGCACAACTACCGCTGGACCGTGGGTCAGAGCATCGCGGCGAGCGACAGCGTGCTGGCATTTGCCTGGACCGACAACCGCCGGCACAAAGGATTCGACATCTATGCGAGGCTGACCGACTGGGATATAACGGCAGTGGAAGAAACGCCGGACCCGGGTTTCCGGCCGGCCGGGTCGCCGAGTATCGTCCGGCGGGACGGGCGGCTTGCGGTCAGCTTCAGTTCGGCGGATGGAATCGCCCGGCTCTACGACGCCGCGGGCCGGCAGGTGCGGCAGGCCCGGGCCGATGGCGGACGTGGATTTGACCTGCGCGGGCTCAGAGCCGGAGCCTACTTCCTCGTCGTCAGGAACGGCGCCGGGTTCGACCGCCTCAAGGTGGTCATAGAATGAGAGGGTGACAATGGTTTGGACTACGCTTCTCAGTTTTGTGGTGGCGGCCCAGACGGCCGTCGGCGCGACGGCGCCGAAGCAGGCGGTGCGGGGACAGGCAATGCTCGCCTCAATGGCGCTCCCCGGTACCGGGCAGATGCTCCTCGGCAGCACCGGCCGGGGCGAGGCCCTGCTCTGGCTGGATGGCGCCATCTGGGCGCTCTGGTCCGGTTTCTCCTGGTCCAGTTCCGCCCACGAGCACGACGCGCGCATCTTTGCCGGACGTGAGGCCGGTGCCGACCTGACCGTCAAGGAGCCGCGCTACTATCGGGCGCTGGAGCAATACGACAACGCCGATGAGTATAACGAGAACGTCCGCTCGGACGCGCGGGACTACTACCCCGACGACCCCGAGCGGCAGCATGCCTACTACGAGAGCGAGGGCTATTTCGGCGCCCAATCCTGGAACTGGAGCTCGGACTCGGCCCGGTTCCGCTACTGGGGGACGCGCCGGGCGGGCCGGGACGCCGCGCTGAACGCGCGGTTCGCGGTCGGCGCGCTGCTCCTGAACCGGCTGGTCAGCTTCGTCGACTGCGCCTTCTTCGCCGGGCGGGAGGGCCCCGCCGGGCGGGTTGAGTTCCGGCCCGGGGACAACGCGCCCGGCCTCAAGGTCTGCTACCGGTTCTAGCTTCGATGTACAGCGCCTGATGCACGACGGGTTCGACTTCCTCGTCATCGGCTCGGGCATGGCCGGGCTCTGGTTTTCTCACCGGGTCAGCCGACAGGGCACGGTTCTGCTCGTCACCAAGAAAGAAGATACGGAGTCGAACACCAACTACGCGCAGGGCGGCATCGCGGCGGCGGTCGATTCCGACGACAGCGCCCGGCTCCACTACGAGGACACGATTCGCGTCGGCGGCGGCATATCCCACCCGGACATCGTCAAACTGGTGACCGAGGCCGGGCCCGCGCTGGTGCGCGAACTGCACGACCTTGGAGTACCGTTCAACACCTACGCCGACGCCGCCGGAAATGAACGCTTCGACCTCGGACAGGAGGGCGGGCACCGGCGGCGGAGGATAGTCCATGCCCGCGACTTCACCGGCGCGGAGATTGAGCACGGATTGCTCAAGGCGGTCCGCGCCAACCCGAATGTAACGATGCTGGAGGAGCACTTCGCCGTGGACCTGGTTCGGGCCGAAGACGGCCGCTGCTGTGGCGCGCGGGTGCTCGACAAGTCGAGCGGCAATATCGAGACGCTCGCGGCCCGGGTCTGTCTCCTCGCAACCGGCGGGATGGGACAGGCCTGGCTGCACACCACCAACCCGCGGATTGCTACCGGTGACGGCGTCGCGATGGGGTTTCGCGCCGGCGCCAGAATCGCGAACATGGAGTTCGTTCAGTTCCATCCGACGTCGCTTTTCGGGCACCTGTTGCAGGGCCGGGCGTTCCTCATTTCCGAGGCAGTCCGAGGCGAGGGAGCGATACTCCGGACCCGCGACGGCCACGCGTTCATGCCGGCCTATCACCCGGACGCCGACCTGGCGCCGCGCGACGTCGTGGCGCGGGCCATCGCTACGGAACTCAAGCTGCGGGGCGGCGACTACGTCCTGCTCGACGCCACCCACCTCGACCCGAAGCGGTTGCGCGAGCGATTCCCCAACATCAGCGAAACCTGCCTGAAACTCGGCATCGATATCACGCGCCAGCCGATACCGGTGGTCCCGGCCGCGCACTACCTCTGCGGCGGGATTCAGACGAACGACTGGGCCGAGACGTCGGTCGCCGGGCTCTTCGCGGCCGGCGAGTGCGCCTGTTCCGGGCTTCACGGCGCGAACCGGCTGGCCTCGAACTCGCTCCTCGAAGCTTTGGTAATGGCCGACCGAGCCGCACATAAGGCAGCCGAGCAATGCAAAATGCAGAATGCAGAATGCAAAATGCCGGAGCCCTCGTCCGCTCCTGCTTCATCCTTCTCTCACTCAGACCTGGACGCTGGACACGTCGCCGAACTGCGCCGGCGGCTGGCGAAGCGGATGTGGCAGAACGCCGGCATTGTCAGGAACGACAAGGGCCTGGCCGAGGCCCGAAGCGACCTGCTCACATTGGCTGCGGAGAGCGACAGCCTGGGGCGGTCCGTGGCCGGCATGGAGCTGCGTAACCTCGTCGCGGCCTCGCTACTCGTCGTCGAGTGCGCCCTGCGCCGGCCTGAATCGAGAGGCCTGCATTACAATGAAGACCATTCGCAGCCGGACGACGGCTACCGGCACGACACGGTCATCAGCCGGGAAGAGACCGATCTCCCCGCTGCCTGAACCGGCCCGGCGGCTGCTCGAACGCTTCGAAAGCTACCTCCTGGTCGAGCGCAGCGTCACCCACGGCTCGGCCGAATGCTATCTCGCCGACCTCCGCCAGTTCCTGCTCGCGATGCCGGAGGTAGCCGCGCAGCCGGCCGCGGCCACCCGCAAACTGCTCCACGACTACGCCCGTCAGCTCGGCACTGCCGGCCTCGCCACAACGACGGTCGCCCGGAAGCTCGTATCCATCCGGCTGTTCTATCGGTTCCTCGCGTCGGAACAGCTTCTTGCCGCCAACCCTGCCGACGACATCGACCTGCCCAAGCGCCGGCGCAAGCTGCCCGGGGTCCTGACCCAGGACGAAGTGGCAAAGCTGATTGACGCCGCCGGGCAGGCGCCGGACCGATTCTGGGCCTTGCGCAGCCGGGCCATGCTTGAGGTGATGTATGGCAGCGGGCTGCGGGTGTCGGAACTGCTCGGTCTTCAGACGAGCAACATGGCGCTGGCTGATGGCTTCCTGCGGGTGATGGGCAAACGGAGCAAGGAGCGGGTCGTGCCGATGGGACAGCCGGCAGCAAACGCCGTTCGCGACTTTCTCAGCGTGGCCCGTCCGCACTACGCCGGAAAGAAGACGAGCCCTTATCTATTCCTGAACCACCGCGGCGGCCGGATGTCGCGCATGGGGTTTCTCAACATCCTGCGCTCCTGTGTCGCGCTCGCCGGTATCAACCATCGCGTCACGCCCCACACGCTCCGCCACTCCTTCGCCACCCACCTGCTCGAAGGCGGGGCCGACCTGCGGGCGGTGCAGGAGATGCTCGGCCACGCGAGTATCGCGACTACCCAGATTTACACTCACGTTGACCG
>CAZAKP010000093.1:6431-11961 GCA_964485845.1 uncultured bacterium | reverse complement strand
GCCACGACCACTGTGCCCGCAGATTCAGGCCCCTGGGCCCTGGCAGTGAACCCGGTCTCAGGCAAGGTCTACGTCGCGAACGTCGACGCAAACAGCGTAACCGTAATCACGGACGCGCCGGCCAACGATACCAAGGTGCGTGTCGTCTACGATGAGCTGCCGGGCGACACCACGTCGATGGGGCGGCCGTCTATGTCCGGTCTGGCCGTGAACCGCTGGACGCCGAATGCGACCAGCATCTCCGATGTGCTCAATCGCGTCGGCACAACGCAACAGCCCTGGAACCGCGCGGCCATCACCTACCAGTTCGATCCGGATTCCATCTTGTGGGCCTACAACTGGGGCACAGATTCGCTGATTCCGGGCGAGAACTTCGTCTGCTGCGCGCCGCTTGAGGACCAGGCCGCGACCACCAACAACCTCGGGCTCGGCACACCGTTCGCGGGCAACCTTGAGGTGTATCCGGTGTACCGGGTTGGACTCGCGGCCGGCATCGAGGAAACGCCGAGCGCCGAACTCCGAACGACGAAGGCCGCGACCGTCGTCCACGGCGTGCTCAATCTGCAACCTGCAATCTGCAATCTGAAATCTGAAATCGTCCTGCTATCTGTTGACGGGCGTGAGGTGATGGAGCTGCGCGCCGGGGCGAACGATATGTCACGACTTGCGCCCGGCGTGTACTTCGCGCATTCGACAATCGACAATCGGCAATCGACAGTGACCAAAGTCGTGGTGATGAGGTAGGGAGGCGGAATGAGATTCTTGGCCGTGCTCTTTGTTCTTGGCCTGGTGGTGTCAGCAGGAAGCGCGCAATCATCCATGGAGATGAGCCAGCCACAATGTGCTCCAGGTTCGGCGCGGGCCGCCCTCGAGCGGATGAGCCCGGCCGAGCGGAAGAACTCAAACGTTTCGCTCGAATTCGAGAACTCCGACAGCGAGGTTGTCGCGCTCGGGCGCGAGGTCGAACTGCTCTGGAACGATGGCCGGTACGATGATGCTCTGGCGCAACTCGGCGACCTCGAGGCCCGCGCCGGCCAGGTGGCCGTCGCCAACACGTGGCGTACGCCGGTGCCGACCTTCGAGACCAATCTCTGGGCACAGGATGTGCGTATCAGCAACCGCGACTCACTGATAGACCTTGCCTTTGATGCCGATGCGTACACCGGCAATCTCTTCGTGGTCCTCCGCCGCGCCGGGCTTCCGCACTTCACGGTCTGCATGTCCACCGACACCGGCGCCACCTGGGATGAAACGTTCACGTGGAGCGGGAGTCCGCCGATGTCGCTCGACGCGATGGTGTTCACCAATCGTCTCTACGTTGCGTACAACTCTCCGGCCGAGAATGCGCAGGAGATCCGGTTGCGGCGGTTCCTGTGCAGCAGCGGCCGGGCCGATAC
Organism: uncultured bacterium; assembly: GCA_964485845.1. Classification (GTDB taxonomy): domain Bacteria; phylum Hydrothermota; class Tepidihabitantia; order Tepidihabitantales; family Tepidihabitantaceae; genus UBA2258. Next base: position 10,564 of record CAZAKP010000093.1, on the reverse strand, counting down.
CTTCGGTAACCGCGGAAACTGGATCGCCCCGTGCACGCTCAACCTGGGCGACACAATGAGGGAAGTGTCCTTTACATCAAACTACAATCTCACCAGTGGCTGGTTGTATCTGGCCGCCATCATATCCGACGGGAGCGTGTGGTGTGGCTTCGATTTCCATGGCGCCGGGACCTGGAGCCCGATTTCAACCGGAATTACATCCGGCGCGTCCCAAGGGCTGGATTTCGCCTACAACACCGAAGGCGATTCGTCTCACTATCTGATATCCTACTACGACACAAGTGATACACTGCGGGTCTGCAGCAAGGCCGGTGGCACGTTCACCAGGCGCTTCTCGTTGCTCACCGGCAGGGGCAGTCCGACCAGTATCTCGGGCCGGCGTGATACCATCATCTGTGTCTATGAAGACGGAGCTGCGTCGCCTCACCAGGCCCGCTATGTAGTCAACTACGACGACGGCGACACGTGGGTAGTGGGCACGCTGAGCAACGCCGATACTGCCGCGGACGCGCCTGCGGTCACGCTCGGTGGCGGCGGATTTGCGGCGGTGTACCGGCACTGCTCTCCCGCTCGCGAACTGCGGTTCCGCCGGCTTGGACAATACGGTCCATGGAGCGCCCCGGTCGCCATTGGTGACCACGAGCCGTACTGGAGCCGTCCGGCGGTGAAGTGTCTCGATACAACCGGAGTCTTCGGGGTCGTGTACCTGTGTAACACCAGTCCGGTCGCGCGCGGGGCGTACTTTGACCGAAGCGACTGGGCGTATGGGATCGAGGAAACGATGAGCGATGAGCGCGTAACGATGAACGTCGGACCGACCATCGTCCGCGGAGTGCTGATGCTCGGCGCAGTAGATAGTAGACAGAATACAGCGTACAGGGCAGCACTGCTGGACGTCAGTGGGCGGAAGGTGCTGGGCCTGCGCGCCGGAGCGAACGATGTGTCACGACTTGCGCCCGGGGTCTACTTCGTGCATTCGACACTCGACAATCGACAATCGACAATGGCCAAGGTCGTGGTGGCGAGGTGAGCGGCAAGTGGACAGAATACAGCAGACAGGAATCAGGATTGGGCGGGCGAGAGCCCGCCCTTCTGGCAGGGCGCGAGCAGGTCGGCGCGGGTCTGTAGGCGTATTAGTCTACAGGCCGCCGGGCGGGTTCTCTGGCCTAAGTGCCTGCAATCTGTAGCTTTAGGCTTGAGGCTGGTTTTTGATACCCCCGCCGGGGGGACTACCTCCCGCGTTGTCTGGATCGTTGTATCGTACATCGCGCCGCGGACAGTCTCCGATATAGTCCAGGAGAGTACTTGGTCCTCCGTTCCATGGGTAGTCTCGGAGGTAGTCCCGGAAAGACCCTCGTCCTTTGTCCCAGAGGCAGTCTCGGATGTAATTCGCCGGTTTGTTCTGCGGGCTGTACTCCAGTGAGTCCGGACGCTTGTGGCCCGAACTGCAGTCGAGACAGCAGTCGGGATTGCCTGCAGGTTTGTTTCCGGATTCGCCTGCCGGTCTAATCCCCGACCAGTCTCCTCCGTGGGTCCAGGGCGGGCGGTGTGAGTTGACTTGGCTGCTCCTGCGGCTATCATTCCCCCGAACATGGCGAAGAAATACACGGTACTTGAGACTTGGATTGTCAACACGGCCAAACCGGTCGAGTCCAATAGCGCTGAACAAACCTTTGACCGTATGGAGCGGCAGGGCGGCGGCAAGCTGCCCGTCATCGACGTTCCGATCGAGTACGGTCTGGAGGAGCACTTTCTCGACGAGGCGCGGATCCGTGACTTCGCCGCGCACATGGGCGGCGCCCGGGACATCATCGATGTCGGCCCCGGCGACGGCTGGCCGCTTCTGCGCATCGCGCCGCTGTTCAAGTCCGTGACCGGCGCCGAGCCTTCGCAGCGCCGGGTTGACGCCATCACCGCCGCCGTCGAGAAGCTGGGTCTTAAGAACGTCACCGTCAAGAAGGTCCCGGTGACCGGACTCGATTTCCCGGACAATCGGTTCGACGGCGCGGTCGCGGCGACTTCCATCGAGCAGAGCCCGGACCCGTACAAGGCAATCGACGAGGTGTTCCGCGTGCTCAAGCCGGGCGGCCGGTTCCGCGTCTTCTTCGAGCCGAGCGAGGGGCGCGAGCGCGAGCTCGTCGAGGGGCTGATGATGACCGAGACCGAGGATTCGCTCGGGTACCACTATTCGCTCAAGCACACGCGGCCGCCGTGGGAGCGGAACTACCTGGTGAAGTTCGCGAACACGCCGGAGATGAAGGAGGAGTTCCGGAAGCTCCGGGAGCTCGTCGAGCGGATCGGCACGAATCCGTCGGCCAACCCCGAGGTCGGGCTGCAGTTCCTTGAGCGGAACCAGGCGTCAATCACCGGCGCGAGTTTCTACGAGCTGGAGCACTTCACCAGTGAGACGATGAAGGAGACGATGGAAGACGCCGGTTTCGTCAACGTCAGGATTACCTGGTCGGCCGCAACCCTGGCCCGCACCGTCTGGCCGCGGCTGAAGGATTCCCTCCTGTCCGACGTCCAGGCCCAGGCGGTTTGCGCCGGCCTTGCCGACCTTTCGGCGCGGCTCGATGCTCCAGCCGGCCTCGGCGAGCCGGTCGTCGGCACGAAGCCAGCGTAGACGCGGCGCGCCCCGCAAGTACCAGGTTCCCAAGGACAAAGGACAAAGCGAGTCGGAAGTCCGAAATCGGACTTTCGTCTTTTTCCACTGCTTTGTCATTGCCACTTTGCCCTTCGTCCTTTCCTCGCTCGTTTTCCCTTGCTTTTGCCGGTCGGCGGCTGATAATGGCAGCAGTGGACGTTGCGACCTTCTCCAAAGGAGTATCAATGAATAGACACTTTGTCACGCTGGCGGTTGCGGCCCTGGTAGCGGCCAGCGCCTGCCGGAAGCAGGAGAACGGGCCCGCGCTCGGCACCACTTACGGGCAGATTGCCCGGCCGGCAATCTGGCGCGTGCTGCCTCGAACGCAGGCGGAGAGCCTGGGGCTTCTGCCCGGCGACGTGGTTGTGTCCTACAATGACGAGCCGGTGAAGACGACTGATGAACTGGTCCAACTCCAGTTCAAGTCGGTGGGTTCGTCGGCGAAGGTCCCGATGACCGTGCTGCGCGGCGACGCCGAAGTCAAGGTCGAGGCCAATTCCGGCGTCCTGGGCGTGCTGCCCGACGCCGAACGCTATCCGGACGGGCTCGCAGTGGCGCTGGTGGATATCCTCGGCTACTACGGGGTGACCGCGGATTACGACTGGCTTGCCGCCCTGACCGGCGAGTCCTTCGCCTTCACTGCCCGGCGCGAGGGTTGCCGCGGCACCTGGCCGGACGGGCTGTCCGGCGACTACCTCGAAGGCCTGACCAAGTACTACGGCCTGACGTTTCACGCGATTTTCGCCGCCGGCGATTCGGCCCGGCCGGCGGCCGACGCGCAGCGGGAGGCCATGGCAGCGGTGCGCGACAAGCTGGGCCGGGGCAAGCCGGTGCTGGTGTTTGCCGCCTGGCCCGGCAGCAACGGCAACGCCTGGGGCATTGCCGCCCGGTACAATGCCGGCGACTCGGCGGTCTACGGGTACACGCTGGGCTCGGCCGGCGAGGTGATGCTGACCGGTCCGATTGCCGAGGCGTACGAAGTCACTTACCGCGCGACCGCCGGGCCGGAACCGGCCGACCTGCTGACCGTGGTGCTCGGTCAGGCGCTGGAACTCGGCCAGGCAGCCGCCGACACGGGCTGGCAGTCGGGCATCGCCGCCTACGACCTCTGGATAAAGAGCCTGGATACAATCCCGTTCTGTCCGGTGTGCCCGGACAGCGGCAAGGGCTGCTTCGACCGGCTGGTCTGGACGCTGCTGGCCAACAAGGAGAGCGCCAACCGGTTCCTGGCGGACATGCGTGAGGCGCTGCCCGACCAGGCAGACCTGATTGACGAGGCCATCGCCAGGAATCAGGCGATAGTCGGCAAGCTCGAGGGGATCATTCAGAGCGGAGTCCGGATTGGCACCAAGGAGAGCCAGGAGAAACTGGCCCGGGCAGTGAACGCAATCCAACTGGATGAGACCAAACTGCAGGGCATTTACGACGAGCTTATCGGCGAGTTGTAGCGGCGAGGCCGGGTACTAAGTACTAAGGACTAAGTACTAAG
>CAZAKP010000093.1:0-6331 GCA_964485845.1 uncultured bacterium | reverse complement strand
ACTAAGTACTAAGGACTAAGTACTAAGTACTAAGGACTAAGTACTAAGGACTAAGTACTAAGGACTAAGGACTAAGGACTAAGGACTAAGGACAGAGCGGGTAAGCACCTGCTCTGTCCTCTTTCTTTCGGGGCTCAGCCGTAGCCGAACTACGGCGAGTAATAGATGTCTTCGAAGCTCGGGTTCCAGTCGTGCAGCCAGTTCCGGGCACGGACCGAGTCCGGGTCGAGCTCGGTGTTCTGCATGAACACGCAGTAGTTACTGGAAAAGGCGATTTCGTTGCCCACGAGCGCCGGCAGGCAACTGTCGATGAAGACTATGCCGGAGCTCGCCCCGCCGCCGTAGAGAAGGCGGCAGCGTTGGACCCGGCTGGTGCTCAGGGCATAGCGGCGGAGTTCGAGCCCGTTCCACGCGCCGGGCCGGGCCGCGGCGCCGGTGAGTGTTACCGAGTCGGCCTGAAGGCTTGCCCGGGCGCTGCGGCCGATAGCCAGTGCGGCGCCGGAGTCGAATTGCAGTTCCACTCCATTCTCGATGATAAGGGCCGGGTCGAGGGCCGAACCGACATCGATAGTCTGGCGGACGAGGTAGGGAACGTCCTGCAGGCGGTATTGAGCATTGGCCGTGATGGTGCCGCCCGCGACCTCGATCGCGTCATGGGCGTTGCCGGTGAAGCTGTTGCCGTTGCCGATGGTGCTGACGTATTCGGCACCGATGTGCAGCGGAAATCCGCCGCAGCCGGTGATGGTGTCGTTCTCGAACCGGGCAAAGCCGGTGCTCTGGCAGGTGATGCCGGTGCCGGCGTTGTTTGAAATCCGCATGTTGGCCAGCAGCACCTCCGCCATGTAGCAGGTGATGGCGGCCGAGTTGCCGGCACCCGCTTCCTCGATGGTGCAGAAGTTGAGAATCGTGTGGACCGGGTCGGTCTGCTCCCAGAACTCGAGTCCGTGCCATCGTCCGGACGCACCGGCGAGCGAGCTGAAGACGACGCGGCCATAGGTGCCGTCGACGCGCAGGGCGCCGGGATGTCCGAGCCCGACCCGGAGCCTGGCGCTGTCGGCAAAGAGGAGCGAGCAGCCGGCGGCGACGTAGAGGAGCGGATTGGTGCTCTCGGCAACCGTGACGGTGGCGGTAATGGCATAGGGGAAGCCGAGGTTGGGCCAGGTATCGGTCGCGGTGACCGTGCCGCCGGGAATCTCGAAGGCGTTGCGGAAGTTGTCGCTGAAGGTGTTGCCGGCACCGAGCGCGGAAACGAGACCCGGGCTGACGCTGACCGGGAACCGGGCGCAGGCGGAGAAGGCGCTGGAGAAGAGCGAGCCGAGCCCGGTGCCTGAGGCCGACACGCCCGACCCCGAGCTTGAACGGAACGTGCTTGAGTCGATTGCGACCCTGCCCGCTTCGCACTGGACGAGCGCGCCGCCGCTGCCTGCGTGCTCGACAAGGCAGTGGCGGAGCGTGCTGCCGCCCGGGGTCGTTTGGGACCGGAACTGGATGCCGTTCCACGCGCCGGGCCCGGGCGCGAGTTTCAGCGCGCTGAAGGTTATTACCGAATCGGCGCGGCCACGCGCCACGATACCGGCGGATGCGCGAGTACCGACCGCGATGGTTGCGTTGTCAGCCACGAGCACCGCCGCCCCGGGCTGGAGCGTGAGCGTTGCCTCGACGTCGAGGTCGGCGTCAACGACGTGGGGGCTGGCTGCCGCCGTCCAGGTTTCGTTCGACGAGATGGTCCCGGAGTGGTGCGTGCCGGCGGCGCTGCTGATGTGGACGGTAATCGACGGCGAGGTGCTCCGGTTTCCGGCCGCGTCGACCGCCTTGCAGCTCAGCGTGTCGGTTGCGCCGGGCCGCATCACGCCCAGCCACGCACACTCGAACACATTCCCGGCCGGAGACGAGTCGCTACCGATGCGCACGCCATCCACGTAGAAGTCGACGCTGGCAACCCGTTTGTTGTCGGTGGCGCGGGCTCGGATGGTTGTGGCGCTGGTGAGTGTGTCGCCTTCCGCCGGCGCGATGATGCTTACCTCGGGCGGAGTAATATCCTCGCCCGGACAGCCGAGAACAAAACACAAAGTGACAAGGACGAAGGACAAAGCAAATTGGCAAGGACAAAGTGATGAATCCTCAGTCCGCCTGGCCCTGCTGCTTGTCACTTGTTTTGTCCTTGCGATTTCGTCCTTTGGACTTTGCTTTTGTCTACCACTTCTTGCCGACTTCCAGAAATCGCCACTCGGTGCCGGAACGCTGGAGGTAGACTTCGACCCCGTGCGGGCGGCGCCGGCGGCCGAGAAAGTCGCGGGCGGTCGGGACCACGTCGACGGCCACGAGCGCGATGTCGCCCATCAGCCTGACCAGCGCGAGACGAAGCAGGAACTGCGTCCGCGGGATGCAGGCGCCGGCCCGAAGCGCCTCGGGCGTGACCCAGAAGACCGGCTGGCCGAGCTGGTAGTCGCCTTCGCCGGGCTTGCCCAGACGCGTCATCACGACCGTATCGGGCCGCCTGAACCCGGACTTGAACAGCTCCAGCCCGGGCTTCGAGAGCACATAGCGGAGCCCGGCTTCGGCCGCCCGGACCAGGCCGAGCGAATCGGTCTGGCCGAACGTGAAACTGGTGTCGAGAATCCGCGACAGCCAAACGAGCTGCCAGCCGTGGCCGGTATTGAGCCAGTTCTGATATACGTAGTTGTAGTCGTGGTCGCCTTCGAACACGAACCAGCTCGAAACGTAGCCGGACGGACCCTTGATGTCCACGACCTTGTGGCTGGCGCGGACGATGCGGCGGCCCCGGAGCCAGCGGGCAAAGGCGGAGTCGAAGCTGGCGTAGGAGTGCTCGGCGGCGAAGGCCGGCATGAACATCCGATAGATGTCACGCGGCCGGTTGCCGACGATGGCCTCGGTCACGAGCTCGGTCTGCAGTGCAAGTTCGTAGTTGGATTTCAGCCGGGCGACCGGGGACACAGCCGCGACCGTCCCGGCCAGCATCGCCGCGGACAGCAGCACGGAGAGGATTGCGGGATTCCAGGATCCAAGGGGCCTAGTGTCCGGCATTCGCACCCTGGAATCCTTGAGTCCTCGATTCCTTTCCTTCATCATTCGAACTTCGTAATTCGGACTTTTCGGCTAGCGGGGTCTACCGGATTTGAACCGGCGGTCTCTGCCGTGACAGGGCAGCGTGTTAAACCAGGCTACACTAAGACCCCATCGAAACGCGCCGCTATCCGGCGCGTATCCTAATCATATTGGAGCGTGCGCGTAAGTCAAACTCGACCAGCCGGCCCGAACAACAGCCGCGCTGGCAGGTCTCTCTGACCGACCCAAGCCTCGGACAGCTTGACTTCGGCTCTCACCGGCCGATATTAGTGGTAGCGAGGTGTCTGAATGAGCATACTCATCTTTGGTCTGCTTGCTCTGACCCAGCGCAGCCTGGAAAGCCCGGCGTCGGGTGCGGTCCTGCAGATAGTACCGGCCACCGGGAGCCTGGTCTCGATGGGTCCGGACGTCCGCCGAGTTGACGTTGACAGCGGTTTCGTCTGGAGCCGGCTGGCAACTCTGCCCAACACGGTCTTCATCGACCTGTCATTCGCCGACGACAGTGTCGGCTACGCCTGCGCCGAGCTCGGCGTTGTCTACAGGACCACCAACTCCGGCGCGACCTGGACCCGAGTCATGAATCTCGGATTTCCCTACTACTGGTACGGCGTGTCGGCGCTGAGCCGGGAGTTGGCGATCGTCAGCGGATTCAACAATACCGAAGGCACGGGTATCTACCGCTGGACCGGAGATGGCGGCCTGACCTGGGATTCCATCGTCACCCTCGATACTGCGAACTGGCTGAGCCGGGCGCACTTCGCCGACTCACTGCACGGCATCGTCTCGGCGGGATGGGTGGGCGGAATCTGGCGGACCGAGAACGGCGGCCGGAACCCTTCCGACTGGACTTTTGTCCAGGTTGACCCGGCGCGAGGGTGGTTCGAAGGCAACTTCTGCTATCGGCCGGACGGACGCTCGTGGCTCACCGGCATCAGTTTCTGCGGCTCGACGGATAACGGTGCAACCTGGAACGTACAGCATTCGGCCGACCCCACATTCGACGGTGGCGTCTGGTTTTCAGACTCGCTTCACGGCTGGACCGGCGGCGGGCAGATCTCGTCGCCGGTATCGGGCTGGGTGCACAGGACCACCGATGGCGGAGCGACCTGGTCTGACCGGCTGACTGAGACGCCCGAGCCGATTCGGGCCGTTCTCTTCATCAACGATACACTGGGGTTCGCGGTCGGCGGGAACCACTACACGAGCGTGGGTGCAATCTACTCATCCACGAACGGGGGCGACTCATGGCGGCTGGACGTGAACACCGGCTGTGAGATGAAGGGAATAGACTATCAGATTATCGGCGATTCGATTGACGTCTGGTGCTGCGGATTCGACAACAGCTTCACCGGCTGCATCTACAAGACGCGAATTGCGGCTGTCGGAGCAGGGATTGGAGAATCGAGAGTCGATAGCAGGGTCTCGGTCACCGACGTCCGACCGACCATCGTGCGCAGTATCCCGGCGGGCTCGGTAGCCTTTGACGCTCTCGGCCGCCGCGTGATAGACCCCAGGCCCGGCGTGTACTTTGTCCGCAAGGCGCTGACTCAGGCAGTTCGGAAGGTACTGATTCAGAGGTAGCGGAGTCAGGGGGAGCGATACTTGCACCAGCCCGCTCTTCGCGGCCCAACTCGCTGCTCAGCGTTCTGTGACCAGAAGCCAGACCTGAGACGACACCGCGGACTCGGTTACTTCACGATAACGACCGGCACCGTGCCCGCTCCGGGGGCTGACACGCAGTAGACGCCGGGACGCAGGTCGTGCAGGTCCAGCTCGGCGTGACCGTTGCCTGCCGGGAGTTCGGCTCGCCTGACCAGCCGGCCGGCGACATCGTGGACCGAGAGTTCGCGCTCGCCGAGTCCCGGCGGCAAATCGACCTGCAGCAGACCGTGACAGGGCCGCGGATACGCTCGCAGGGGTAAGGCGGCACGAAGCCGGCCGTGCTCGGCAACGCCCGTCTGGCCCATGTCGGCCAATTCGTGGAGATACAGGATGACCCGAACCGCGTTCTGGGGTTCTTCGTTCTCCGGAATCCAGGCCGGCGGTGTCGACAAAGCGCTGGGTGTATAGACGCTGTTGGGCGGATTCATGATCGAATCGTTGACACGCGTCCAGGGACTGATGCCGGCCCCGCCGTGAACCACCGAAGTGGCACTGTCGATCAATTCGATGCAGTGCCGGTTATTCAGTTCGTTCGGGCTGTGGTCGACCTCGGTCTGCATCCGCAGGTACGCGGCCGGCACCTGCTTCATGAAACGTCCCGCCTCGCGTTCGCGCCAGAACGCGTCCGAGTCCGCCGGCACCGGCACCGAGCCGCCCGAATCCTGGCAGGTCCCGGACCGGTCGGCCGGCCCCTCGAAGTCGAGCAGAAACTTCACCCGCGGTTCCGGATGCCGGGCGATCGCACCCGACGCCATCGTGATGCCGTACCCGCGGGAGTAGATGCCCAGCCGGCTAGTGTCAACGTACGGCCGGCCGGCGAGCAGCGACAGGCAGGCGTTCAGGCCGTCCTGATGGACGTAGCCGCCGTAGTTCTCCGGGTACGCATCGCTCCGGCCGCGGCCGTCCGGGTCGAAGTGCAGGAAGGCAAAGCCGTCGGCAGCGATGTCGTCGGGCATGCCCATGGTGTCGAACGAACTGCCGAAGTCGGTTGCGTACGGGGCAAAGATCACGCCGGGCACGCGGTGGCCGGCAGTGGCGTAGGCCGGCCGGTGAATGTGAACGTACAGGCTACAGCCGGAAGCGGGGTTGAAGACCCGCAGGGTTTCGACCAGCACCTCGCTCGTGTTCGGATACTGCCAGACAACCTGGCCGGCCGGCGAAAGCTCGACCACCCGGCCGAGCTGAACGCCGGAACCGAAGGAGATAAGCGTGTTGCCGTTCTCAAGTCGTATCGCCTGGAACGGCAGGGCCAGACCAGTTGCGCTCCAGACGATTGCTCCCGACCGGTCTACCTCGATGACCCGGTTGTGGCCCGTATCGCCGATCAGCGTGTTGCCGTTTGCCAGCCGCTGAGCGCAGCGCGGCCAGACGAGGTTGGTAGCGTACTGCCAGACCACCGTACCGGAGGGGCCGACCTCGACTATTCGGTTGCCTTGCGAGTCACAGATAAGCGTATTGCCGTTCGGCAGGCGATTGCCGTTGTGCGGGCCGTCGATGTCCGAGTAGCTCCACACGATGGCGCGGTCCGGCGTGACCTCGATAACCCGGTTGTTGTCACGGTCGGTGATGAGCGTGTTGCCGT
>CAZAKP010000092.1:5517-12002 GCA_964485845.1 uncultured bacterium | reverse complement strand
GCTCTTTGAGCGGTTCCTGACGACCGAGCGCGTGAGCCTGCCGGACGTCGACGTCGACTTCTCGGACGCCCGGCGACAGGAGGTTATCGATTACATCCGGCAGCGCTACGGCGAGGATTCGGTCGCGCAGATAATCACGTTCGGTACGATGCAGGCTCGAGCCGCGGTGCGCGACGTCGGCCGCGTGCTGGACATACCGATTGGCGACGTCGACCGGATCGCGAAGCTGATTCCGCAGAACATGGAGCTTGAGCCCGCGCTCAAAGGAGTGGCCGAGCTGCGGCAGGCGGTCGAGGAGAAGCCCGAGTACCGGGAGCTGATGGCGATTGCCCGCAAGGTCGAGGGATTGAGCCGGCACGCGTCAATCCACGCCTCGGCGGTAGTGATTGCACCTCAGCCGCTGATCGAACTGGTTCCGCTCTACCGGTCGCCGGGCGAAGATGTCTGTACGCAGTACGACATGTATTCGCTCGATGCCGCCGGCCTGCTGAAGATGGACATCCTGGGCCTGAGGACGCTGACCGTGGTCGAGGAGGCCACAAAGCTCGTGAAGAACCGGGGCACCAACCTCGACATCGAGACGATGCCGCTTGACGACGCCGGCACGTTCAAGCTGGTGCAGCGGGCCGACACGGTCGGCGTGTTCCAGCTCGAGAGCGCGGGGATGCGCGACCTCGCCCGGCAGATGATGCCCGACCGGATTGAGCACATCATCGCCCTGATTGCCCTGTACCGGCCCGGGCCGATGGAGCTCATCCCGCAGTATCTCGCCCGCAAGGCCGGCCGCGAGCCGATTGCGTACGAGCACCCGCTGCTCGAACCGATCTGCAGCGAAACCTACGGTATCATGATATACCAGGAGCAGGTAATGCAGGCGGCCCAGGTGCTGGCCGGTTATTCGCTCGGCAAGGCAGACCTTTTGCGCCGGGCGATGGGCAAGAAGAAGCCGGAGGAGATGGCGGCCCAGCATGACGTGTTCGTCGAGGGCTGCGAGAAGTTCAATCGGATACCGGAGGCAAAGGCCGAGCGAATATTCGACCTCTTGGCCAAGTTCGCCGGGTACGGATTCAACAAGTCACACGCTGCCGGCTACGCCTATCTCTCCTACATCACCGCGTACCTGAAGGCCAACTTCCCGGTCGAGTTCATCGCCGCAACGCTGACGAGCGAACTGGGGGATTTCAAGAAGCTCGCGAAGTTCGTGAACGAAGCGCGCCGGATGGGAATCGCGGTCCTCGGTCCGGACGTGAATGCCAGTTTCGTACCGTTTACGATTGAGGGCGGCAATGTCAGGTTCGGTCTGGCAGGCGTAAAGAACCTGGGAACCGGGGCAAGCGAGTTCATCGTCAAAGAGCGGCAGCAGGGTCCGTTCGAGAGCATGCTCGACTTCCTCGTGCGCACCAAGGGCACGGTGAACCGCAAAGCGGTGGAGTCGCTCATCAAGGCGGGTGCGTTCGACGCTTTCGACCCGAACCGGGCGGCGCTGCTCAGCTCGCTCGAGTGGGAGATGGACAAGGCCGCATCGGAGCGGCTGCGGTTCGCCGAACGCCAGGTCGACATGTTCGGTGCCATCGCGGAGCCGGCCGCAGCGGCACCGGTGAAGTTCGATACCCACGAACTCCTGAGCTATGAGAAGGATGCGTTCGGGTTCTACTTCTCATCCCATCCGCTCGAGCCATACCGGGCCGAGTACGAGGCGCTGGGGCTCACCACTATCGCCCAGATTGAGTCGATGCGCGACGGCGAGAGAGCTTCGCTGGGCGGAGTGATCACCGGTCGCCGGGCGCGCAAAGACAAACGCGACCGGGAGTACGCGATAATCACGGTCGAAGACTTCGACGGCGGCATCGAGGTGATGGTCTTCTCCGACGTGCTGGAGGGCTGCCGCGGGGTCCTGAAGACCGACAACCTGGTAGCGGTCCAGGGCACGGTGAAGGTCAGGGCGGCGGACGGTTCCGGTCGGGGTTCAGGCGTGCCGCAGTTCTGGGCCGACCGCGTGATGCTGTTTCAGGACTGCAGTCGATACCTGAACGCGCTCGTGGTCGCCGTTCCCGAGAAGGACCTGGATGATGTAATGCTGCTCAAGCTTAAGGAGCGACTGGAGGAGCATCCGGGCAATGCGCTGGTCTACCTGAGGCTGCTCCGGCCCGACGGCTCAGCGCGGGAGATGAAGCTGCGTGAGCAACGGGTCGCGCTGAGCAATGAACTCGTCGGTTCGCTGCGCGAGGTGTTCGGGCCGGATTCGATCAGGTTCAAGGGCGAGATGCCGACGTTCTCGCGGGAGGGAGACCGGTTCAGGAGGAACGCATACTATAAGGGCCGCAAGCCCAACGGGCAGTGACGGCTGACGGGCGGGTCAGCTCGCGGTGGCCGTTTCCGGGATCTCCAGTTGTTCCAGCCGCTGAATCCGGTCGCCAATCGGCGGGTGCGAGGCGAACAGGTTCATCGCCGTGCCGCGGTCCTTGCCGAACGGGTTGGCGATGAACATGTGGGCGGTAGCGGCTGAAGCCGTCCGCAGTCTGCCCTCGTAGCTTCCCAGTTTCCGCAGCGCCGAACTCAGACCATACGGATTCCTGACGATGAGCGCGCCGGAGGCATCGGCGAGGTACTCGCGCTGCCTCGATATGGCGGCCCGCATCAGGGCGACGAGTATCGGAGAGACGATGGCGAACGCGACCGCCACCACCAGGAGTACCAGTCCGAGCTGGCCGCCGCCGCGGTCATCGCGACGCCGGCGCCCGCCGCCGAACAATCCCCAGCGCAGGAAGATGTCGCGAAACAGGACCAGGAGGCCGCCGATGATGGCGACAACGGTCATCAGCAGGATGTCGTAGTTGCGCACGTGCGACAGCTCGTGGGCAATGACACCCTGCAGTTCCTCGCGATTCATGATGGCGAGCAGTCCGCTGGTCACGGCGATCGAGGCGTGGCTCGGGTTGCGGCCGGTGGCGAAGGCGTTCGGCGCGTCCGCATCGATGACGTAGACTTTCGGTTTCGGCACGCCCGCGGCGATCGCCACTTCCTCGACCACGTTGTGCAACTGGTAGAACCGGGATGGGTCAGCGGGCCGGGCGCCGTTGACCGCCAGCGCCAGTCGGTCCGAGTTGTAGTACAGTACGAGATTGTAGCCGACGATGAACAGCCCGAACAGCACGTACGCGCCCGTTCCCCATCGGAAGTACCAGCCGAGGCCGTAGCCGACCAGGCCGAGGATGAGCGAGAAGACGACGACGAAGGCGAACGTCTTCGCCTTGTTGGCGCCGATAAGCTGATAGAGATTCCTGCGCTCGGCCACGGTCTTCTCGCTGCCCGTCAGCCGCTAGAACTTGACCTTGGGCGCCTCACGCTCGGCTTCGGGTACGTTGTAGAACTCGGCCTGCTTGAAGCCGAACATGCCGGCGAAGATGTTCGACGGGAACATCTGGGTGGAGTTGTTGTAGTCCATCACCACGTCGTTGTAGAACTGGCGGGAGAAGGCAATTTTGTTCTCGGTCGCCGACAGCTCTTCCTGCAGCTTGAGGAAGTTCTCGTTCGCCTTCAGGTTCGGGTAGTTCTCGGCGACGGCGAACAAGGTCTTGAGCGTGTCCGTCAGCATGTTGTTGGCCTTGGCCGATTCGGCCGGGCCCCTGGCGTTGATCGCCAGCGAGCGGGCTTCGGCAATCCGTTCGAAGATTGCCTTTTCGTGCGCGGCATAGCCTTTGACCGTCTCTACGAGGTTCGGAATCAGGTCAATCCGGCGCTTGAGCTGGACGTCGATCTGAGACCAGCCGTTACGGACGCGGTTGCGTTTCACCACCAGCGAGTTGTAGATGCCGATGGCGACGAGCACGACCAGGACGATGATGGCCAGAACAACTATCAAAGCTGTCATTCTTTTCCTCCGTGGTTAGACCAGAATAGCACCTTTCCGGCGGCAGTCAAACGCCGGGCGGGCCGCGCGTCCGCTTGACCGCCGGCGCTGTGCACTCTATATTGGTGTCCCCATCCGTCCCGGATGGGTCCAGAACAGGAGGCTCTTGTGGAATTCAAGTACCTGGTCGTCAGGAAAGAAGATGGCGTCGGCTGGCTCAAGGTGAACCGGCCGCCGATGAATGCGCTGAACACCGAGGTGGTGCTCGAGTTGGAGCGCGCGATGGACTGGTTCGCCCACGAAGACGACGTGCTCGTCGTTGTCATCTACGGCGAGGGCAAGATGTTCGTTGCCGGGGCCGACATCGCCGAGATGACCGCGTTCACGCCGATGCAGGCGAGAGAATTCGCCCGCCGGGGTCACCGCGCCCTCGGTAAGATCGCCGGCATGGACAAGCCCGTCATTGCGGCGGTTAATGGATTCGCACTCGGCGGCGGGTGCGAGATAGCCATCGCGTGCGACATCCGGGTATTGGCGGATACGGTCAAGATCGGCCAGCCGGAAGTAAACCTCGGGCTTATTCCCGGCTTCGGCGGCACCCAGCGTCTGGCGCGGCTCGTCGGGCCGGGCATCGCCAAGGAGTTGATATTCACCGCGGATGCGATCGACGCGGCCGAGGCATACCGCATCGGGCTCGCGAACAAGGTCGTGCCCGCCGACAAGTTGATCGAGACAGTCGCGGCAATGGCGAAGAAGATCGCCGCCAAGGGACCGACCGCGGTCAAGCTCGCCAAGGCCTGCATCAATCTCGGGCAGGACAGCGACCTTGCGACCGGCAATTCGTATGAGATCGAAGCATTCGGCATCTGTTTCTCTTCTCAGGAACCGGCCGAAGGCACGAAGGCATTTCTCGAGAAGAGAAAGCCCAACTGGAACGTCGGAAAAAAGGAGTAGAAAGTGACAATCGGGAAAGCAAAGGACACGGTAATAGTCGGCGCCGCCCGGACCGCGGTGGGCAGGTTCCACGGCTCGTTGGCGTCGCTGCGGGCCCCGGAGCTCGGAGCGGTCGCGATCAAAGCGGCGGTCGAGCGCTCGAAGGTGAACCCGGCGGAGGTTGAAGGCGTGATAATGGGCAACGTCTGCCCGGCCGGCATTGGCCAGGCGCCCGCCCGGCAGGCCGCAGTCAAGGCCGGGCTGCCGGTCGAGATTCCGGCTCTGACCGTCAACAAGGTCTGCGGTTCAGGGATGATTGCCACGGCCCTGGGCTGCCAGATGATTAAGGCCGGAGACGCCAGGGTGGTCGTGACCGGTGGGCAGGAGTCGATGTCCAACGTGCCGTACTATCTGAAGCAACTGCGCGCCGGCAACAAGATGGGTGACGTCAAGCTGCAGGACGGCATGATCTACGACGGGCTCTGGGATTTCTTCGGCGACGTTCACATGGGCGTGCTCGGCGACTTCACCGCAACCGAGGCCGGCGTGACCCGCGAGGAGCAGGACAAGTGGGCCGCGGGCAGCCACGCCAAGGCCATCGCGGCGATCAAGGCCGGGAAGTTCAAGGCCGAGATAACGCCGGTCGTAATTCCGCAGAAGAAGGGTGACCCAATCGTGTTTGAGACCGACGAAGGTCCGCGTGCCGATACGACCTTCGAGAAACTCTCCACACTCAAGCCGGTGTTCACCAAGGACGGGACCGTGACCGCGGGTAATGCGTCTTCGATTAACGATGCCGGAGCCGCGCTGGTGCTGGCCGACGCAGCCTACGCCAGGGACAAAGGGCTGACTCCGCTGGCCCGCGTCGTCGCCTATGCCACGGGCGGCGGCGAACCAAAGCGGCTCTTCTTCGCTCCAATCAAGGCGATCAACAACCTGCTCCAGGTCCAGGGCGTGAAGATTGACTACTTCGACTTGATTGAGATAAATGAAGCGTTTGCATCACAGACGCTGGCCGACGGCAAGGGTCTGGGCTGGAACTGGGACAAGGTGAACGTGAACGGTGGCGCGATAGCGCTCGGGCACCCGATCGGCTGCTCCGGCGCGCGCATCATTGTCTCCATCATCCACGCCCTGAAGGACCGCGGCCTGAAGACCGGGCTGGTTGCCGCGTGCCTCGGTGGCGGAGAAGCGACAGCCTTGAGTGTCGAACTCGTGTAAACGCCGAGCGCCGAACGCCAAGCGCCGAACTGAGGACCGGGGAAAAGCCGAGCGCCGAACGCCGGACATCGGAGCGGGGAGACCTGGGCAGCGAAGTGAAGACGGACCTCGAACTGCGGACCAGACGGTTCGCGCTGGATTCCATTCGCTTCTGTTCGGCCCTCCCCGAGCGGATGGAGTTCCAGGTCATCTGCAAGCAGTTGCCACGTTCGGCTACCTCGGTTGGAGCTAACTATCGCGCCGCGCAGCGAGCGAGATCCCGCGCGGACTTCATCGCCAAGCTGGCTATCGTGGAGGAGGAGGCCGACGAGTCCGTCTACTGGATGCAATTGCTAGCCGACCTTTGGTGCGATCAGAAGCCGGAACTTGAGCGGCTGCTTGATGAGGCCAGGCAACTCGTGGCCATCTTCGTTGCGTCCAGGAAAACCGCGAAGCGCGGCTTGTAGTTCGTGTCCATTCGGCGTTTGGCGGTCGGCGTTCG
>CAZAKP010000092.1:0-5417 GCA_964485845.1 uncultured bacterium | reverse complement strand
TTCGGCGTTTGGCGGTCGGCGTTCGCACTTAGGGCGACCAGTGGTGTACCGTACCGATACCTCGGCGGAAACCGTCACCCTTGGCCGCGCGTTCTCTAGCCAACTTGAGCCAGGGGATGTCGTTGCCTTCTACGGAGACCTTGGCGCGGGCAAGACAACGATGATAAAGGGCGTCGCGGCCGGCCTTGGAGTCGCTGACGTGGTGAAGAGTCCGTCATTTGTCATTGTTACCGAGTACGCTGGCCGGCTGCCGGTGTATCACATCGACCTCTACCGGTTGAACGAAGACTCCGACTTCGGAGCGATCGGACTCGATTCCTACATCGGGGGCGAAGGCGTCTGTCTGATTGAGTGGGCCGAGCGGGCTGAGAAGGTTCTGCCGGCGTCAGCAATCCGCGTGAGAATGGGTGTCGAAGGCACGGGTCGGCGAATAGAGATCAGCGGGCTACGTGCCGCGCTCTAGCTGCTAGCGCCCGACTTCGGCGTTCGGCGTTAGGAGTTCGGACTTTCCCTTGAGCCAGTCGAGTAGCTCGTCGATTCCGCCCTTGGCTGTGACCGTCTTGTCGGATCGGACAATCGTCGCGACGTGGTTTTTCAGGCTCACCTTGAGCAGGCCGAGTCTGCGGCTGCGCACTCGCACGAGCGCGATGAGGAACAAGGTTTCGACCGGCGCCGGGTAGCGGCCGAACCGGTCGACGAGTTCCGCGCGCAATTCTTCGAGTTCCTGCTCGCTTTCCACTGCCAGGAGGCGCTTGTAGAGGGCTACACGCTCAAAGCTGTCTGATACATATTCCTTCGGTATGTATGCCGATACGTCGAGACTGAGTTCGGGTTCGACCGCTACCGGTTCGCCCTTGAGCCTCGCCACTGCTTCCTTGAGCATCTGGGTGTACAGGTTGAACCCGACCCGGGCTACCTGTCCGTGCTGTTCGGTACCGAGCAGGTTGCCGACGCCGCGGATTTCCATGTCACGAATTGCCAGTTTGAAGCCGGAGCCCAGCTTCGAGTAGGCGAGCAGGGCCGAGAGACGCTTGCGGGCATCCTCAGTTATCTCGCGACGGGCAGGCGTGAGGAACAGGGCGTACGCCTGCGCTTCGGACCGGCCCACACGGCCGCGTAACTGATGCAGGTCGGCGAGTCCGAACTTGTCCGCCCGATTCACGATGATGGTGTTGACGTTCGGCAGGTCGAGGCCGGATTCGATAATGGCGGTCGAGAGGAGCAATTGGTACTCGCCCGACGCGAAGCCGAGGTAGATGTCAGCCATGTGGCGTCCCGACATCTGTCCGTGCGCGACGGCGAAGCGAACGCCGGGCAGGATACGTTGCAGCCTCTCGGCGACTTCCATGATGGTCTCAATCTCGTTGTGAACGAAGAAGACCTGGCCGCCGCGCGCAAGTTCGCGGGTTACGTAGTCACAGATGAGCCGGTCGTGCCAGGGCGCTACCTCGGTGGCAATCTCGCGCCGCCCCGGTGGCGCGGTGTGGATCTGCGAGATGTCGCGCAGCCCGGAGAGGGACATGTAGAGCGTGCGGGGGATAGGGGTCGCGGTCAGCGTGAGGACGTCTACCTCGGCGCGGGCCGAGCGGATGCGTTCCTTCTGCTTCACGCCGAACTTCTGTTCCTCGTCGATTATCAGGAGCCCGAGGTCGTGGTAGGCGACGCCGGGGTTCAGCAGTTGATGAGTGCCGACGACGATATCCACGACGCCGGACTTCAGGCCGGCGAAGATCTCGCGCTGCTGCGGAGGAGGCACGAGACGCGACAGCATTTCAACCCGGAACGGGAAACGGGCCAGCCGTTTGCGGAACGTCGCGTAGTGCTGGTAGCAGAGGATGGTGGTCGGCGCGAGCACGGCGACCTGCTTCAGGTTTGATGCTGCCTTGAACGCCGCTCGTAATGCGATTTCGGTCTTCCCGTACCCGACGTCGCCGCAGATGAGCCGGTCCATCGGTCGCGTCGATTCCATGTCGCGTTTCACCTCGGCCATGACCTTGAGCTGGTCCGGCGTCTCCTCGTACGGGAACGAGGCCTCGAGCTCGGTCTGCCACTTGTTATCTCGTCCGAACTGAATACCGCGGGCCGCGGCCCGGCGCGCGTAAATCCCGAGCAGTTCCTCGGCGTACTCGGCGCTGGCCCGCGCGGCCTTGGCCTTCGCGTGGAGCCACGACCTGCCGCCGAGCCGGTCGAGCGCGGGCGCGCTGTCCTCGGAGCCGACGTACCGGTCGAGCAGGCCGATGTTCTCGACCGGCACATAGACCTTGTCATTTCCGGCGTAGCGGAGGACGACGTAATCCTTCTCGACTCCGGCAAGCGTCATTCGCTTCGTGCCTTCAAACGAGCCGATGCCGTAGTCGATGTGCACCACGTAGTCGCCCGGCCGCAGCGACACGATGTTGTCAATCGGCAGTCCCTTGAAACGGCGGCGCGGCGGATGGAACACGGGCGTTCCGTATATCTCGCGCTCGGTCAGGAGGCCGAAGCCCAGCGACTCGGCGATGAAGCCGGAGCTCAGCGTACCGCTGAAGTAATGCGGCCCTTCGCCGATGATAGCGGAGAGCCGTTCGCGCTGGCTTTGCGTGCTGGCAGCAACGTACCAGTCGAACTGTCGCTCGGCGTTTGGCGATTGGCGTTCGGCGATTTCGCTGCGAAGTAGTTCGATGTTGCCGAGATAGCTGTGTGCCGGCTTGAAGCCGAGGTTGAACTCGGCATCGGGGTCGGCGCACAGCAGCAGTACGGCGTAAGCCTCGACCTCTTTCGCTTCGGTAATGACAATGAGGTCTTTGGGCAGCAGGATGGAGGCCGGCTGATCCGACATCTTCGGTCGCTTGCGGGTCGGCAGCGATGCGGACTCGATGTGGGCTACCGAGCGCTGAAGCAGCGGGTCGAATCGCCGCAGCGATGCGATGCTGTCACCAAGGAACTCAGCCCGGACCGGAGATTCGCTGCTCTCAGGAAAGACGTCCGCGATGCCGCCGCGCGTGGCGTACTCGCCCGGTTCGGTCACGAGGTCGGTGCGTTCGTACCCGTTCTCCTCAAGCCAGCCGACCAGCCTGTCCAGCGCCAACTGCTGATTGAGTGACAAGTTCAGGGGGCCGGGTTCCCAGCCCGCCGCCTGGCGTTCGGCATTCGGCATCTCCCATACCGGCGCCCCCTTGTTCAAGTTCTCTGCCGGTGCGACGATAACGGCCGGCCCGGAACCGAGCGTGGCGAGATCTGCCGGTAGACGCGGCGACTCGGGTTCGAAGAAGAGGAGCGGAAGGTCCGGAGCGATGGTCGACAGGTCGAGGTCCAGGGCGCGGGCGGTCGGCACGTCATCAGGAATCAGAATGACAGTCCGGGCAAGACGCTGGGCGAGCGCGGCGGCAAGCATGGCTCGCGCGGAGCCGACTGCTCCCGACACGCCCGTGTGCGCTCCTGAAGCGAGGCTCTCGGCGATGCCCGGCAGGGCCGGGGACTCGGAGAACCGTTCGAGCAGTTCGTGCACGATCAGCCTGGTCGATCGAAGCTAGAAGCGAGAGGCGAGACTGCAGAAGCTAGACTGATCCGGAGCCCTGCATTCTGCATTCTGGTTTCTGCGCTCTGATTTCGTCTTCGTCCGGGACAAACGGGGGCTTTGAGCCCCTGCTGAAGACGATACGGATGTTACTTCTTGGTCTTTTTCTTAGCGGTCTTCTTGGCGGTCTTCTTGACTCCGCACTTCTTACACGGCATTGGACCTCCTTTGTGGTTGCTGATGATACTTCGATTCTGCGTCCGGTCAAGCAGCGAGGACGGCGGATCAGCAGATTGCGCAGGCTGTCAGCCGTTAGCCATCAACCGAGTATCGGGGAGACGACCGGGCGTTGTTCCTGCCCGGTCCGTCAGGGTGAGTGGCCCGGAGTTCGCGACGGATCAATCAGGTCCCGACAGAAGAACTCCGGAGACGCCCCTCGATTCCCGTTGCTCGTACCGCACACCGTCGGTGCCGAACGCGATGTATGTAATCCTCAGCGTGCCGTCCCTGCGCGTCGTGTTGTTCACTCTGTATTCGTTCGGCAGCCAGTCCACGGCGTATTCCACGGCTAAGGGCGAACCTGACGGCGCGCGGGCGAAGTCTGCGGGCGCAGACGTCGGCAATCGGTCGCCCGGAACGGCTGTCAGACTTGAGTCGATGTAGTACGACGCTCGCCGGGAGTCATCACACCGCCACCAACCATCTACTAGACTCAGTGCCGGAATGGACAGCCAGTAGCCGAGTCCGCTGCGCACAAGTTGCCACTGGTTTGTCATGCTGTCGACGGTTCTCGTGAACGTTCGCCGGTCAGAGAAAGCGCTCAGCCGTCCGGAGTCCAAGAGGGAGAGCGTCGTGAAGCCAAGCCGATACAGCGACAGCGTGGAGTCGCGCGGCTCCCCAAGTCTTGCCAGCAGAATCCGTCCGGGAGAATCCAAGGCAAGGGCGCTGCCTGCCCCGGCATGGACGAATGCCGGCTGGTCGGCCGTGGCGAACTTGTCCCAGCGTATCAGCGCGAATCGTTTGCCGGCATTGTTGTAGAGCGCGCTCCACACGCTGTCCTGGCTGATCCAGAACACCCGAACTCTGCCGTCCGTGTCGACAACGCATCGCCCTCTCGCCACGTCGTATTCGAGAGTCGGGCCAACCGCCTGGAGCCTGCCCTTGCTCAACTGCATGAACCAGCCCTGCACCGACTGCCCCAGCCCAAAATCGTACGAGCAGTATGCTATCAGGTCTCCCCGTGCCGTAGTGCCGACCGGCATCACTCTGGTAGTCCGTGCGAGACGCGGGTCGTCCGTGAGCGCGATCTCAGATCCTATTCGGCTTCCGTCACTGCTGAGGTGGCTGGCTCGCCACGAGAAGGGGGATGCCCCAGGAATCCGACTGCCGGCCCCGCTTGTCGCCATCATGCAGTAGAAGATCCACAGGGTCCCATCCGGCATCACCGACAGTCGGCCGAGCACGTTCCCTTCGGTGCCGAGCACGCCGACTATGCCGTCGGTGACCGACGCCGGCTGCAGTCGAGGGGCCCCCAGTGCTATTGTGCCGACTATGGATACTACGAGCGATGACCCCAGCAACGCGGGGATTCGCGAACGCATTACCTATCTCCCTTCCGCCAAGGCCGAGCAGGCAGCCGATTGCATCGAGCGGATACTAGCCCGGCGGCGGGCGGGAGTCAAGCGTTCGGTCAGGCCAGAGATTCAGCGAAGTCGGCAGCGTGCGAGTCGAAGTACGTCTTGACGGCGGACCAGTCAGCCTGCATCAACAGGTGCGGGTCCGGCTCGGACTCGGCGTCCACGAACCATGCCAGGCTCTTCGCGACGTGCTGGTAGTTGATGCCTGTGCCCGCAAACCGTTCCCTCAGGAAGCCCACAGCTTTGTCAACTGACAGCCGCTTGAGCGTCAGGCAGGCGTAGAT
>CAZAKP010000091.1:8033-12003 GCA_964485845.1 uncultured bacterium | reverse complement strand
CTTCGTAGCGGCCGATGACGGTCATGATCGTGTCGGGCTCGAACTTGTAGTCGGCCGGGGGCAGGAGCTGGATCTCGCCGCCTTTGAGCACGCTCCGGACCGCGATGACAAGGATGCCCTGCTTCTTGGGCAGCGCGAGTTGCTTGAGGGTCTTGCCCACGAAGTCGTCGGGCACCGCGACGTCGATGATTGAGTATTCGGGCGAGAGTTCGATGTAGTCGATGACGCTGGTGGGCGCGTTGAGTTTCTCGGCCAGGCGCAGGGCGGAGTTGCGCTCCGGGTAGATGACCTCGGACGTGCCGATGGATTCGAGGATGCGGCCGTGGTCGTCGCTGGCCGCTTTGGCGATGACGCGTTTGACCCCGAGCTCTTTGAGGTAGAGTACGCAGAGCAGGCTCGCCTCGACCGAGTCGCCGAGTCCTACCACTGCCGCGTCGATCGCGTCGGAGACAACCTCGGCCAGCGCGTTCTTGTCTTTGGCGTCGATAACGACGGCCTGCGTGACCATGTCTTTGATATGCTCGATCCGGGTCGCGTTCGAGTCGGCCGCGAGCACCTGGTGGCCGATCTGAGCGAGCCGGGTCGCGACCGTGTAGCCGAAGTTGCCGAGCCCGATTACCACGAATTGTTTCATCTATCCTCCATTATACTCCCGAAACCGATGCCACGAAAGCACGCACTGTGCGGCTCAGGATTGCAGGATTCAAGGGGTCCAGTGTCCGGCACTCGAATCCTTGATTCCTCGACCCCTCGACCCCTTCCGTGTGTCTTCGTGGCTTTCAACATCGGGTTTGGGGTTCTAGCCCACCATGATCTGGGCGGTGGGATAAGCTACGGGCGAAGTTCTTTCGCGTGCCCGCATCGCGAGCACGAAGGTCAATGGCCCAATCCTGCCCACGTACATCAGCACGGTGAGAACGAGTTTGCCCGCGGCGGTGAGCAGCGGGGTGATGCCGGTGGAAAGGCCCACCGTGCCGAAGGCCGACGCCGTCTCGAAGAGCAGGTCCGCGAAGGGTTGCTTCTCTGTCATCAGCAGCGTGCCAAACGCAATCAAGAGGGCCAGGGCCGAGAGCACAAGCACGGCCGCGGCCCGGAACACCGTCACCTTTGGTATGGTGCGGCCGCCGTATTCGACGTCGTCGCGGCCGCGGAACTGGCTGCGCACCGAGAGCAGGAGGACCGCAGCGGTGGTGGTCTTGATACCGCCGCCGGTGCCGCCGGGTGACGCACCGATGAACATCAAGAGCACCCAGCAGATGATCGTGACCGGCTGGAGCGAGGCGAGCGAAACCGTGTTGAAGCCGGCGGTACGCGGTGTCACGGCTTGGAAGACCGAAGCGAGGACCTTGGTGCCGATTGGCAGGCCGGCAAGGGCGTTGAAGTGTTCGAACAGGAAGAAGGCGAGCGTGGCGATCAGGATGAGGATGCCGGTGGCGGTGAGCGCGAGGCGGCTGTGTGTGGTGATTCCGCGCCAGGTGGCGCGCGGGGAGCGGCGCAGGGACCGCCGAGTGATGATCTCATGGGCTACGCTGAACCCGATGCCGCCCAGCACGATCAGGCCGATGATGGTGAGGTTCACGAGCCAGTCGGCCTGGAAGCCGACCAGGTTGTCGGCAAACAGACCGAAGCCGGCGTTGCAGAAGGCGGAGATCGCGTGGAAAGCCGACGCGAACAGCGCTTCGTCGGTCGTGGCAAACTTCTCCGCCATCCGGGGATAGAGCAGCGCAGTACCGGTCAGTTCCGCGATAATCGTCAGGATGAGGACATAGCGTAGTGTGTGGGCAAGCTCAAAGCCTCTGGGCTGCTCGACCGTCATGGTCAGGCTCTTGCGCTGGGCGATGGTTAGTCTGACCCCGAGCGCCGACGCCAGTCCGGCATAGAAGGTCATTATGCCTATCCCGCCGAGCTGAAACAGGACCAGCACGACCGTCTGGCCGAATTGCGTCAGGACGCTGCCAATGTCGATCACGGTCAGGCCGGTGACGCAGGCCGCGGATGCCGCGGTGAAGAAGGCGTTCACAAGGGACAGGCCCTGACCGTCGGTTGTAGCAGCCGGTAGTAGCAGTAGCCCGGTGCCGGCGACGGCCAGCGCGGCGAAGCTTGCGGCCAGCAGGGCGATGGGCCGGCGGGCAAGCGCGTCAACGAAACGGCCCAGTGCTTCGTGCCGACCATGGTGGACGACCTGGCGTAGGAACACGAACACGCCGCCCCAACCGTGCAGGAGGTTGGCGGCCAGGGCCGCGGCAAGCAGCACCGTATCGAACCAGTTCTGGTACCAGGACTGGCGCCATATCCGGCGGTTCCGGTAAAGCGGCAGGATCTCGACCGCCAGCAGCACGACCAGAAACCCGTCGAGCCAGCGGGCAACGACGCCGAGTTGCAGCGGCAGATGGATCAGCAGCCCGTGGTAGGTGAGGAAGTACGCTACAAGCAATCCGGTGAGCGTTGTCATCATCGTCTCCATCCACGCCGGCAGGGTGCTGGTTGGAGGCGAGTCCGGATGCAGGACATTGGCACGTCGGAAGGGCATCATGACTCCATGTGATTAGCCGACGTAGACTTCTTCTTCGGCGAATCGGTGCAGTGGCGCGTCGCTCCGGCCGATGAGCGAGAAGCCGATGGCAAGGGGGCCGAGCCGGCCGAAGAACATGGTCGCCGAAAGCAGCAGGCGGCTCATTTCCGAGAGGGAGTTCGTGATGCCCATGGACAGGCCGACGTTGCCGAACGCCGAGACGACCTCGAAGACGATCTGCACGAATGTCGCGGGCTCGATCAGCAGCATGAGGCCAATTACTATAGTGCACCAGAGCCCGGCCGCAAGGGTCAGGCTGAAGGCCGAATGAAGGACCTTGTAGGGAATCCTCCGGCGGAACATGGTGATGTCCTCCCGGCCTTTGAGTACGGCCCAGAGTCCGGCGACCATCACGCCGAGCGTGGTGGTCTTGATGCCGCCGCCGGTGGAGTTCGGCGACGCGCCGATGAACATCAGGACGATGAGCATGAATATGGCTGGCGCGCTCATGGCCGCGATGTCAACGGAGTTGAACCCGGTTGTGGTTTCGGCGCTGACTGCCTGAAACGCCGCGGTCAGGATGGTCCCTCCGGCCGACAGGCTGGAATGAGGCCACTCGGTTAAGAGAACCACGACGGTACCTATGCCGACGACGATGCCCGTGACCGTGAGCGCGAGCCGGGAGTGGGTTGTGATCTGGTGCGGATGGATGCCGCGTACCATCTTCTTCGACTGGCGGGCGATATCGTAGAGCACAAAGAAACCGATGCCGCCGGCCAGCTCCAGCAGTATTAACGCGAGGTTGGGAACGATCAGCGTGCCGATGCGCATCATGTTGTCGCTCCAGATGGACATGCCGGCGGTGCAGAACGCGTTGATTGAGTGCCAGACGCCGGCGTAGATGGCTGCATCGAGCGGCATCGTTGCCGACCAGTGCCAGGCGAGAATCGCGGCACCGATGGTCTCGATGACCACTGTCGACACAACGATCACCCGGGCGAACTTCACCATGTCGAGCCAGGTGGGCCGGGCCATGGACTCGCGCAGGATCATCCGGCTGCTGATCGACATTTGGCCGCGCAACAGGCTGCCGACGACGAGGGGCAGGAAGCACATGTAGCCGATGCCGCCGATCTGGATGACGATGAGCATCACCAGTTGGCCGAACAGGGTGTAGTCTTTGCCGATGTCGGCCACGACGAGGCCGGTGGTGGAGATCGCCGAAGCGGTCATGAACACGCAGTCAACAAAGGGCTGGAATACGTGGCGCGTGGAACTGAAAGGCATCGCCAGCAGGATCGCACTCACCAGCACGATGAGGGCGAATCCGGTGACGAGAATCTGTACCGGCGTGGCACCCTTGGCGATTCTGGACATTGTTGTCGGCGCCTGGTTCTACGGGCGGGCGACCGGACGGAGCCGAATGGACTGGTTAAGTCCAAATGGACAGAATACTTA
>CAZAKP010000091.1:6843-7933 GCA_964485845.1 uncultured bacterium | reverse complement strand
GTCGGGTTGCTCCCGATGGTATCCGCTGGTGCTACCGGCCTTTGAAGCGGCGCACTGGTGGAGCCTGCAAAGGGTGCGGCGGACGCGGTCTGAGCCGTCGCAGGCAGGCGGATGGTCGGGCCGCCATCTGGAATTTGACGTGTGACGCGGCGCAGGCCGGGTCTCGCACAACGCCTGGCGACAGGCTACATTCCGGAGGTCCCTATGCCCGCTCCATCCGGGGGGCAAGCCCCCATTTCTGCTCAGCCGGAACAGGCCGGCTGTCTCAGCACAATCGCCCGTATCATCTGGATAATGGCAGGCAACTTCGCCCTGGTAGTGTTCCTTGGTCTCATTCTTCAGCGCGGAACCTTCTCTTACTTTGATGCCATTTTCTGGGCCACGGTCTGTGCACTGCTTTTCATCCGCTACGCCGACCTCAAATGGCTCAGGGGTCTGGGCGCGGACGCTCAGCCGGCCACAATGAAGGATTGGGGCAAGTATGCCAGATTGCTGATTCTTATTGCCGGCGGCGCGTGGGTCGTCGTACACGCACTGCTCATGCTGTTCCGCCGTTAATAGGCGGCGGTCCAAGTACGACGGTCAGGGCTATGAGAGCTTCCGTTGTCATCCCAGTCCTCAACGAGGAACAGACAATCGGCGCGGTAGTGACCCGCGCCCGCAGTTCCGCGGCGGTCGACGAAGTGGTCGTTGTGGATGATATGTCAGAGGATGAGACGGTAGCGCTGGCCCGCGCCGCCGGCGCGAGTGTGATCTACAGCACCAGACGCGGCAAAGGCATGTCCATGTACGAGGGCCTGCTGGTGGCAAAGAACGAGGTCGTCGTCTATCTTGACGGAGACATCGCCAACTACGTGCCCGACGTAGTTGACCGGCTTGTCGCTCCATTGCTTGCGGGTACGGCCGACTTTGTGAAAAGCACGTTCGGCAGAACTGCGGGCCGCGTGACTGAACTTGTGGCCAAACCGCTCTTGAGCCTCTTGTACCCCGAGGCGCTCCGTTTCACGCAGCCCCTTTCCGGTATCATTGCCGGGAGGCGTGAGTTCCTGCTCAGGCTGCGGTTCGAGAACGACTACGGCGTGGACGTCGG
>CAZAKP010000091.1:0-6743 GCA_964485845.1 uncultured bacterium | reverse complement strand
AGGTCAATGGAGTTCGCCGACGGCGCCGCCGAGACGGTCGCCGAGTTGAAGCGCAGGGGGTACGCCGTCGGGATCGTCAGCGACGGCTACGATTTCGTGGCGCGCCAGGCCGCGGCCGAATTGGGGGCGGACTTCTCAATCGCCAACGAGCTGGAGTTCTCGAACGCGGTGGCAACCGGCGAAGTGAAAGTGCCGTCCGTCTTCGCCCGGACCGGCCGCAGCCTCTGCAGCCACAACTTCTGCAAGAGCAACGTCATGCTGAGCCTCATCGACCAGCGGGGCGTTCCATTCGAGAACGTCGTCGCGGTCGGCGACAGTGAGTACGACGCGTGCATGCTCAGGTACGCCGGAGTCGGGATAGCGTTCTGCCCGACGAGTCCGATAGCAGGACTGGCTGCGGACCGGGTGATAGATAGCCGGGACCTCCGGCAGATTCTCAGCTTTGTCCGATAGCATGGCGCGTTCGTGGTTCGTATCCGTCGGTCGGGCGTTGGCCCGCCTCGCTGGCCGGAAAGAGGGAGAGCCGCCCGACCGCAGCGAGAAACAAGGGCCGGTCGAGTTGATAATCCCGGACTTCCCGGCTGCCATGGACTGCGGTACTGAGAAGGAGAAACGACGCCGGCGCGGCCACCGGTTTGGATAGGCGTGATGATGGCATGAGACGAAGGTCGCCGGGCCCCGGTATGCCCGGAATATGAGATGAGCATGCTGCCGGTACGGAAGATCGTCGGTGCCACTGACTTCAGCATTGCCGGCTACCCGGCGGTCACGACCGCCGGCGAACTGGCCGCGCACTTCGGGGCCGAGCTTGTCCTTGTGCATGTGCTGGCGTCGCCACCGATGCCTCCGATGGTTCCGTCCGAGCGAATGGCAACGGTGCCCAGCTCGGCCGAAGTCGAGCGGTATCAGCGGGACGAGGAGCGCCAGGCCCGGCAGAATCTGGAACGGCTGGTGGCTGAGAACCTGCCGTCGGGGCTGACTTGCGGAATCAGGGTGCTGGTCGGAAGCGCTGCCGAGGCCATCGTTGGCCTCGCACAGGATGAAGCCGCCGACCTCATCGTCATCGCCACGCACGGTCGCAGCGGCTGGCGCCGCCTCGCCTTCGGTTCGGTTGCCGACAAGGTGGTTAGAACGGCCACCTGTCCCGTGCTCGTAGTCCCGTCGCCCGCTCAGACGCAGTCTTCATCTGATCGCTAGTCGGCTCAGAACCATCGTCCAAGCGAACGTGCTGGCCGCCGCTACCGACTGCGGCTGCCGGAATCGACGGCGATTCTCTGAATCAAGAAGCACTTCTGTGTGCCCCATGAGCATGAGTCCCTGGAATCTGGCGGCGTCCAGGAAGTAGGTGCAGGAATCCGGATTCCGTGCAGGATGGTCTGCTCGTCGCATTTTGACATGCGTCACACACCAGATGTCCTTGATCCCGTCTGTCTCAACTTGCGAAGGGGCTTTGATATACGGATGGCCGTCCGCGTCCACGGTCCCGAGTAACAGTACTTCAGAACGGCCGGCAAGGTCGTGAGCGAGTCTGGCCGCTTCCTGTGCTGTCAATGATCCTCCCTTTGCGGTTTTGACTCGGGCGCCTGGGCGGCGGGTTCCGGTCAGGCTGGCTGCGTGGCGGTTTGACGACGGCGAGCGATCTCGGCTTCCAGCACGCGGTCAACCTGCCGGGAGACCAGGAAGCCGGCGACCTGCTTAGCGTCGAGCACGACGAGGAAGTCGCGTCCTTGGTCCTTCATCAACTGGTTCGCCTCCCGCAGAGTCGTATCCGGCTGCACCGTGAAGTGCACGGGTTCAGCCAGGTCCTGGGCCACGATAAACGGTCCGACGTCCGGCAGATTCAGAACGGCCTTGAGTCTCTCCAGCGTGATAACGCCGAGCAGCGTACCGCTTTCTTCGACTACCGGGAAGTAGACAGCTTCGGACCGGGCCACCGTATCCATCACCTCGGGCAGGGGCGCGTGGGCGCGGATGCCGGAGCGGCACGGGCTCATGACGTCCTTCACTCTGAATGTGGCCAGCAGGTCCTCGACCGTTACGTTGCGGCCGACCTCACCCGCTCTGGTGACCGCGTACTTGACCGAGGGCGGGCCGATGACCTGGACCAGGAACGTCGTTGCGGTCACAACTGTGATGATGGTCGCGCCGATTTCCGGGCGGGAAGAGAACGCCTGTGACGACAGCACGGCAAGCCCGATGGCGACCCCTGCCTGAGAGAAAAGGCAGAACCCGAGGAAGCGCCGGATTGCCTCCGGCGCCCGGGTCAGCCTGGCGCCCAGCCAGGCGCCGCTGAACTTGCCGCCGGTACGACCGACCACGTAGCCGAGTGCCGCCAGCCACATCACGCCCGTCATCGCCGAGATCTTGAGCCGGGCGCCGACCAGGACAAAGAAGAGCACGAAGATCGGCGGCGCGAAGCGCTGGACGATGGCGAAGACCTCTTCGCCGTCGCGGCCGGCAATGTTGGCGAAGAGCGAACCGAACGCCATGGCCGCGAGGATCATGTCGACGCCGGTTGCCTGCGACACGCCGACCAGCAGCAGGATGCAGCCCAGCGCCAGTGCGAGTGTCATCTCCCGCTCGCGCATGCGCCGCGTCGCCCAGCGGAATATGAGCGCGACCCCGGCGCCGAGTATCAGTGCGCCGACGATTTCGTATAGCGGCTGGGCCAGGGTCAGGATTGAGAAACGTGAGTGGTCGAGCATGGTCCGTGCGATGGCGGCAGCGAACCCGTACAGGAGCAGCGCGAGCCCGTCATCGAGCGCGACGATCGCCAGCACCATCGTCGTCAGCGCGCCGAGCGTACGGTATTCCCAGAGCACGTCGACCGTTGCCGCCGGCGCGGTCGCCGACGATATGGCGCCGAGGAGCAGTGCCAGTGCCCAGTTCCGGGTTATGAGCCCGACCAGCGCCGTGACGATGACGAAGGCGCCCATGCCTTCGGCCAGCAGGATGACCATTGCCTGCTTGCCCTGACGCCGGAAGACTTCGAGCTTCAGCTCGCCGCCGATCATGAACCCGATGATACCGAGCGCCAGGAGACTGAGCGGGGTCAAGCCTTCGGCGGTGGCGGCGTTGATGATCCGGAGGCCGCTCTCACCGAGCAGCACACCGATGACGATATAGGCAACGACCTGTGGTATCTTGAGCCGCTTGAACAGCCGTGCTCCGAAAGTGCCCAGGAGCACCGCCAGGGCGACGGTGAGCATGATGTTGAACTGGATCTTCATGGTCTGTTTCTGGACGAACCGGCGGCCAACTCAGGCGAGTCCGGAAGCGACGTTGTGGGCAAGCGGACCATCAGGTTCGGCACTCCGGCGGCGGCAGCGGTCTTCGTTGCCGCGAAGCGTCGCGTCGTCGTCAGGGCGGGCGGGCGTTTCATGAAGCGCATGCTGGACAGGTGCAGGGTAACGGCAGAGAGGAGTTCCTGCGACAAGAACGGCTTCTTGCCGTCTGCGTCGGGTGAGAGGATACTCCGCGCAAGACGTAAGTCAAACCGCCGGCGGTCGCCTTTCTCGGAATCCCGCAGACGCGGACCGATTGCAGTCAGGCCGGGACGCAGTCGGGCGGAGAGGAGTGGCGTTCGAGCCAGGAAATGAGCGCTGATACCCGGGTAGTGGCGAGGGCAATACTCGTATCGGCAGCGCCGTAGTAGAGTTGCAGGCCGTCGCCGTCCGGGTCCATCGTGAGACCACAGGGGAATACAACGTCACCGACATCGCCCTGACGTTCGTAGCTTTCGCGCGGGCCGAGCACCCATTCTCCGCCGCGCAGCAGCACGCGGCCGGGGTCGGACGAGTCGAGCAGGGCCAGTCCCAGTCGGTACAGGCAGCCGGCCGCGGTCATCCTGACGCCGTGGTAGAGAATCAGCCAGCCGCGGTCGGTCTCGACTAGCGGCGGGCCGAGCCCGATCTTGTTGGCATCCCACCAGGCCCCGCGCCGGGCGGGGAGCACGAGTCGGTGTCGGCCCCAGTGAATGAGGTCCGGAGATTCCGCCAGCCAGACATCGGAGCCGTGCCCGGTACGGGGCCGGTGGAGCATGAGCCAGCGGCCGTTGAAGCGGCGGGGCAGGAGCGCGGCGTCCTTGTCCTCGGGCGGCATCACGACTCCGATCCGTTCGCAGGCCCGGAAGTCGGCAGTCAGGGCTAGTGATACGGCCGGGCCGGTGGAGGAATAGGCGGTGTAGGTGATGGCGTACTTCTTGAGTTCGTCCAGCCAGACTATCCGTGCGTCCTCGACGCCCCAGGTTTCCTCGGGGTGCTCTGCCGATTCAGGCTGCAGCAACGGTTCCGGGTCGATGTGCCAGTCGCCCACGCCATCCCGTGAGCGTGCGGCCCATAGAGAAGAGATGCCGCGGCGGTCTTCGACGCGGCAGAGCAGCAGAGTCGAGCCGTCGGGCAGCCGCACGGCACCGGGATTGAAAACCGCGTTCACTGTGTGCGGCCAGTCAGCAGCGGTCAGTATCGGGTTGGCGGGATGGCGCTGAAACAGCAGGTCACGGGCCGTCGGGTTCAATTGTCCTCCTCGCCGCCCACAGTCTCGGCATGGCGGAGCGTGAGCAGCGACCCGAGGAACGCGAGTGTGGACTCCGCGCCTTCGTTGATGTTGACGCCTTCGGCATGCAGGCCGTCGTGGCAGCCGCCGGTCGCGTAGTCGTAGACCGGCAGGCCGAGGTCGTTGCGGCCCAGGAACCACTCAAATGCAGTCGTCATCGCCCGGCGCCAGCGCTGGTCGCCGGTGACCCGCCAGGCCCGGAAACAGGCTTCAATCGTGCACTGCGCTTCCAGCGGCTGCTGGTCGAACCGCGCGCGCGGGGCGCCGCGGCGCCATCCGGAGTTGGCAATCGGGGAGAAGCTGCCGTTCTCGCCGGTCTGGACTCGCACAAGCCAGTCCAGCGTGCTCAGGCCGGCATCCACCATCTGCTTGTCGCCCATGTCGCTCCCCGCACGGATGAGCGCCTGGCTGAGCCAGGCGTTGGCGTAGCTGAGCGACTGCTCGAACCATGGCCAGTCATCGGTGGCCACCGCCTTGTGCAGGTCGAGCAGACGCCGTGCCAGTCTTTCCCGGACCCGGCGGGCGTTGCTGGCCCCGGGAAAGCGGCGGATGTAGGAACATACCCCAAGCAGCGTGTATGCCCAGGCCCGCGGACTCGAGAACATCTCGACCGCGTGCAGGGCCGAGTCGAACAAGTTCATGGCCAGGGCGACGAAGGCATCGTCGTGCGCGGCCCCCACCACGGTGCCCAGACTCCAGAGCGCACGGCCGTGGGAATCTTCCGACCCGGCATCTTCCAGCCAGCGGCGGTCATAGCCAAGGAAGTTGCGGAAGCGCCGGTTCTCGGGATTGAAGGCGAAGTCGACAAAAGCCAGGTAGCGGTTGGCGAGCCGGTGGAGCACCGCGGGGTCTTCCTCATGCTCCAGCGCCCGCAGGGCCACGATTAGGGCGCGGCTGTTGTCGTCGGTCGCATAGCCTTCGTTCAGATTGGGCACCGTGCTGCGGGCGTGCTGAATGATGCCGGTGTCGTCGGTCAGGGTGAGCAGATGGTTGAGCTTGAGTTCGGGCAGGTCCATGTCCATCTGTTCCTCGGCGGTGGCGCGGTCGACGAAGACCGGGCTGCGCATCCGCTCCGCGGCGGCGCGCTTGAAGGTGTCGAGATAGCTGCGGGCGACTTCCTTCCATATCATCTGTCGGCCGAACGCGTAGGCCTGCTTGCGCATGGCATGACGTTCGGCTTCATTCGCGAAGAGTCCGACCAGTGTTTCGGCCATGGCCGTGTGGTCGTTGAACGGCACGAGCCTTCCCCGCCCCTCGGCCAGCAGTTCCTCGGCATACCAGTAGGGAGTGGATACGACGGCTTTGCCGGTGCCGGCGGCGTAGGCCAGGGTGCCGGACACGGCCTGGGCCGCGTTCAGGTAGGGCGTGACGTAGACGTCGGCCGCGCCGAGGAACTGGCACAACTCGTTGATGTCCACGTAGCGGTTGTGGAACACGACGTGCTCATTCACGTGCAACTCGCGCGCGAGGCGCTGCAGGGAGATACGATACTCCTCGCCTTTCTCGCGTTTGACGTGGGGGTGAGTCACGCCAAGCACGATGTAGACCGCATCCGGGAATCGTTCGACGACGGCCGGCAGGGCGCGGATGACGTTCTCGATGCCCTTGTTTGGGGACAGGAGCCCGAATGTCAGGATTACGCGCCGCCCTTCCACGCCGAACAGGTCCTTGTAGAAGTTGGGGTCAACGAAGGGCATGTCGGGGATACCGTGGTGGATGAGGTCCACCTTGGCGGTCGGGACTCCGTAGATTTCGCCGAGATATCCCCGGGAGCGCTCGCTCATCACGATGACCCGGTCGGACAGGCCGCAAAGCTCGATGAGCACCTGGCGCTGCAGGTCGTTCGGCTCCCTGAGCACCGTATGGAGCGTGGTGACGACGGGCATGCGCAGGCGGCGCTGGGTCAGCAGCAGGTGGCTGCCGGCCGGACCTCCGTAGATGCCATATTCATGTTGGATGCACACCAGGTCGACGCGGCCCAGATTCAGAAAGTCGGCGAGTTGGCGGTACTCGTCGAGGTCGTTCTGGGCTACTTCGAAACGGACGCGGTCAGGGTAGTCGTAGCCCTCGACCGTGTCGTTCATGGCCGCAGCCACGCAATCGACATCCGGTGCCTCGCGGGCGACCGATTCGCAGACGTCCGTGGTGAACGTGGCAATGCCGCACCGTCTCGGCACATAGTTGCCGAT
>CAZAKP010000090.1:0-12103 GCA_964485845.1 uncultured bacterium | reverse complement strand
TCGTCGCTGCCGGCGGACATGGAGCGGCTGCTGTTGTATCTGGAGAAGGGGCGAGAGACGAGGGAGTAGGGGCGAGGAGGTTGACTGAGCGACGCCAAGGGTTAGCATTGAGCGGATGACAATGCGCCGGCGACGGGATAAAAACCGGCATTATGCCGGGCGCGCCGCGCATGATGCCGGGTTGTGGGTTGCAGCCTGTGGTTTGCTGCTGTCGGCCGCGTGCGTGACCGAGGACCTCGGGCCGATGCCCGCGTTCGAGGTCCCGCAGTGGCAGGACGGCGAGGTATCGGTCTATGTCGTCACCCGGAATGACTCGGCTCTCTACCGCTCGGTTGTGAGCCTGGAGTTCGACGAAGAGATGGGCGACGCGAGCCAGAGCGACAGCATCCGGGTAATCCCCACGCTGGTCGTGACGAACGTCGTCCAGCCGCTGCCTGATGCCGAATGGTTCTACGATTCGGTTCAGGTCGTTCTCCGGCGCGACAGCCTTTCACCGCTGCGGACGTTCCGGTCGGTCGAAACCGACATATCGGAGTTCGAGCTCAGCGCCCGCTATCTGCGCGGCCGGGTCCAGATCGAAAAACAGACGATTGACGGAACGACCGACGAAGAACTGCGCCTGCCGGGCCGCTTCCACTCCTACGACATGGTCCAGACCTGGCTGCGGGCCGTTCCGCTGCTCTCGGGGACGTCGTTTCGCGACAACCTCGTGATTCCATTCGAATTCCGGACCGTGCCGGTCAAATTCCTGGTGCTCGGCACCAAGCTCATCGCCACCAGCCTCGGCGATATCATGTGTCGGGAAATCGTCCTGATACTCCCCACGCGCGAGGTCAGGTTCTGGTACGAACTCGCCCAGCCGCACCGCTTCGTCGGCCTCAACGACAGCCAGAATAACACCAAGATGGTGCTCGAAAGCTACCGGGCCAGCCACGTAGATTCGCTGCCGGCCGGGCCCTGACCTTTCCTGACCGGAGCAGGCGTGCCGCTGCACGCTCACGACATCGTCATCATCGGCGGGGAGACCCTGTCGGTCGAGCAGACCGGCGACGGCATCTGGCAGAATCGCTACGGCGGCGGCCGGGCCGGGGTCGACCTGCAGTTCGGGCCGCGTGACCGGTCGAGCATCTCCGGTCGCTACGGCACATTTGAAGGCGGAGGAACGGGTCAGCTCGGCGTGACCGAGAGGCGGTTCCCGGCTGATTCGGTCGCAACCTATGGGACCGGCGCGGGCTGGGAATTCGGCTCCCGCTACTGGTTCGCGATGGCCGACCACGAGCACCAGTTCGACACGTCCGGGCACAAGCTCACGGGCCGGGCAACCTGGGTGGCGAGCGATGAGTATAGCACTTCACGAACGACCCGGTACGATGCGAATAGTGACACGACCAGTGGCCTGCAAGTCGAGCAGCCGGGCCCGTGGCGCCGGCTGCAGTTCGACCTGGAGTACGTCCTGCCCCTGCGCAATTCCGGGAATATCGAGGCCGGCTACGAAGGCAAGCTCGAGCGCATGGACCAGGAATACCGGCTCTACCGACTCGAACCCGCTTCCGGCACCTACGAGCTCGATACGCTCTCCAGCCATCCCTACTACGGCACGCGGGACAATCATGCCCTGTACGCGGTCGGGTCGGCGAACTGGAAGAAGCTCGGGGTGAAGCCCGGCCTGCGCGTTGAGTACGGGACGCGCCTCATCGACGTACTCGACGATACACTCCAGTGGCCTGACCCCCGCCCCGGCTGGGACCTGTTTCCGAGCCTGCACCTTTCTTACTCCCTTCCCGCGAACCAGCAGTTGACCGCCGGCTACTCGCGGCGCATCGACCGGCCCGACCCGTGGATGCTCCGACCGTTTCGGGTGTGGCAGGACGACCACCGGGTAAACGTCGGCAACCCGGACCTCCTCTCATCCTACGTCAACTCGGTCGAGGCCGGCTACGAACTGCCGTTCGGGGCGAACCAGCTTTCACTCCAGGGTTACTGGCGCACGACCAGCCACATGAACGAGTGGGTAACGAGCCGCGACACCATTGACACAACGTTGCTGCTCGTGCGGCCGGAGAACATCGGCCAGGACCGCTCGCTCGGGCTCGAGCTGTCGGCCAATGCCAGCCCGACCAAGTGGCTCAATGCCTTCCTGACCGGAAACGTCTATGACTACCTTGAAACCGGGGCCATCGAAGGCGTGCCGTTCGAACGCGGCGCGCTGACGTGGTTCAGCTCGCTCAGGCTGACCGCCACGCTGCCCACCAGCACGCAGCTCCAACTCAGCGGCTGGCTGTCGAGCCCGACCATTGCGGCGCAGGGCAGCAACGACGTCTACTATTCGGCCAGCGCGGCGGTCAAACAGTTCTTCTTCAAACGAGCGCTGTCGGTTACGCTCCGCTGCGCCAACCTGCTCGGCCCGACCGCGTGGAAAACCTGGTCGGACGGGCCGGGATTCCACACGAATTCGGAGTACACCAACGAAGGGTACATCCTTTCGCTGGCGCTCAACTACAACTTCAACAACTTCAAGTTCGACCCGAAGATGCGGGCGGGCGAAGGAATCGAGCAGGAAGGAGCCGGCGGCGCAGGCGGCGCCCCACAGCACTAGCCTCGCGAACCCGGGGCTGTCACCGAATCTCAGCTACCTGCCGCCGGGCTTCCTCAGCTTACTGCCTTCCTGACGAGTGCAGCGATCCTGGTTTCTTCGGCGGCGGTCAACTCGGTTAGTGCGAACGCGACCGGCCACATGTGGCCTTCGTCGAGGTGCGCATCCTGATTGAACCCCAGCGTCATGTACCGCTCCTTGAATTTCTCGCCGCCGCGGAAGAAGCAGACAATCTTGCCTTCCCGGGCATAGGCGGGCATCCCGTACCACGGTTTGGGCGAGAGGACCGGCGCGCTTGCCTTGATGATGGAGTGGAGCCGATCACCCATTGCGCGACTGGCTTCCGGCATCGCGGCAATCGCCGCAAGCACGGCGTCTTCTCCTGCTGCCTTGTCCGCGCGCGGTCGCTGCGGACGGACGGCTGTCTTTTTCTTGGCTTCCTTCATAGATGCCCTCCTTTGTCATCGCGTTAATTACCAATGCATCCTAACTATACGTTTGACCCGCCGCGAGACGGGCGGGGTGCAGCGTGGGTGGCTGGCTGACCAGGACGACCTGCCGGGGTTGGTCACCGCGTCGGTACAGGTACGTCCCGGCACGGGACCGACACCGACAGGTCGCCGGTGCAGTCCCGGTCGTGGCCGAAACCTGAGCTAGAGGTGCCTTGCGGTATGACCGGTCCCTTACGATAACTGGCGCAAGGCCGGTCTACTGAAGGACGAATCGCAGCTTGTCGGGCGGATCTGTGTCAACCCGGGTAGCGGGGCCGGCCGGAAAGCTCGGCAATCAGGCCGCGCAGCTCGGCCAGAACCGTAAGTGTTCCGATACCCATATCCGCGGCCCAACGCTCCAACTCCTCTAACCTGGCCTTGAGCTTGCCCTCGTCTTTGCTGCGATTCAACAGCCGCCACAGCTTTCGCGAGTAGACCCGCGTCCACCCCGCCTCGGCCGAGGCCGGCTTGATGCGCGCCGCTGACAGTCTGCCCTCTACCAACTGGCTCAATTGGCGCTGCTTCTCCTGTGCCTGTGCGTACGTCCGGACGCGGGCAAGTCGCTTGCGAACGGATTCCGGCTTTGGCTTTGCCTTCGTGACGGCGTGGTCGTACCTCTCGACCGCCTTTGCCGTCTTCCGCGACAGCTTGGCGGCAAGACTGCGCACGCGTTTGTACCCGCGCTGCTCTATTACCGTTGGCTGAAAGGTGTAGGCGTTCAGCAGGTCGGCGATGTCGCTGAACGAGGCCCGACATGCCCGCAGATAGTCGGCGACAAAGCCGAGAGAAGGATAGGGGGACTTGCCGATCTCCACCTTGCCGATGAGGTGGTGATTTCCTTTCCCCTGCCTGCCCATCAGCACTGCCAGTTCCTGCTGCGTCATGCCTTCCCGCAACCGAAGCCCGCGCAGACGCAGCCCCATTTCGGGCGTGAACCTGAACATTTCCTTCGAGCGACTCATATCGTCCGCATGATACCAATAAGACTCACGCGGGTCAATGGTTCAGGTTGGGGGTAAGAGAAGGAATCAGAGGCTGTTGAGGTCGCTCGGCGAGTTGCGGTGGGGGTCATAGGGGGGATGGTTCGGAGGGTAGTATGCGAGGCAGTTCGGAGAGCGGCTTTGCAGGCGATGCGGACGGCAGTTGTCCGGGCGATTGCGGAAGCCATCTGGGCGTGAATTCCGAGAGCGATTTGGAGTGCTGTCCGGAGCGCAACCCGGAGCACGGTTCTCCATGTTGTCTCGTCCGCAGCTCCGAAGGCAACTCGCGACGCTACCCGCCGGATTGCCTGCAGGGCAGCCTGCAGGGCAATATGGCACGTTATTCCGGGGGCAGTTCGCAGGGCGGTTTGGATGGTTGCGAGGTGAAGTCGGGCGATTGGGACCAGGTGACAATCCGTGTCCATCCGCGTTCATCCGTGGTTGCACATTTGGTGATTCTGGATTCCGAGCTATCCGGATGCGGCCGTACTACGGGAGGTCGGAGGATACGAGCTCGAACTTCCACGTCGGAGCCGTGAAGCCCTCGCCCTTCACCGCGCCGACACCCTTGGCGTAGCAGACTCGATAGTACAACTGCCCGAGGAGGCCGTAGTAGTTCACCTCGTAGCAGTTCTTGAGTGTTCCAGCCGGCACAATCACGTCAGTCTTGCCGGCCACGACTGCCGAGTCGGTCCAGAGCAGGTAGGTCCAGCGCCAGGATGCGACTGAGTCCAAAGGTTGCACCATAACCATGAGCGGCGCTGAGCCCCCGCTGGCTCCGAGCCAGGTCGTGTCACCATTCACCGTGTAGAAGCAGGAAGTGTCGCCGTCGAGATTGTTGAATGGGAACACGCTCGCAAGCCTCAGGCCGCTATCGGTGACGGCTTTGACATAGTGCTTCACATCGCCAACCTCAGTCATAGTGATGGTGAAGTCTCCGGTATCCGAAGCGTTCGTCAGCCTGTACGTCCACTTGCTGCCGAGCACCAGTGGAAACCAGCCCTGGGATGCCTTCTTGTGGCAGCTAAGGTCCCATAGCGTCACGAGGACGAGTACGGAGAGAAGCCGGATGTACCTGGTTCTCACTTGGCGTGTTCTAGGATTGGCTGCCAAAGATGTCAATGATGCTGCTTGGAACTGGTCTTGCCCCTTCGTTCGGGCGCGAGCTTGGTGACGAACAGCTCATCATCGGACGTGCCGGCGATCACATAGCCACCGTCCGCGGTCTGACGCACGCAGTACCCATAGTCGGCAGACAGCGTGCCGGTCCACACCGTATCTCCGTTCGACGATGTGCGCACCAGTGTCACCTTGTCATCACCGTCGCCCGGTCTCGTCGTCCCGCAGATAATGTAGCCACCGTTCGTCGTCTGCTCGACCCATTGTCCGCGGCTCCATTCGCTCGGCAAGTACAACTTCCCCCACACGACGTCTAGATTCGCATTGTCTTGAACAGGTAGATGCTCGATTCATCCTCCGTCGTCCCGGTCGCAACGTACCCTCCATCTGACGTCTGTATGACTGAGTTGGCCACCTGGCTGCTGAAGGTCCTGATTTGCGGCTGAGCCCCGAGCGAGTCAACCTTCAGCAGCGTCCTGGTCCCAATGATGTACCCGCCGTCCGAGGTCCGGCGCAGAGACAGTTTCTCATCGTTCTGTCCGAAGCCGTAAGAGACATCGTATTCGTGACGCCATCTGATGTTTCCGCTGCCGTCGGTCCTCCATAACACAACGGAGCTGTCGCCCCAGCTCTCCCTCGCGACGACGGCATAGGCAGTGTCACCGACACTGACGACAGACCAGGCCTTCGCGGAGACATCGTTCGGAAGTCGGGACCACCAGATCTCGTTTCCGGACGCGTCGGTCTTGACGAGGCATGGGTCCCAGTGGCCGGAAAACATATCCGCGGCTGCGGACCCGGCCAGGACGAATCCGCCGTTGGAGGTCTGGATGACCGACGACCCCTTCATTCCACCGACGCCCTTGAACGTCTTTACCCACTGGCTATCCCCGGCTGCATTCAACTTGACCAACAGGATCGCGTTTCTCGGGGTGCTATCGGGCGAACCGGTGTAGCCGACTGCAATGTACCCGCCGTCGGATGTCTGCTGAACGCAGAAGCCCTTGGCACCGGCCCACCCCGCAAATGTCTTTGTCCATTCCAGCTTGGGCAGTTTGCCGGCAAGGGCCGGTAGTACTGCCGCCAGCAGGGCGGTCAGGAGCCACGTCGTGCGCATACGCATTGTGAGTTCAGGTTATGGCGCAGCGGGCAAATGTCACGCGGTTCTCAGTACGACGTTACTCGCCATGGGCGGGGACGTGGCAGATAGCGCGGAGCGTGCAGAGAGAACCGCTGATGTCAGAGGATGTCCCAAGGCTTCGGCGTCAGTCTCGCTAGGTCGCGGGCGGCGTGCGCAACGGCGATTACCAGAATGCGGTCGTTCTCCAAGCGATAGATGATCCTGTAGTTGTGGAATAGCAGTTCGCGGATGTCCGGCGTGTTGGTCTCAGGGACAACGCGTCCCATCTCAGGAAACGTCGAGAGGTTCTCGACCGCGCCCACGACTCTCTCGATGAAGCGGTCTGCGTAGTGCTCGGAATCCTGGGCAATGTAGGATCGAATACTGCTCAGGTCCCGGGTCGCCGGTCCGGCCCAGTCGATTCTCACCGGTTGAGGAATCGCTGCTTGACTTCTTCGTGCGTGACGACGTCCCCTTCCTTGGCAGCCTTCAGGCCCGCGTCGACCTTCTTTCTGATGTAGAAGGTGTACATCACGTCATCCCAAGTGGCCTGGTCGGGCAGGCCGTCAATCAGTTCTCTCGCTTCTTCTTTCACTGTGCTCATTCTTACTCCTGCGTTCAGTTACAGGCAAGTATACTCCGCTGGAGCATTTGGGTCAATGCGAGGTGGGGTTTCAGATGATCCGCGGACACTCCAATCCTGTTTCAGTCAAGAGGCGAGCGCCGAGGGCGCGCCTTTACGCCTCCGGTGCAGGCAAGACCGGGTGGCGCAGGGCCGGCGGATTACTTGCGTTTGAGGGGGGGGGCGACTAGAATGGGCGCGAGGTAGTCACGCAATATGTCAGATGCAAACTGCAAGATGAAAGACGCAAGATCCCCGTCGGCCGCAGCCTGGCTGCTCGTTCTGATTTCCGTTGTGATGACCGGCTGCGGGACGGCGTGCAGGTGCCGCCGGTCCGAAGCGACATCAGTGGCCACCGCGCCGGAGCGGGTGGAGATTGATGGGCACGAGTACATCCTGACGGCGAATGCCTGGCGGGACTTCCAGCCGGTAGCGCCACCGGACGGTCAGCCGCTGATTGTCGTCGTGAAGGTGTCGCCCACCGACGCCCAGCCTTTGCCGGGCGATCTTGCCATTGACCGGGTATGGGTGGTGAACGGCAGGGACCGGTGGTCGGCGCAGCCCGAGGCGGCCAGCCTGCGGGGAGTGACCACGCCCACAAACCTTGAGACCGCAGTTCGCGGCGGGCCGAAGTGGGGGCCGGGAATCAAGGTGGATGTGGTGGCAAGGTTGAGGCAGGGAAAGAGCACGTTCCTCGTGCGGGCGGCGGGAGTGGAAGTAAGGCGAACCGACTAGGAGCGGGGAAGCCAAAAGCCAACGGCCAAA
Source organism: uncultured bacterium (assembly GCA_964485845.1). Taxonomy (GTDB): domain Bacteria; phylum Hydrothermota; class Tepidihabitantia; order Tepidihabitantales; family Tepidihabitantaceae; genus UBA2258. The sequence goes on along the minus strand of CAZAKP010000090.1, from coordinate 4,413 downwards.
AGCCAAAACGCACGCAGGCACACACCAGACGAAGCTGGAAATCAGAAGTTAGATGCCGGAAGATGGAATTAGCGGACAGGGGGAAAGCGGAAGCTTTGCTGCCGCACTCCCAGGCCGAAGTGTCCGTTTCGTGTGCTTCGTGCTTTCGTGGCTAATCCCGGCTTCTTGACCTTTGAGTCCTAGCCTGTAGATTTCCGCATGGCGCAGCGCATCGCAGTCTGTAACCAGAAAGGCGGCGTGGGCAAGACCACGACGTCGGTCAGTCTGGCCGCGGCGCTGGCATTGCGCGGAGGGCGCGCACTGCTCGTTGACATGGACCCGCAGGCGCACGCCACGCTTGGTCTGGGAGTGGACCGGACCAAGCTCGAGGTGTCGGTCTATGAGGCGATGTGCGAGGCGCAGCGGGTGACCGATGCGGTGCTGAAGGACCGGGCGGAGCACCTTGATTTGCTGCCGGCGTCGGTGAGTCTGGCCGGCGGCGAGGTGGAGTTGATTGACGCTGACGAGCGTGAGTTCCGGCTGAACAAGGCGCTGGGCCTCGTGGACCCCGAGTACCAGTTTATCATTGTCGATTGCCCGCCGTCGCTCGGCATTCTCACCGTCAATTGCCTGGTGGCGGCGCAGAGCGTCCTCATCCCGGTTCAGGCCGAGTACCTGGCGATGGAAGGCATGTCCCGGTTGCTTGATACCGTAAACCTGGTGCGGCAGGGGCTGAACCTGTCCCTCGCGATTGAGGGCGTGCTCATCACGATGTATTCGTCGCGGCTGAGCCTTGCCCAGCAGGTTGCCGACGAGGTGCGGAGTTACTTCAAGGAGCAGGTGTTCGATACCGTGATTCCGCGCAGCGTGCGGCTGGCAGAGGCGCCGAGCTTCGGGAAGACGATATTCGGCTACGACGGCCATTCGGCCGGCGCGCAGGCGTACATGGCGCTGGCGGATGAAGTGCTGGCCCGACACAGGAAGGAAGGACAAAATGATAAGTCGTAAGGACAAAGCAAGTCCAGACAAAGTAATAAGCGCGAGCCCGGCTTCCTCATTTGTCCTTAGTCCTTTGTCCTTTGTACTTGCCCGGAGGGCGTGCTATGCGTAAGGCGCTCGGTAAGGGCATTCGGGCGATAATTCCGGAAGAAACGCAGGCGGCGATGGCGGCCGAGGCGCGGCCCATCCGGATTGAGGAAATCCGGCCTAACCCATTCCAGCCGCGCACCAAGGCCGAGGAGAACCTCGACGAGCTGGTTGCGTCGATAAAGACGCACGGCGTGCTGCAGCCCATCATGGTGCGGCGCCGGCGGGATGGCTATGAAGTGGTGATGGGCGAGCGCAGGCTGCGGGCGTCGAAGCTCGCCGGGCTCGAGCAGGTTCCGGCCGTTATTCGCGAGGTGGAAGAACTGGAAATGCTTGAGTTCGCCCTGATTGAGAACCTGCAGCGACAGAACCTGAACCCGATTGACGAGGCGCTGGGCTACAAGCGCCTGAACGAGGAATTCAGCCAGACCCACGAGATTATCGCCGAGAAGGTGGGCAAAGACCGTTCGACGGTCACCAACGCGCTGCGGCTCCTTTCGCTGCCTTTCAAGGTGCGCGACGTTCTGGCTGCGGGGCAGATAAGTGCGGGACACGCGCGGGCGCTCTTGATGAGCGACAGCCGGCGCGTGCAGGTTGAGGTCTGCGAGCGAATCGTCAGGGACGGGCTGTCGGTAAGGCAGGTGGAGAAGCTTTGCGGCCAGCAGAAGACGAAAGAGCACAAGCCGAAGCCGGAGAAAGATATTCATCTGCGCGAGGTTGAGGAGGGGCTGACCACGTACCTCGGCACCAGGGTCGTCATCAACCCGGGCAAAGGCGGAGCGGGAGAGATTGTTGTCCGCTACTTCTCGGGCGAGGACCTGGAGCGCGTGGTCGGGAAGATGAGAGGGCGCCAGTAGGACCGGACGAAGTCAGAAGCTGGAAGCTAGAGGTCGGAAGTGCAGACGGATGGACGGACCCAGGCAGAAGTCAAAAGCCAAAGGCCAAGAGCCAAAAGCCAAAACTGCGGTATCGCGGCGTTGAGCGTCAAGCATAGGGCGTAGAGCATGGCAAGGAAAGAGCTTTCGTTCTTCATCGCCAGCAACTACAGCACGAACTCACTGCGGTTCAGTCTGCCGCTGTGGACTGTCCGGCTGCTTGCGGGGTTTGCCGGCTTTGTCGCGCTGCTCGCAGTCGCGTCGCTGGTGATGGCGCTGGCCGGAACCTATCGGCTCAGCCGGCTTTCGTATCTCGAGCGCAGGAACCGGACCCTCGAAGCCGAATTCACCAAGGTCGTGGCCCTGAGAAGACAGCTCGAACAGGTCGAGGCGCAGAGCCGTAAGATGGCGACGATGCTCGGGGTAGAGAAGACGCCTGCGCCTGTGAACTGGGACTCGTTCCCGGTGGATTCGCAGGCGCTGCCCGGATGGGTTAAAGACAAGGTCTGGGGAAGTCAACTCGTGCCGAAGCTCGTACCGATAGATGACTATGCCGTTTCTCAGCGGGCCACTGAACCGCACCCCGCCGTTGACCTCGCCGCCGAGGCAGGAGCGCCGGTGCTGGCGACCGCGGATGGGGTGGTCGAGCAGCGTGGAAACGACCGCCAGTACGGCCGCTTCCTGCTGGTTGCACACGGGCAGGGATACGAAAGCTACTACGGGCATCTGAAGGACTGGAACGTGGCCAAGGGGGACTCGGTACTCGCCGGCCAGACTATTGGTTGGGTCGGAATGACCGGCAACTCCACTGCCCCGCATCTGCACTTCGAGATCCGCAAGGACGGAAAACCGGTCGACCCGGCATCGGTCTTGAGATTCTAGGGCAGGCAACCACGGATTGACACAGATGAACACAGGTGTCCCGGCCGTGGAAAGCGTGTATGACGTCATCATGCGGCGGAGGAGCGTGCGTTCCTTCACGGACCAGCCGGTTGAGGAAGAGAAGGTCGTGAAACTACTCGACGCAGCGATTCAGGCGCCCTCCGGCGGCAACATCCAGCCGATTTCCATCATCAGGATAGAGAAGCCTGAAGGCCGGGACAAGATGGCGAAGCTCGCGGTGAACCAACCGTGGGTGGCAAAGGCACCTCTCTGCCTGTTGTTCTGCGTCGATTTCCACCGGACGGGCAAGTGGGCCGAGGCCGAGGGCGCGACCTATGGCGGGGAGAAGGCGCTGATGAGTTTCCTGCTCGCGTATGCCGACGTCTTCTGCTCGGCCGAGAACGTCGTGCTCTGCGCCACCGGCCTTGGACTCGGCACGGTCTACATCGGGATGGTGCTCGCCGCGATGACTGAGATTCGCAGGGAGTTCGGACTGCCGGAGAGGGTCGTGCCGGTTATTGCGCTCTGTGTCGGATATCCGAAGAAGGTGCCGGCAGGGATAACGAAACTGCCGCTTTCGGCGGTGGTTCACTCCGAGCGATATGAGGAGAAGACGGCTGCAGAGTTGAGGCAGCTCTACCGCGAGAAGTACGGCGAACTCACGACTGACGTGAAGTCATATTTCCGACGCACCTATCAGGAAGCGCTGGAAATGGACGAGCAGTCACGACCTGACTTCACCGACAAGGTTGCACGGATAATGGCGCGGATGGAGGTCGGCAATGCGGCCCAACTACTGTTCAAGATGCGATACCCCGAAGAGGCGATGAAGCGCATGGGCGACAAGATAGTCGCCTCGCTTCGCGAAGCCGGAATCGATTGCCTGTAGCCATCACTACCGAGCGGCGTTAAACGTGAGGGGCGCAACAATCCGCGCCCCTCAACTTCTGCCACCAGCGTTTCTCATCGCTCAAGACGCCCCATGGATACACCTCGGTTGAACGGCGGCGTAATCGGCACGCATGTCACCGGGGTGCAGACCGGCACCCGGACCCAGTCCAGATGCTGTTTGTAGCTGAACAACTGGTAAACCGGCAAGAGGTACCGAGTCAGTGCACGCGGAATCACGGGAGCCCAGTTCTGGGCAACCGGCTTCTGCGCATTCTGCGGTACGGCAACTGCCTGTGGGCGATACATGCTGTAGCCGGAAATGTTCGCCGCAGCAGTTGTTGCCACGGCCAGGACCAAAATCAGCGCTAATGTCAGCTTCATAGTATCCTCCTTTACGTTCCATCCTTGAAAGACTAGACTTTGACCACTCCGTGGGGAAAAGGATTCCCGGTCGGCACGACGCGGGAACCGCGCCGTTCGCCAGACGCCAAGCGCCCGATACGGAAGGGCTTACGAGCGTCGGGGCCGGCCGGTTGACTTTCGGCGGCGGTCGGGTAACATATAAGTCCGCAACGACAACATAGAAATGACGAGTGTCGATTGGCGAATGTCGAATGGCGAGGCCCGGACGCGGGCATTGGCAACGACCTTTCCAGTTCGGCAATTGATGAATGATTGGAGGTAAATTGATGGCTGAATC
>CAZAKP010000089.1:0-12227 GCA_964485845.1 uncultured bacterium | reverse complement strand
ACGCCAGGGCGGTGATTGAGGGCCGGTTCAGGGATGCTCCGTCTGCCGCCCGCGCGTGTCGGCGCGAGCTGGAGCCGGAGAGCCGGCGGCTGTTCGACGCCCACGTGGTTGAGTGCAGGTACTGCCAGCGCGAGCTTGCGGTGTTGACCGCGGTCGTATCCAGCCTCGAACATCAGCCGGTGGAAGAGCCGTCCGCCGAGTTCACGACAAGGGTGCTGGCGAGGCTCCCGCGGCAGCGTGCATTCGCGCCGAGCCCGTGGTGGGCGCTTGCGCTCGCGCCGGTGCTGGGCGGCCTGGCGTGGCTCTTCCGGACACAGCTCGAGCGCGGAATCGCGGGATTGCTGGGGCGTCTTGTCCCCAACGGCGTCGCGTTGCCCGCACCGACGATGCAGAATGCAGGGATAGCCGCTGCCATAGTGGTTGGCCTGGGCCTGTTTGTCGCTGCGGGCGGAGCCGTGTTCTGCTGGCGGGTGTACCTGCGCGACTGACGTCGCGCAGAGGTTCCAGGTACCAGGAACCAGTTTCCAGCGCGCACGCGCTTAAGCACCAGTGACCAAGTCCCAATGACCATTCAATGGCCAGCGGGAAATGACCAATCAGGAGGGGCCGTTCTTGCGTGAGTCTTTCGTCTCGCTCGACGTGCGCACTATCGCGCCGAAGATGAGGTTCAGTTCCTTGGCTTCCTGCCAGAGATGCCGTGCAGCTTCCTTCGTCGCCGGCACTGCTGACGCGACCATCCTGAGCCAGTAGCGCGTCTCCCGTGCTTCTTTCTTGCAGACGGCGATCTTGTGGCGGAAGTCCTTGCGTGACTCCGCTTCGTCGGCCTCGCAGTAGTTTGCGCCCACACTCGTGCCTGATCTTACCGACTGAGATGACAGCGGCCGCACAAGTGCGGTCTCCGGCAGTCCCCGCACGAAGGCGATTATCGCCTCGCCAAACGCCGCCGTGCGTTCTTCCAGGTCATACTCCGGCTTCACTGGAACCTTGTTGGTCATTGCGCCATTCGGGCTTTATGACTATAGGATTTACTCAGCGGCAGAAGTCCAGTAATACCAGCGAGATATGAACACGAGCGGCTTCGTAAGTGCCCAGAAAGGCCACCTAGCGTAGAAAACCGTGAGGCCCTTGGACTTTCAGCGCCTGGTAGCGTTGAGGACGCTTGCTGAGCTAATCCTATAACCATGTTCGGGCTTGAATGGTCATTGACGCTTGGTCATTGGGGCTTCGAGCGGCAACCTGCAAACTGCAGACTGGGCACTCATCTGATCAGCCCTAGCCAGTCGCCGAGGAGGAACTGGAGGCGGCCGATGAAGAGCGAGATACGAGCCATCACCGTATAGCCGAACGACGCGCCGAACCCGACCATGATGAAGACGATGCCGACGTAGCTGATGGGCTTGAGCGCGCCTTTGCGCTCGGCCGAGAAGAAGAAGTAGCTGATGGTCGTAATCACGCCGACAAGGATGAGAATCGCCCAGAGCGCCGTGTCCCAGTGTGTGAACTGCGCGCGGGTGATGATTGTCGCCCGGAGCTGCCTGATGATTTCGGCGTCAATCGCACGCGGGATACCCACGCCGCAGGAGTAGCCGAGCGCGATGGCAATCGGGATTCGCACGAGCCATGAGACCTTGGGGATAAACCGCGTGAAGTACAGCGCGCCAATGATGGCGAGCGATATGAGCCAGATCTTGGTTCCGACGTTCGAGCCGTGCCGAATCGGGTTGATGAGGACGGGCACGATGAGCAGGTGCCACGTGACCGCGATCGCGTAGCCGTTGGCAAGCCCAACGTACAGGTGTTCGGCAGCGCGGTAGAACGGGTTCTCGCGGTAGAGGAAGGAGAAAATGGCGAGCGTCAGAATCGACGCAATCCAGACCCAGGGGTCAGGGGAGAGCTGCACAGGACCTCCGATTCCCAAACCCCAAGCCCCAATTCCCATTCAATGGAGAAATGACCAAATGGCCCGGACGTTCCGGTTCGGAGCTTGTGGCCCCGGTAGTTGGTGCTTCTCCGAATTGATTGGTCATTGGGATTTGGGAATTGACGCTTTCCTGAAAGCCGGGGTTCACGACTTCCTCCGACGGGTGACGAAGTAGGCGATGTTGCCGACGATGATGAAGGCCATGATGGCGAGATGGGCAGCGGCCTGCGAGGACATTGCCTCAGTGCCCTTGCCGCGCAGATGCCAGTCCATGCCGTTCTTGACCATGCACTGCTCGAGCAGTCCCTCGTACTCGGCCGCGCCCTTCATTCCGGCGAGCATCCCGGTGAACTGGCCGGAATTGACGTAGGGGTAGTAATCCGCCGCCGACACGGCCGTAATGCCGCAGCCGAGATGGAGGCCGAATTGAGTCTGTGCGAGGTTTATCCATGAGAGAGGCATCGACGAAGCGGCAATCGACACGAGGATGCCGGCGTCGTCGTAGTTCTTGAGTCGCTGCATCACCGGCATGCTCTCGGTCTGCCGGCCATAGTAGTCAATCGGGAAGACCTTGGCAATGTGCTGTCCCATTCCGAGCATCACCGTGATGGGCGGCGTGGTCCAGCCCCAGTAGACGTAGTCGCGGCCGTTGATTATCGAGTCGGCCTTGGTCCCGGCGTGGGCGTTGAACTCGGCGGTCACCTGGCGGATGGCGTCTTCGCCGAGGCCGAGACCCGGCACGGCCATTGCCAGTACTCCTACCGGCCGGCGGATGGCGAACGCGTGGCGCAACAGGGCCACGAGCATGGGCTGGAGCTCGGCCTGGGTGTCGGGCGTGTAGTCAACCGAGATGATAAGGGCCTTGTCCTCGGGCATGGTGTCGATATAGGTGAAGAGACTCTTGACCGGCGGCGTGGCCACCGACTTTATCCTGAACGGGAAGATGAGCGGCAGCATCACCACCAGCCAGATCACAAGATAGATCCAGCGACGGTCAATGGATTGCAGCTTCTTCCAGAAGCCCATCATCCACCTCCCAGCCAGCCGCGTTCAACGCCGAGGAGGATCTTGAGCGACGTGGCAAGGATGCCGAGCTGGATTCCGAAGTTGATGCCGCGCTTGGCCGCGGTGTTCGGCACGGCGAGAATCCACTCCGCGAACGAGGGCAGCGGGTGGAATATCATCCGGCCCAGCGGCACGGCGCCGAGCATCAGGACGAAGGCCGCCGCGAGGAGCAGGGTCGCGGAGAAGCTGCGGGCGCGGAACGCGCGGTACGCGGCTGAGGCCATGAAGAAGGCGAGCATCGAGAACATCGTGGCGCCCAGAGGCACCATCATGTTCATGTAGAGGGTCTGCATGTGGAACGAAAAGCCGCCGATGTGGGTCGGGAGGACTCCCGGGTGCGCGAGGTCGATGCCGCCGAACAGCCCGATGACGCCGGTGACGAAGATGGTGATGACCGTTATCCAACTGTACTGCCAGTTCTGGGCCTTGCGCTGTATCTTGTTGAAGTGGTGCTGAAGAATCGAGCCGAGACCCAGCACAAGGCTGAATGCGGCGATGATGCGCATGACGTCGTTGCGCACGGACTCGTCCACCGCCTGGATGGAATGGTGGGGTACGAAGTACGTCACCGCGCCGAAGATGCCGGTGACAAGCACCAGTATCAGAGGTAGTCGTTTCTTCATGATTCCTCCTACAGGTACTTCAGCACCGGCAGGCCGGCGACGAGCGCCAGGAGCGTGCCCACCACGATGATGACGACGAAGAGGACTTTGGAGTAGTCTTGGCCCTTGATACCGCCGAGGAGTAGCGGCTCGCGCGACAGGTAGGCCGAGGCAGCGTACAGTTCCTCGCCGATGAGCGTGTAGTCGCAGGCGGTGATGAAGAAGGGTAACTGCGAGACGGCGTCGGTGCCGGCAATCTGGACTGCTCCGGTCGCGGCGCCGGTTTCCGCGAGAATCAGCGACTCGGCGAAGAACATGCCGATGAGGAAGTTGGTCGCCGGCTTCTCGCGAGTCATGATGCCGTCCACGGCCGCGGCGTAGGCGAACTGCACATCAGTAACGAAGAACACGATATCCTGCGTAAACGCGTCAGGCCGGCCGACCGATGTGTACGACTCCTTCACGATTTCGCGCGCGACCGTGTAGACGATGGGGTCGGTGTTCGGCACGATGAGCGGAGTCCCGAATCTGGCCGTCTTCTTGGCCACCTCACCGAGGATGTTGAGCGAGGCGATAGTCGCCACGTCGTTAATCGAGGACAGGCCGGGCACGTACAGCGTGGGCCGTCCCATCTCGGTCGCGCGGCCCAGCGCCTCGTCCACAGCATCAAGCCCGGAGATGCGGCGGATGAACAGGTTTCGGTCCCGCCGCGCCCGGTTGATAAAGTAGAGGAGGATGAAAGACAGGATGCCGCTGCCGATGAGCGCCGGCACGTTATCGAAGTTGAACCACTGGGGCTTTGCGACAGCATAGCCGGAGACGGGAGCTTCCGCGGACTCGGTGTTGGACTCGGCGATAATCTTGTACTGGTACTTGATACCGTTCTGTGCGGCCTGGTCGACGAAGCTGGTCGCCCGCCGGCCGGCGAGGGTCAGTATATCCCAGGTGGTGCCGCCCTTGGCTTGGCGCAGCACCTGGTATCCAACGAGGCTGGTGTCGGGCGACGCGGTCCAGGTCACAAGGATGTTGCTGCCGCCGTCATTCGGGACGTCGCGGGCTGCAACGTTGCCGGGCGGGGCGAGGCTGCTCAAGAGCAGCGCGACAATGCAGGATAACGCCAACTTGTCTCCTAGCTGCTGCCGGCGAGCGACAGCGTAAGCGGGCGGTCTAGTCTCATCAGGTTAAGAATGCGCCTTACTGACGCGTGAGTCTATTGAAACCCGGGTAGCGGTCAACTGCCGCAGGCCGGGCGGCAGGATTGCTCGCTATTCGGGCCAGCGGCGGCGTTCGCGCTCCATCTCGGCCAGATAGCGCCGGGTAACGCCGGTCGGGTACTTGCCGTTGAAGCAGGCGGTGCAGAATCCCGGCACGGCCGAATCGCCGCGCACCGCGGCGACCAGACCCTCGTAGGTCTGGTAGACCAGGGCATCCGCGCCGACGACCTTGCGGATCTGCTCGATGGTCCGGTTCTTGGCCACGAACTCGCCGCGAGTCATCATGTCGATTCCGTAGACGCACGGGTAGCGGAGCGGCGGCGCGGTGATGGCGAGAAAGACCTTGCGCGCGCCTGCGTCTCGTACCATCTGAATTATCTCTCTCGAGGTCGTGCCGCGCACAATCGAGTCGTCGACGAGCATTACGTCCTTACCCGCGACCTGGGACCGGACCGGGTTCAGCTTCTGGCGGACGGAAAGCGCCCTCCGGTCCTGACCGTGCATGATGAAAGTGCGGGCGATGTAGCGGTTCTTGATAAGGCCCTCACGCAGGTCGAGTCCGAGCGTGTCGGCGAGCGAGTTGGCCGCGGCACGAGCGGTATCCGGCACCGGGACGATAACGTCGGGCGCGAGCCCCTGGCGTGCGACCTCGAACGCGAGACGCTCGCCCAGCCGCAGTCGGGCTTGGTAGACCTCAATGCCGTCAATGACCGAATCGGGCCGGGCGAAATAGACGAACTCAAATATGCAGGGACGCGCGGTGCCGGGCTGTACCTGGAGCCGATGTACCTTGCCCTTGAAATCGACGAATATCGCTTCGCCTGGCTTCACGTCAGTGAACTCGTGGAACCCGAGGCGGTCGAAGGCGACGCTCTCCGATGCAAAGGCGAACTCGTCACCCGTCTGCGAGAAGACCAGCGGTTTGATGCCGAACGGGTCACGGAAGGCGAGCAGCCCGCGCCGGTGAATCAGCGCTACGACCGAGTAAGCGCCGTGGGCCCGGTCGAACACGCCCCGGACCGACTTGAATACGGCGGCCGGGCCGAAACGTCTCAGGTTCGACTGCTCGAGGCCCTCGGCGAACACGTTTAGTAGCGGTTCCACATCGGAGCAGCTAGTGAGCTGGCGGAAGTCGTCGAACATCAACTCACGGCGCAGGTCGGAGTAGTTGGTGACGTTCCCGTTGTGGGCCATTGCGATGCCGAACGGATGGTTCACGTAGAACGGTTGGGCATCCTCGGCCGAACCGGGCCCGATGGTCGGATAGCGGGTATGGCCGATGCCGGCATTCCCGGTCAGGCGTGACAGGTTCTTCCGATTGAAGACGTTGGCGACGGTGCCGTTGCCCTTCTTGAGGTGGAACGTGCCGTTGGACGTCAGGACTCCGGCTGAATCTTGGCCCCGGTGCTGCAGCGCCAGCAGGCCTTCGACGAGGTCCGGACCGACCTCGCGCCGGGTCATGAGTCCGATTACGCCGCACATGGCTCAATCATACGAAGACGGGCGGGGAAAGTCAAAAGGAGGGAGTTGCTAGACGCCCCGGCCGTCGAAGTCCGGCGTGTAATCGCGGGACACGGAGGAGCGATTCTGCACGAAGCCTTCTCCGAAGCCGAGTTCCTCGAACCGTCGCCGCACATCGTCGTACTCGTCAGGCGACAGGCGGCGGTTCATGCCCGGCAACTCGGCGGCGCGGTGTACCGGGTAGTACTGGGCCATGAGGCTGACGCTGGTGCGCGGTCCAAGCTCGTCGTGGATCCACTCTAGCAATCGCTTGCTGTCATCGGCATGGCCGGGTAGTACGAGGTGCCTGATAATCAGGCCCTTTTCGATGATGCCATGCCCGTCGTACCAGTTCTGACCGACCTGGCGCTTCATTTCCATGATGGCGGCCGTAGCGTACTGGAAGTAGTCAGGCGCCGACGAGCAGTCGCGGGCGAGCCTATCCGAGTGGTACTTGAGGTCGGGAAGATAGACCCGAACCAGGCCTTCGAAGCGACGGATGGTCTTGGCTTTCTCATATCCGTTTGAGTTCCAGACGATGGGAACAGCCAGTCTGGCACGGGCACGTTCGAGAACCGGCAGCAGTTGGTCCGAGTAGTGCGTAGGTGACACGAGATTGATGTTGTGCGCGCCCTGTTGTTCTAGCTCCAGCATGATTGCTAGGAGCCGCTCAGGTGTCACTTCTCGGCCATTTCCTTGTTGGGAGATGTCGTAGTTCTGGCAGAACCGGCAGCGAAGGTTGCAGTGGCTGAAGAAGATGGTGCCGGAGCCGCGCGTTCCGGAGATGGGCGGCTCCTCCCAATGGTGGAGTTGGGCCAGCGCTACTTCGAACCGGTCGGTTGCCCGGCAGATGCCGAGCCCAACAGAGCGGTCGACTCCGCATTCGAACGGACAGGCGCGGCACTCCACGTGACATTGTACAGTCCCGAGGCCGGGATGTCGCGCACCGGTCGGGTTTGACATGTCGCGGGCGTCGGATACCTTTGACTGGCATGAAACCGGAGCGACTCCAGAAATACCTGGCGTCCTGCGGTATCGGTTCGCGCCGCCATTGCGAGGAGCTGATAGCCGCCGGCCGCGCGCGGGTCAATGGCGTGGTGGCAAAGCTGGGACAGTCGGTGACGCCCGGCAAGGACCGGATCGAGTACCGCGGTCGTGAAGTCCACCCCGAACCGGAGAAAGTGGTCGTGGCAGTCAACAAGCCCGCTGGCTATCTGAGCGCATGCTACCGGGGCAAGGAGGAGGGCTGGTTGGTCGCGGAACTGGTCGACCTGCCCTACCGGCTCTATCCGGTCGGCAGGCTGGACCGGGATTCCGAGGGTCTGGTGCTGCTGACGAATGACGGTGAGTTGGCGCTGGAACTGACCCACCCGCGCTACGGCAAGGAGAAAGAGTACGAGGTCGAACTCGACCGGCCGGCCGGACCCGAGTTGTGCGAGCGACTCCGGAAGAGCGTGCAGTTGGCCGACGGCCCGGCCCGTGCTGTTCGCGCCACGCTCGCCGGGCCGGGCCATCTGCGCGTCGTGCTCGCCGAGGGGCGCAAGCGGCAGCTACGTAGGATGCTCGAGGCGTTGGGATGCAGGGTCGTGCGACTGCGGCGGGTGCGGATTGCCGGACTGCGACTTGGCGATTTGCCTTCGGGCAAGTGGAGGAGATTGACCGCACGGGAGGTCAAGGAGAAGCTCGGCCGATGTCAGGACCCAGAAGGCGGAAGTCAGGAGGCACAATCCGGAAGAACATGAGCAACAGAAGAACCGCGGTCGTGGCCTCGTTGCTGCTGCTTGTGCTCGGCGCACGGGCGCAACAGCCCGAACGGGAGGCGGTCGCGGTCGAACCGCCGGTGCGGATCGGGCTCGCGCTCTCCGGCGGCGCGGCCCTAGGGTTCGCGCACATCGGCGTGCTCAAGGTGCTGGAGCGGGAGAACATACCGGTCGTCGCGATATCAGGCAACAGCATGGGCTCGATGGTCGGCGGCGCGTACGCGGCCGGGTACAGCGCGGCCGAGATTGAGAGTCTCGCTGTCAATGCGGACTGGAACCTGCTTTTCAGTTCGAGCGTGCCGTTCGGGGCCCGCTATCTGCCTGAACGTCAACAGGCGCAGCGGTACATCATCCAGCTCCGCCACAGGAACCTGTTCCCGTCCCTGCCCAGCGGTTTGGTCCCGCTGCAGAACGTCGAGTTTCTGCTCATGCGGTTGCTGGCCGATATCGAATACAACACGGGCTACAACTTCGACAGCCTGCCGATTCCCTATCGAGCGGTGGCGGTGGACCTGGTTTCGGGCGAGAGGAAGATACTCGCACGCGGTCGTTTGGAACAGGCAATCCGCGCGAGCATCGCTATTCCGGGCGTGTTCGCGCCCGAGAAACTCGACAGCATGGAGCTGGTCGACGGCGGCGTGCAGCAGTATCTGCCGGTCGACCCGCTGGACAGCATAGGGCTGAATATCGACCTGAGGATAGCCGTGCTCACGATGAAGCACAACGCCGAGACAGGGGTGTCCCTGATTGACATTGCGTCCCGCAGCACGGACGTCGTGGGCATGGAGGACCTGAGGCGTCAACGGGCGCTTGCCGACATCGTGATTGAGCCGGACGTCGACCCATTTACTCACTCTGACTTCGCCCGGGCCGCAGGCCTGATCGCGGCCGGCGAGTCGGCAGCAGAGGCTGCCATGCCGCGCATCCGGGAACTCATCGGGATGCGCCGCCCGGCCCGAGACCGGTACCAGGTCAGGTGGCGACCACTTTCAGTAGTCAGGTCGGTCCGCTTTGAAGGGCTGGTCGTCACGCATGAGGCAACCGTGCGAAGGGAAGTCACGACGCGGCCGACTACGTACTTGGTCTTCAGCCGGCTGATAGATGACATGGTCCGGCTATTCAACACCGGTTTGTTCGAGGACGTCAACTACCGGCTGGAAAACGCCCGGAATGACTCTGTCGACGTTGTAATTGAGGTGCAGGAACGCGCGTACGGGTTCTACTCGCTCGGCATCAGATACGACAACGCCGACAGAGTCGTGCTTGGGCTCGAGGTCGGACAGGGGAATCTCGGCGGGTCCGGTGCGGGCGTCAGGGCTGCGCTTGACCTCGGCAACCCGAACGAGGTCCGGTTTGGGCTGACCGGCACGAACCTTTTCCGCCTGCCGTTCGGGTACCGGCTGGACGGATTCATCGGTTCGGTACAACGGTCGTTCTACAACGCGGACGCGTCGATGAATATCTACGAGGTCGACTACAACGGCGGCGTGGCTGAGGCTGGCTACATCCTCGGCCATGACGCATTCTTCGACCTCGGGTTGAACGGCTACCGGGCGTCGTATCGCGTGCCCGACGGTTTCCCGAAGGACTCGGTGCGCGCGGAACAGCCGGAGTGGATAGTCGGGCCGAGCTTCAGGCTCGAAGTCAACAACTACCGCGACATCGATTTCCCGACGTCGGGTCTCGCGTCGCGGCTCGAGGCCCGCTCATCAGTCACGCCGCTGAAGGGCACGCACCAGTTCCTGAGGCTCGAGTACTCGATTGAACGCGTCATCCCGACCGCCTCGTGGCTGCTGCTGAGGCCGGCGCTGGACCTTGGCGTGTCACTTGGCGAACTCTCATGGGCCGAGCAGTTCCGTACCGGCGGGGCCGGGTTCGTCGGATTCGAACCCGAAGAGTTTACATCGGCGCAGCGGGCGGTCGCAAAGCTCGGGACGGATATTCGCCTATTCCGCCTTTTCGGGCAGGAGAGCTACCCGGTCTATCTGCAGGTGATAGCCAACGTGGGGACATTCGACCCGTGGGGAGACCTGTTGTCAAGCTCCGACCGTTTCTCGCTGCTCCACTGGGGAGTAGGAACGGGCGCGCGCACGAACACGCCGATCGGGCCGGTCCATCTCATACTCGGTGCCGGCGACCTGGGCCGCAAGTCGAGGCGCGGCGTCAAGCTCGCAGTGGATTTCTCGGTCGGGCGTGAGTTCCGCTACACCCGCTGACCGTTGCACGCCTTCACGCACAAACCACAGATATACTGGCTGACGTAGCGCTTCCGCTGGAACTCCTTGAGCAGGGCGAAGCAGTCGAGGTGCTCGAACTCGGTCGCGGTCTCGCCGATGGCCTTGGCAGGGCAGGCGGCGATGCAGGCCCGGCATGAACCGCAGCCGTTCTCAATCGGGTGGTCGGGCTCAAGCCCAAGGTCGGTAAGCACCGTCACGAGCCGCACCTGTGCGCCGAACCGTCGGGTGACGAGCAGGTTGTTGCGACCCAGCCAGCCCAGTCCGGCCCCGGCCGCGACGCGCTTGTGCGAGAGATGCCCGCGCCGGGTCTGCCAGTCCACAATCTGCGATGCAGCCACTGGCAGCGCCCGTGCGCCGAGGTCCTGAATCAAGGCCGCGAGGTCGAGCGCCAGCCGGTCGAGGGCGAAGTTGACCTGGCGATAGTGGTGTTCGTACAACTGGTTCGGATGGTCTTCGAGCGTTCCGAGCACCGCGGGGGACAAGTGTAGGGCGATGCTGACCGCCAGCGGCAGGCCGCGGACGGTCTGCTGGGGAAGCAGGAAGTCGTCGGTCTTGATGTCCGAAAGCCGGCACACGCCGAACCCGACCGCGCCGCGACTCCGGCAGAGTTCCTCAAGGGCCTCGCGGTTACTACTGAAAGCCAAATGTCCTCCTGAAAGACCCAATGACCAAGCACCAATGACCAAAGACCGAGGGCATTGGGATTTGAGAATTGGGGCTTTCCTTCGGTTGGATGGTCATTGGTGCCTGGGTATTCGTCATTTGTTGCGCAGATATGCCATCAGGGCGAAGACCGCGGCCGGCGTGATGCCCGTCATTCGTTGCGCCTGGCCTACGGATGTTGGCCGGTTGCGCGCCAGCCGCTCGCGGACTTCGTTCGAGAGTCCGGGCACGCGGTTGAAGTCCAGCCGCTCCGGAATCGCGATGGACTCGAGTTCCTCGAAATGCCCGAGTTGGCGCTTCATACGTTCGATGTAGCCCTCGTACTTCACCTCAAGCTCGACCAACTCCTGGACTGAGCGAAGGGACATGACCGAAATGTCCGACATTTCGGATCGTGTCCCAAGCGTCTCTGAAGGACAGTCCCCATTTTTCTCGGCCATGTAAGCCAAATCGTGCCAACTCACTTCCGGCCGGCGCAGCAGTTCTATGGCCGGAACCGATTCTCGAATCGCCGTCGTGCTGAGCGCCTTCAGTCGGCGGTTGACCCCTGGCGTAGCCTTGATGCGAGCCGAGTCGAGCCACTTCGTCGCCTGTTCGCACTGTCGCTGCTTCTCCTGAATCCGGCTGAACTGCCTGTCCGAGAGCAGGCCGACTTCGTGTGCGCGCGGTCCCAAGCGCAGGTCGGCGTTGTCCTCGCGCAGGAGCAGACGATACTCCACCCGTGCCGTGAACATCCGGTACGGTTCATCCGTGCCCCTGGTTACCAGGTCGTCGATCATTACCCCGATGTACGAGTCGGCGCGGGTCAGCACGAGTGGTGGTTTCTCCAGCACCCGCAGCGCGGCATTGGCGCCGGCGACAAGGCCCTGCGCCGCTGCTTCCTCGTACCCGGTCGTGCCGTTTATCTGTCCCGCGAAGTAGAGGTTGCGGACCAGGCGGGTTTCAAGAGTGGGGAAGAGCTGGGTCGGGTCCGAATAGTCGTGTTCGATTGCATACCCGGGCCTGAGCATCCGGCAATCCTCGAGGCCCTTGATGGAATGGAGCATCCGGAGCTGCAGGTGAACCGGCAGGCTGGTCGAGATACCGTTCGGATAGCACTCGACCGTGTCCGTCCCTTCGGGTTCGACGAAGATGTGGTGGCAGTCGCGGTCCGAGAACTTCACGACCTTGTCTTCGATGGACGGGCAATAGCGCACGCCGCGGCCTTTGATGACGCCCGCGTAGAGCGGCGACTGCTTAAGCCCGGAGCGGACGATGCGGTGCGT
>CAZAKP010000088.1:0-12324 GCA_964485845.1 uncultured bacterium | reverse complement strand
GACTGCATCTGGGTGACACATGGATCAGGCATCCTGCGCAGCACTGATGGAGGGTTATCCTGGCCGCTGAATGTTTGGTCATGGTTCGCTCCTTGGTTCATTGACAGCCTGGAGGGTTGGTCGTCGTACCAGAACTACGTCTTCCACACGACCGATGGTGGACAAAGGGGGCAGGCGAGCTGGGAACAGATCGGTGAAGTGCCGATTCCGTATGCATCACGGTCGATTCGCTGCTTCGGGTTCCGCGACAGCCTGCACGGCATCTGCTCATGGCACTGGTGGTACGGAAATTCTCATGGCTCCTATGAAGGCTCGGGATGGTCCTCGACTAGCGATGGAGGAGCATCTTGGAGCTCTCTGGTCTCTGCTGCTTCTCCTGGTGTCGTCTGCGATGTACGCCCGGATGGGTGTGTGTACGGTGTCGAAGAACATGGCATCATCGCACACAAGCCGACAGGCTACTGCCGCACGGGCGTGTCCGCCTTCCAGGAACTGCGCGACATATCAGCCGGGCGCGGGGACCTAGTTTGGGTTTGCGGAGACGGCGGAGCCATCTGGTCATCATCAGACTCGGGCGTCTCTTGGGCTCCTGCCAAGCCACAATCAGGGGCATCCGTCAGGAACGTCGATTTCTCGGATAGCCTGCGCGGTTGGGGCGCGTCGCCTGACTGGGTTGCCCGAACGGCGGATGCGGGGCGGTCATGGACGCAGACGGCAGCCGTCTTCGGCGTTTCTCCGATAACAGACATCGTTGCATTGGCCGAGACATCATGCCTTGCGGCCGCAGGTTGGTCATACTATGACATGTGGTACGGCTGGTTTGGTGAGTTTGGGCTGGGTCGCACGACTAACGCCGGTACGTCATGGGACACGACCAGCTACCGCTTTGTTGGAGGCGGCTCTTATGGTATCGGATCTTCCCGCTTCGCACATGTCGGACGCCACATTTGGCATCCGGGCAAGTTGTCGCCAGGTGGCAACTCCGTGCGGAGCACCGACGGCGGAACAACATGGCTCGACATGGATACGCTCGGCGCAACCAGCGACGGGGAGCCGCTTGATATCAGCTTTGTGGATACGTTGAACGGCTGGGCGATCGACTCCCGCCAGAACATCCGTCGCACGACTGACGGCGGTGATTCGTGGACCATCATCGCGACCGGTGTCGCCGTGAAGCGCCTGAAGATGACCACGCTGACTACCGGCTGGGCCATATCTGATTCTGAGTTGTTCGAGACCACAGACGGTGGGGAGAACTGGCAGGGTGTGATGACTCAACCAGGTCTTCAGGCAATCGCCTTCTGCGATTCCGGCCACGGCGCAATTGTTGGTCTCGATGGTCTGCTGCTGCGCACCAACGACGCGGGGCAGACCTGGGTACGCGATTCCAGCGACTTCACGTCCGACCTATACGACGTCTGCATGCTCGACAGCACACATGCTTGGGCAGTAGGGCAGTATGGCCTTGTGCTCGGATTCGGCGACTGGGCGATAGGAGTGGATGAAGCACGCGGGTACGAAGGTCCTCGTACGCCGACTGCTGCCGTGGCGGTTCGGCCTAATCCCTGCCGAGGCCTGGCTACAGTCGAGTTCTCACGCCCGCTCGCAAAGCCGATGCAGGTTACACTGGTGGACGTTACGGGTCGCGTGAAGCAGGCAGTTCCGATGGCGGCCGGCGCTCGGATGGTCGAACTCGACCTGCGCGGCACGCCGAGTGGCATCTACTTCGTCCGCGCGGGCACAGGTCCTGCTGCTCGCCTCGTCGTCCAGCGCTAACCCGCGTCATTTCCCTCCTCCCGCTTCCGGGGCTCGCCCGCGCAGAGGTCTGCGGCGTGACCTCGGGAGTCGCCCTCGATGTCGCGCTGCAGGTGACCTTCCATGTCGCGGAGCAAGTCACGCCGCGTGTCGCAGTGGATTTCGCGCCGCGAATCTCCGCACGAGTCGCAGCCGCCGTGGACTCCCAGATCGACTTCAGGGTCGCGGTCCTTTTCACCGCGCAGGTCATCCGATGAATCGGGCGGAGAATCGACCTCCAGGTGGCGTCGGAGGTCGCGGTGGAAATCACCTCGTGAACCGTTCCGGGGACGGTTCCCAAGACGACTCGGAAAGCGGCGTCCCACGGGTGTCTCGGGTCGCTAAAGTAAGCTGATTCTGGCGCTTAGGTTCGGAGGCGGGGCGCTTCGACGGAAAATGGGGTTCAGAACGCGTCCCAGAGCCAGTCTGCGTCGCAGACAGATGGCAATTGAGAATGGCCGATAAGCACACATGGTATTACAGGTCGCAGCTCCATGAGGGCCCCAGCTAGTGGCTATGCTCCGCCACCCGTTGTTGTCGTACATGGTCCGTCCGCCGCGTGGGTGATTCATCAGTTGTCATCCGGGACGCGGCTCGTTTCTTGACAAAGCAGCCGGCAGCGGGTAGAACGATACTCGAATCCTGGAGGAAAACTACGATATGTTGAAAATCATCCGTCGGTTCATGCTGCCCGTTCTCGTCGTCACGCTCGGTTGCACGGTCACAAGCTGCAACAGCCGCTGGTTTCGGAGCGCCGCCACGGCCGCCGGTGAGGAGGTCGCCTATGCCGCGCTCCAGTCCTCGTTGACCAAGGCCGGCGTGAAGTCGGCCGACCACATGGTCGACGCGGTCCGCATGGTCGTGGACAGGAAGGACTACGGCGGGGCGGCAGCCGCCTTTGCCGTCGCCCTGAACGAGCACAACATGAAGGCCAGCGAGAAGCTGACTTCGGCGCAGGCAGTCGCGCTTATGCGCATGGCCGTTCCCGCGGTCTGCGGCGCCAGTACCCGCGTCGGGTCCGGACTCAGCAGCTTCTGCGATTACCTGGCGAGCAGAGGCTAGGCGCGGGACGAAATCCGAAACACGAATGGCGACTGAAGTCCGACTGCCGCAGTCATAGCCGGACGCTTTTGGATATTACTCGGGCGGGCGTTGAGCCCGCCCGATTCAGTGCCGGAGGTCTACCTGGTTACTACGACCTTTCGAATTGCCGGCGGCTTCAGGCTTGCGGTTTGTGGTTCTTCTCGCAGGAAGTAGACGCCCGGCGCAAGCCTGCGGACATCGTTGGCGCCGGGGCGAAGCGACATGACCTTCCTGCCATCGACGGAGAGGAGAGAGGATCGAGACGTGAGGAATGAGGGCGGAAGCAGGAAGACGTTGTGGACGATGGTCGGGATCCTTGTCATTCGGACTTCGTCCTTCGTCATTTGGGCGATACCGTAGGGCTCGCCCAGGTCATCAAGCACCTTGAGCGCCAGCACGCGGGCCTGTGATTCAACCGTGTAGTACAGTGGGAATCCGAAGCATACGGCCTTGTACGGTCCGCCGAGCCAGCGGATACCGACCGGCTGCCCCTCGAAGCTGTCGCTAGCGGCCGAGTTGAACGTCAGCACGGTGTCGGCGTCGCGCGGGTATAGAATGTCCACGTAGGGGAACTTGCCCTCAAATGACGTGAAGAGCTTGGCCGTGTCGATAGCGACGTCCGGGTAGCCCGACCGCCCGGTGGCGCCCAAGAAGTTCAGGTCCTGACTCTCGCCGGCCCCGGCGATGTGCAACTCATCGTAGGGCATTTGCCCGGCCGAGAAGGTGAACGGATAGCCGCCCGAGCCGACCAGGCCGATAATCGGCTTCCAGCCGACGTACCAGAGTCTGCCGCCGTGTTCGAGATAGTTGACAATGCCGGGAACTGCCGGGTGAATCCGCTGCTGCGTGTAGTCGTCCGCGTGCCAAACGAGGGTCGAGTATGGGCCAACGTCCCCGGCCTGCGGCGCGCTCTCGGTCGCGACGTCCCAGTCAGTGTAGCGGGCGCCCCGGAGGAGCGCGTGATAGAACGCGTCCTGCTGGGCATCGCTCGGCATCCCGCGCTGGCCGTTGCCATCGCGGGTTTCGTCAACGAGCAGGATGCCGTGGTCGAGGGTTATCGGCCTGCCCCGGGCCTCGGCCGAGTACGGGCTTTCGTGCGCGGCCGAGTCCACCGCGGTAACGACATAGTAGTACATCGTGTCCGACTGGAGGGCGGAGTCGCGATAGCCCGTGTCGGCCACGAGCGCGCCGTTCACTTTCGCGTAACCGGAGCCATGCACGGTTGAGCGGTAGACGTTATACCCGGCGAGGTCGAGCTCGGTGTTGTGGTGCCAGGCGGGCGCCATGCCGTAGTAGAAAGGAAGCGCGGAAACGCCGCCTGGGGCCAGCGGCTGCATGCCGGGGACCGCGCTCTGTTCCGGGGCCGGGCCGCTCTCGTGACCGGCCGAGTCGAGCGCGGCTATCGTCGCGTAGTAGCGCGTGCCGTCCACCAGCCCGCTGATACGCTGGTGCGAAACGCATCCGAGCACGAGCGAATCGGTGTAGATGCCCGAGTTCGTGCCCCACATCAGGCGATAGCCGGCCAGGTCGGATTCGGTGTTCTCCTTCCACGTGGCCTCGAGCGCGCCGCCGGTACCCGCGTCCCAGAGCCGGAAGCTGTCCGGCGTACCCGGCGACATCGCCATCGTAACCAGGCTCGCGATTCCCATCTTCGCGACCTCCGCGGCAAGCGGCATCGAAAGGTTACCGATGGTGTCGCCGGTGGTATGGTAGTAAGGGTAACCGCTGCCGTACTCCGCGCCCGCGGTCGCCGGGTAGCCGTACTCCTGGAAAGAAAGCTGGTCGCTGCCGTACGAGCCGACCACGACTTCGTGGTCGAGGGTCGTGTAGGTCCGGGCCATGTTGCCCTCCAGCTCGGCGAGTTCGTACGAGGCCGAGTCGCAGAATATCGCCACCCCGAACTGGCCGCCGGGCCAGGCAATCATGTCGAAGTTGAGCACGCCGATGATGTCGGCATTCATGTTGCTCATCGCCTCGGCGTAGTGGAAGCTGCCGATCAGGCCTTGCTCCTCGCCGGTGAAGGCGATGAACTTCACGGTCTGGTCCAGGTTCTCTCCGGCCAGGACACGGGCGGCCTCAAGCGCCATCACCGTGCCCGAT
The DNA here is from genome assembly GCA_964485845.1 of uncultured bacterium. GTDB lineage: Bacteria > Hydrothermota > Tepidihabitantia > Tepidihabitantales > Tepidihabitantaceae > UBA2258. The sequence goes on along the minus strand of CAZAKP010000088.1, from coordinate 7,347 downwards.
GCGTTGTCCTCCGCCCCCGGCGCGTAGTTGCCCGGGTCCTCGGACGTGCAGTCCATGTGGCCGCAGACAATGGTGACCTTTTCCGGGTTGCGCCGGCCGACGATGGTGCCGACGACGTTCCGTTCGCCCGCCGCATACCACGTGTCCATCTCGACCGAGTCGAGGCCGAGCGCGGTGAAGTAATCATAGACGTACTGCTCGGCCGCGCGGCAGCTCTCGGCCGGCGTGTAGCGGGTGCCGAAGTCCTGGAGTCGCTGTATCTGACTGTGAATCGAATCGGGTGAAACTCTGGCGATGAGCCGCTGGATGAGAGTATCGGCGGCGGGTCGGAGCGGATAGGAGCGCGGCGGCGCGAGCCGGATCGGGTGCGGCTTATCCGGCAGCCGCTGGAGTTCGGCGCCGAGCCGGGACGCCGCGTCGGCCTCGGCCGGCGAGAGTTGCATCAGGAGTGCGCTCTTGTCATGCCAGAGCACGTGCCCCGAAAGCCGCGAACGGGCGCGGGCAGCGAATACGAGGTACACGGCCTGGTCCGGCCCAAGCGACAGGTCGAACGCGGTCGGCCCGGCGGTAAGGCCGGCGGCAGGCTCGACAAAGACGAATGTCTCGGTCCGGGCGTACTCAAGCACGCCGGCCCGGGCGAGTTCGGTAAGCGCAGCTCGGCCGGACACGGGCACCACGGCGATACGGCGCGGGGCGGCCGTGCCGATGGCGGCGAAAACGGCAAGCAGTAAGCAGCACGTAGTCCTGAAGTTCATGCTTCAGTTTCAGTGAACACGGGGCGTTGTCAAGCAAGGGGGAGGCTGCCACGAGTGCGGTGTGACGGCAGATTTCGTCAAGGCCGGTTGACAAGCGACGGGCGCTATCTAGAATAATCGCATGGTAATCGGGCAGAAAGGAACCCGGTTGCCGCAAGCCGGCCGGCCGCGGGTTAGTACCCGCTGCTCGACGGGCACACTGGCGCGAAGAGTATGAATATTCCAAACGACGCCGGCAGCGTCGCAGGAGGAGCAGTGTATCGAATACCGACCCGGCCATTTCTTTTGGTGTCCGCCTGCCTGGCGCTGGCGCTCTCGTCGTGCAACCACCCGCCGGCCCTCGCCACCGCGCCGACCGGCCCCGGGCACTGCTTCGCCGGCGTAACCTATACCTTCGCGGCGGTCGCCAACGACCCGGACGGAGACAGCGTGGCGGTCCGTTTCGACTGGGGCGACTCGACGATGTCGGACTGGTCGAATTGGTCGGCCAGCGGGTGGCCAGTCACGGCCGACCATGCCTGGAAGGACACCGGTACGTACGAGGTCCGTGCCTGGGCCAGGGACCGGAAACACACATCTCGTGTCTCAGCTTCGCTGGCAGTGGATGTACTGGTTCACCGCCCGCCCGCCACTCCTTCAGTACCTTCCGGGCCGGATACGGGGGTTCAGTTCTCCTCGACCATGTTCGCGAGCGTCGCCCTCCATCCCGACAGCCTGCCCACCGCAATCCGGTTTTCGTGGGGCGACGGCGACACGTCCGACTGGAGTCCGGCGGTTGCCTCGGGCGAATCGGTACGGGTCAGCCACGCCTGGTCCCTGCCCGATACTTATCTGGTCACGGCGCAGGCAAAGGATACGGGCGGCGCGGTGTCGGAGTGGTCGGCTCCGCATGCCATCGCCGTCCGGCCGGAGACTCTGCGGTGGCGGTACGAGACCGAGCGTGCGATAACGTCCAGCCCGGCGCTCGGACCGGACGGCACGATCTACATCGGGTCTAACGACGGCTATCTCTACGCGGTGAGCCCGGGGTCAATACTCAAGTGGCGCTACCCGACCGGTGCGCTGATTCGTTTCTCCCCGGCCATCGCTGCGGACGGCACCGCATACTTCGGGTCGGATAGCGGCTACGTCTATGCGGTCAACCCGAATGGCGCACTCAAGTGGCGGCAAAACGTCGGCACGTACGTTACTGCATCGCCTGCAATCGGCGCCGACGGTACGGTTTATGTCGGCGCGGGCGACCTCTTCGCGTTTGACTCCGACGGCACGCCCAAATGGCAGTATCCGCTGCAGTGGGGCATTGCCGGGTCGCCGGCCATCGACGTAGACGGGACGCTCTATTTCGGGTCGTACAACACGGTCTTCGCGCTGAATGCGGACGGCACCACCAAGTGGGGATGCCAAGTCCCTGGTTTTCCGGGTACGGCGGCTATTGCGGCCGACGGTACGGTCTACGTCGGGTCGCGCGACAGCGGCTTCTACGCAGTTAGTGCGCAGGGGACGGTCAAATGGCGCTGCCCGCTGACCGGAGAGGTGTCGAACGAGCCCGCCATCGGGATGGATGGAACGATATATGTCGGGTCCTCCACCGGCATTCTCTATGCGGTCAACCCCGGCGGGGCGATCATCTGGAACTACCCGACCGGCGGTGGGGTAGCCTCGACGCCGGCGGTTGCCGCCGACGGTACCATTTTCTTCGGGTCGGATGACGGATACGTCTACGCGCTCAACTCCGACGGTTCGCTTGAGTGGAAGTATCTGATTGGCTACGCAGTCAAGTCGTCGCCGGCGATTGCGGACGATGGCGTCATGTACGTCGGGTCAACCGACTTCTGTCTCTATGCCCTTTGGAGTCCGTACCCGCTCGCCGACTCGCCCTGGCCCAAGTTCCACCACGACCTGCGGAATACCGGCCGAGTCGGTGGAGGAAAGTAAGGAGGAGGAGAGAACAAGATGAAAGAGCTGTCTAGCGCGGCCCTTCTGCTGGTGGTTGCGTCCCTGCTGTCATGCGCGAGTAACCATGTGCCCGACGTTCCAGACGTCCCGGCCGGACCGGATTCCTGTCTCAAAGACTCAACCTGCGTCTTCACGGCCGTCGCCAGCGACCCGGACGGAGACAACGTGTCACTCCGCTTCGACTGGGGCGATTCCAGCGCTTCGCATTGGGAAGGTTGGTTCGCAAGCGGTGAAACAGTCGTGTTCACGCACGCCTGGTCGGACACCGGGACGTATGGCGTGCGTGTTGCTGCTCAGGACCACCAGCTTGCGTCCGAGTTTTCCGAAGCACGCACCGTGCAGGTGTTTGTGCGTCCGCCGCCCAACACCCCGAACGAGCCAGAGGGGACGGATATCGGCGGCACTGATACGTCGTACGAATTCCAGGCCGGCGCGGGTCACCCGGACGGGCTGCTGGTGTCAATCCGGTTCGCATGGGGCGACGGCGACACGTCGGACTGGAGCGGGTTCGTGCTCCCGCACTGGCCGGTTGAGATGCGTCACTCGTGGACCACGCCGGGCACATACCGGGTCAGAGCTCAGGCAAAGGATACGTATGGACTGACGTCAGAGTGGTCTGAACCGCACACCATGGTAGTCCGAGCCGTCGGCCGATTGCGGCAGGTCGGCCTGCCGGTGCTGTACCCGGACAGCTCCGGCTTCAGGATCCGAGTTGTGAATGAGGGGACGATCGAAGGCACGATAAGCTGGCTGGCGTTTGGCAACGCCTCAGATTCCTCGTACATGCGAAACTTTCTAATCCAGCAGGACCACTGCGGCTTCCCCCTACCGAATGGTATGCCAGGGATTGGTCCAGGCGATACAGTTCGCTTCACGGCGCCGGTGACCGTCGCGCCGGACCTGTCGCAGTTCGTCGAGCTGACATTCTCCGACTTCCATGACGACCCAATGGGATCTGGTCCAATCGTTAACGTGCACGGCAAGGAGATTGTCTTCCGCTTCAGTGACGGCTCGGAGATGACCGTCCCCCCGTGAAGTCCGACAGGTTGAATGAACGCGAGTACCGGCCGTCCTTGCGAGCGGCTGGTCTGGGAGTAGAATCCGGCGAGAGGTGATCTATGAGTACGCTACTTCTGTTGGCACTTGTAGGTGCCGATTTCCCCATCTGCACCGCTTCCGGCTATACCGGCTATGCTTCGGTCGTGTATGCCCAGGAGCAGTTCTATGTGTTCTGGGAGGACCAGCGGCAGGCTCCGCTCACCGGCGTCTATGCGGCGCGGGTCACGAAGCAGGGCACGGTGCTAGACCCGACCGGGGTCGAGCTCTTTACCGACAGCATCGGCTACCGGGTGAGCGCGGCCTGGGATGGCACCAACTTTCTCGTCGTCACGCGCGAGCACTGCTGAACCAAGGGTGACATACTGGGAGTGCGTGTCACTCCCGACCTCGACACCCTCGGCACGTTCTACATCTGCAACCCGACCGAGGACTCTTTCCTCGAGACCGACCCGGTGGTCGCCTTCACCGGCGAGAACTACCTCGTAGTCTGGTCGGATGAGAAGTACGGACCGTCGAATATGTGTCACCCATTCGCCGCGCGGGTCACGCCGGCCGGGGTCGTGCTCGACTCCGGCGCCAAGGTATCGACGTCCGGCACCTACGAGTACCGTCCGAACGTGGCGGATGACGGCCAGCGGAGCCTCGTGGTCTGGTCCGGCTCGTCGAGTGGCTCGTATGGCCGTTTCGTGAACCGCGACGGCCTGCCCGAGGGCGACGTGTTCCTGATTGCGCCCGGCACGGCATCCGGACCCAATCTCTGCTTCGGGGATTCGAACTACCTGGTGGTCTGGCACGAGGGCACGTACCCTTCGCTCCAGCTCTCCGGCAGCCTCGTGTCGCGGCAGGGCGACCTGGTCGGCAGCACCATCCAGATTGCGGTCGACGGCGGCTGCAACCGCTGGGCGGTGGCCGCGTACGACGGCAGCAGATTCCTCGTGGTCTGGATGGTGGGAGAGAACAACCTGCCCGAGACAATCTTCGGCCGGTTCGTCGCGAAGGACGGCTCGCTCCTCGGCGACCGGTTCCCGATCTCGGACACGAGCGGGGTCATGCGCTGGTGGCCGGCGCTGGCATTCTCGGACTCAAACTGCCTCGTCGCCTGGGAGCAGGGCGCGAGCTACGACGTATACGGCAACATAGACGTGCTGGTTGCCGGGGTCGCCGAACCGCCCGCGGTGCCTCCAATTCACGCGGGCAGGCGTGCAACGGTTGTGTCCGGCCCTGTCCCCGGACAGGCCGACCGCTACGATGCTCTGGGCAGGCGCTCACACGCGCTTAGGCCCGGAGTCTACTTCACGCGCGAGGCGGGCCGGACCGCCAAGGTCCTGCTGGTCCGCTAGACCGCGACGACTTGCCGATGCGGCTCGGGCGTTTGCCCGAGCCGTTGTGTTTGCGGCGTTTCCGGACCGGGGACTGAGCGGGTGCGCCCGGAAAGCCACGCCGCCGCGGGATACGCGGCGGCAATGGTGGGCTGTCGAAGAAGACTACTTCTTTTTCTTGCCCTTTTTGGCTGTCTTCTTGACGGCCTTCTTCGCTTTCTTCACCATTCGCACCTCCTTTGGTTAGTGCATAGCCCACGCCGGCATATTCGGCGCGGGCCGGTTACGGAACGGACAATTGGAGAAATGGGAAGCGACGAGAATCTCATCGAGTGACCCACAATTGAAGGGGTCGCACTGTCCATCGCGTAGAGAATACGGATATCGAACGGATTGTCAAACGTTTTCGCGCGGGAAAATGCAGTCCGTGCCGCCGCGATTCGCGTTTTAGAGGCGGAACAGCGGCCATTGTCCGGATGAACGCGTGCGGCGTCACTGTCGAACGAGTTCCGATACTTCGAACCGGGTCGCCGAGAAGCGCCGCAGCCAGCGGACGATGCCCGCGTCGGGCGCGAGCCAGACGTCCATCAGGTAGGGTTCGGGTGCGTGAATCCGGATTCGGAAGCAGTCGCGAAATCTGCCCAGCGGTGTTTCCACGGTCTCGCGCGCCACCACCTCGAGAGACACGGAGTGCTCATCGTCGCCATACCAGAATGCGCCCCGGCGCAGCGGCAGTTCCAGCAGCTTCACCCAGCCGGCAGTCGGCTCGAGCCCGTCGAGGTGCGATGCCGGCAGCAGGGACACGGCATCACGCGCCTTGCGGATGAAGAACGACAGGTAGGGCTCCTCGGCACGAGTGACACGGACCGCAAAGGCCCGGCCGAGCCCCGGCTCGACCGCCGAGCCGGTTACGGCGATGACGTAGCTGGTGGTATCGGTTTCGCTGGTGTCGGACGCCGCTATCCGGTATTCGGCGGCCGCATAGCGCTGTTCCCGGTTCTCCTCAAGCGGGAAGTAGTCCGGTTTCCGGCAGGAAATGACCGCTACAGCCGCCAGCAGCACAGCCCCGGTGGAGCTACGCATGTGCCTCAGCATCGTTTCATTATCGGAGCCTGGGGCTGAGAAGCAACGCGCACGCACAGGCACGCCGGGGCGCGAAAGGTCCGAGTTGTGGTGTCCGAGCGTAATTTGTGGCTTCGTGTCTTTGTGGTCCTCCGGGTCCGTCCGCTTGACTTCGGGGTCGTTCTGCCTATATTGGCCTCGACCATGATGCGCGAGCCATTCAGCCGGTTCAACCTCCACTACGACAAGTTCATGATCAAGTACGTTGACTATCGCGGCTGGATTGACTACCTGGTTCGAGTGTTCGGTCACTTCCGCTCCGACCCGAAAACGATTCTCGACCTGGCCTGCGGCACCGGCATCCCGACCCTGATGCTTGCCCGGCGCGGCTACCGGATGACCGGCGTGGACCGCTCGCCGGAGATGCTCGCCATGCTGGAGGCGAAGCGCGGCGACCTCCCAGTCACGACCATCCACGCCGACATCCGCGACTTCAGCGTGCCCGAGCCGCACGAAGGGGCGATCTGCCTGTACGACAGCATGAACTACCTGCTGACCGAGGACGACCTGGTGCGCTGCTTCAGTTGCGTACGCTCGGCGCTGGTTCCAGGCGGCCTCTTTGTCTTCGACATGAACACGGTCTACGGTCTCGCCGAGCACTGGGGTACGCAGACGGCGGCGCGCGAGGTCGGCGGCATCGACTCGATCTGGCAGCACGACTGGGATCCGGAGACGCGCGTCTCGACGCTGACGCTGACTTTCTGGGAGAAGGCGGAGGATGGGAAGCCCGGCGAGAAGATAGTGGAGATTCATCAGGAGCGTGCCTACTATCCCAGGGAAATCGAGCGCTGTCTCAAGGCCGCCGGGTTCACCCAGGTTCACTTCTTTCAACACGGCTCGTTCCTCGAGCCCGGCCCGCACACTACCCGCATGATGATCGTCGGGCGGTAGGTGCGGGGTTTTCACCACAAAGACAACAAAGTCGTTGGGATTCCGCGTTGGGCCAACCGCAGATAGCACAGAGTCGGCGAAACGGTGTCCGACCCGTACCCTCGAGTCTCTGTGAACTCTGTGGTTAAGGCTCGGATTCAGGGCCTCTCCTTCAGCTTGACTCGAAGGGGGCTCGACCTAGAATAGCCAGCACAGATGCAATTCATAGCTGACCTTCACATCCACTCCCGCTACTCGCGCGCGAC
>CAZAKP010000087.1:2003-12390 GCA_964485845.1 uncultured bacterium | reverse complement strand
AATTCCCAACCGCCTAGAAGCACGAAGCTGTGCACGTCGCCCCAAATCCAGTTCAGGCTGTCGGGGGTGCCGATCCGCCAGTAGTATGTGCTATTGGCTAGCTTGGATGTTTCTTGGTATTCTGCCGCGTAGACGACCGTATCAATGATGGTGTTGCCGAATTGCCGGTCGGTCGAGACCTGCAGCCGATACTCACCTTGTGACGCAGGATTCCACTGGAACCTTGGCGTCTGGTCGGCTATCGTCGCGTCATCCGGCGGGAAGATGCCTGCAACTGCAGTGTACGCCGAGGGGACGATTGAGTAACGCAAGAAGTATTTGTCGTTGTTTCCGTGCAGGCAATAGATATACCCGGCCACCTGATTGAGCACGGTGAAGCTCCGGTTCGGCACGAAGACGATGCACGCGCCGGAGCCAAGGGATGTAAGGACCTGATCGTCGGGGTATTCGTGCCACTCCGGATTGTTTGGGGTGTGCCAATACAGTGTTGTTGTTTGGGCCGACGCACCGAGATACCCGAGCACGTACAAAGCGCTGCCTTGGTCCCACTGGAACGTGATCCCAGTGCCAAACAGGTAAGGGGCGCCTGGTATCGCGATGGGATCAGACCATCTGCCGTCGGGGGGCTGGTGCGGCGATGGCGAGAGCGGGCCGTAGTGGGCGACATACGTATGGCCAAATTCGGCATCCCAATTGGGGAACACGCCCCATATGCTGTCGGCACCGTAGGTGATCTGGGCACCCTCACCGACCTCGCACTTTTCGGGCGTGTCGTACAGCCGTTGCCACTGATAAGCCACCGCCGCTGCCGCGAGCGTAAGCACGCAGCAGAGAGTTGCTCTGAGCATAGTACCTCCTCTTTCTTCGTGGTTTGCTCAGGTGCGCGCACTTGCGCGTCTTTTCCCCCGGCGTATAATTCCCTTGGGCAGCACAGAGTTCATCTCTGAACCTGATTATTCCTGGCCGGGAGTTTCAGGTGCTGCCCTTTGGGTTTGCTTGCCACATCGAGGCACGAGCAGTGCGTTGCGGAACTGAGCCGCACGGACGCCAAGATGTGGCTAGGTTTTCGTGTGAGAGTGATGCGAACGGATGAACTGCGGAAGCAGGCTGGCTCAGACCTCCGGTCTCTGACACTACTCGGTTGTCGGATGCTGCCCAGCCGATGATCTCGTCTGTCCATCTTCCGCTATTCTCCGACTGACACCAAGATTTTAGTCCGCCACAGCCTAAGTCAATAGAAACCTTCGGACGGACAGCCCCCCCCCTAAAGCACGCAAATACGTCACTTACGCACTCGGTATTCCGTGAGGCGTGGGCGACGGTGTTTGAGGGGATGGCCGGCGGCGACGGCCGCGGTCAGTCGCTTGTGTCTGGGACCTGAAGCACTTTTGTGCGGCTGGAGAGGCCGGAGTGGATTTGGACTGATGACTTGGGCACGCGGAAGAACGCGGCCACGGCCTTGACCACCGCCTCATTGGCCTTGCCTTCCTGAGCCCGGGCCCTTACTGAAACGAGCAGGGAGCCATCCGGCTCCCTGCTCACTTTCTCTTCGCGCGCGCCGGGTTTGACTCTGATGCGGAGGCGCATCAGAAAGGGATCAAGGGATAGAGGGATCGAGGGATAGAGTGTCCAGACACCCCTTCCGGCACTTTGTCCCTTGCTCCCTTTATCCCTTTGTCTCTATCCTACGGGCTTGAACCCGTCCTTGTACCGGTCGAGCAGCTCGGCCCGCTTGCCCGCGTTCCAGCTCGAGACCCGCGAGAAGTACCCGGTTACCCGGGTGATGAAGTCGACATCGGTCTTGCCGCAGTACGGGCAGACGTCGTTCAGGCCACGGCTGGTCCGCTGGCAGTTCTTGCAGGATGTGAACTCGGGCGAGAACGCGACCTGAGCGTTGCGCGTGTGGTGGTAGGTCTTCATCACGAAGTTGGCGATCGCTTCTTTGGGCGGCCGCGCGTCGGCCAGCCACACGTGGGTCAGGGCTCCGGCCTCGATCATGTCGTGGAACTTGCCCTCACGGTACACGCGGTCGATCGGGTCGATCGGGTGCCCGACGTTCAAGTACGTCGAGTTTGTGTAGTAGGCCGAACCGTCCTCGATGCTCCCTTTTACCACCCTGAGGGCGCTGTCGCGGTAGTGGCCGAGGTCGAGCCGCGCCATCCGGTACGCGGTTGATTCGGCCGGCGTCTGCTCGATGACGAAACGCATACCGTACTGCTGCGACAGCCGCCGACACTCGAGATTGAGGAAGGCCATCGCCTTCAGCCCGAACCGGAACGCGGCTTCGTCCTCGTGGAGTTCGCGGCCGAGGTGGTATTGCACCATCTCGTTCAGACCCAGGACCCCGACCAGATACGTGACCCGGTGCATGCGCAGGTACGGCTCTCCGTCCTGCTTCATGGTCAAAAGCGCGAGCGGACCGTCGTCCTTGAGCGCGAGCAGCTTCTCGATGAACTCCCGCTTCTGGACGTGAGCCTTGACCGCGAGTTCGAGGTCCCGGCGCAGGCGCTCGAACAGCTTCTCGTCGTTGTGGTTCGCGACGTAGGCCGCTCGCGGCATGTTCAGGGTAACGTTCTGCAGGGCGCTGTAGCGCATCTTCCAGGGCGTCTGCGCGTCGCAGAGGTCGGACCGCTCAAGCTTGAACGCCAGGCGGCAACACTCGCTGATCTTGGCGGTGTTGCCCCGGTCGAACACAAAGTAGGTGTTGCCTTTCTCCGCCGCCACGTCCGAGATGTGATACAGGAAATCCTGCCAGCCCGGCGTATTGAAGAACCGGTCGGTCATATGGACAAGCGGCTTCGGGAAGAAGAACGGCCGGCCCTTGGCGTCGCCTTCCTTGTAGACGTCGAATATCGCCCAGACGAAGCGCTGCGCCTCTTTCATGTAGCTGCCGTACTTGCGGCCGGTGTATTCGCCGCCCGGGCCGATTGCCTCGACGTCGACGAAATGCGCCGGCACCTCCCAGTAGAGGTTGATGTCGGAGAAGATCGCCTGCCCCCCGCGCGCGACGTTCTGCTGCGAGTACTCGAAGATCAGCATCTGGGCAAGCTGGTGCAGGTCGTGGTCGTTCATCCCCTCGGTGAACGGGGCGAAGAACAGGTTGACGGCGTCCCAGCCGATTGCACCGGCGAAGTGGCCCTGCAACGCGGCCGAGAACTTCACCATATGCGCGAGCAGGGTCTCCGGGTGCCTGGCCGGTCGCGCCATCGAAAGTGCATTGGGCAGCGACAGGCCGAACTTCTTCACATACTCAAGCGACTGGCCCGAGCAGTAGGGCCGGTTAATGAACCCGAGGTCGTGAAGGTGGATATCCCCGCGGGTGTGCGCATCGGCCACATCCTGGTCGAACACCATCGAGAGCGCAAACTGCTTCAGCGTCCACTCGGCGATGGTCATGTTCGTCGCTTCGGGGTTGTGCGGTACGTTGGCATTCTCCCGGTTCTTGAACAGCATCATCCGCTCGACATCGTAGGCGGGTACGCCCAGGCGCGCGTGGCGCTTGTAGTGCTCGACGAGACCCCGTTCGACCAGCTTCGAGTTCACGAGTTCGCGGATGAGCGATGACGTCACGTCTTTCACCCCGGAGTTGACGACGATGCCTTCGACCTCAAGCGCAATCTTGTCGGCCTCGGCCGCATCCAGATTCGTCTCGCGAACGAGCGCCCGCGATATCCGGTTCCGGTCCCATCCGGCAATCGTCTCACCGGTAGTTTGCACGAAGAGCGCCAGGTCGGTCGCTTCCTTCTTCCCGGACAATATCTTCTTGATGCCCTCGCGGTTGGTGCCGCGGCGCTGCCGGGCGCGCTTCTCGCGGTAGAGGATAAAGGACTTCGCGGTGCGGGCGTGTCCGCTCTCGATCAGCACCTTCTCGACGGCATCCTGGATTTCCTCCACTTTCGGAACGTGCTCACCCCTGAGTTCGCGCAGGTGCGTGCAGACCTTGTGGGCCAGCTCCTCGGCCAGGTCCCGGTCTTCACCACCGACCGAATGAGCGGCCCGGAAGATGGCGCTCCTGATCTTGTTCAGGTCGAAGTCGACCTTCTCGCCCGTCCGCTTCTCGACGTGGCGAAAGTACCCTTTCGCCAACTGCGACTGCTCACCCGTTTCCTGCTCCTGCCCAGCTCCTACTTCCACGTCCGGCACTCTTCCTCCTCTGGCTCCGACCTTCTGGCTTCCGTACACGGACACGCTCCCCGCCCACGGGAGGATAACGCCGCGCCACACCTGACATCGACCGACACCGCGCATCCGTGCTTCATTTCTCTAGATTCTTCAATTCCTTGACAAATTGCTCCGGGCTTTCGAACTGGCGATAGACCGACGCGAAGCGCACATAGGCGACCGGGTCGAGTACGGACAGCCGTTCCAGCACCAGTTCGCCCAGTTCCTGAGACGGCACCTCGAGCCGGTAGTCTTCGCCCAGTTTGACTTCGATTGAATCCACCAGCTTGTCCATCTCCTCACGGCCGACGGGCCGTTTGCGGCAGGCCAGCACCACCCCGGCCAGGAGCTTTCCGCGGTCGAACGGCTCTCTGCTGCCGTTGCGCTTCACGACCATCAGCGGCGTCTTTTCGACGTACTCATAAGTCGTGAACCGGTTGCCGCACTTCAAACACTCGCGCCTCCGCCGGACGGCTGCGCCGTCGCGCGTGGGGCGCGAATCGAGCACCCGGTCGTCGTCACTGCCACAGAGAGAACACTTCATACGGTGTAATCGCGGTATATTACCACACAATAGCTGGTAGTCAATATCTACTAATACCATCCCCGCAATTCGGTAACTGATTGTCAAAATGAGACTTACGACATCAGGCCCCAACAACAAGCAGCCCCCGCCTCTAACGCGGAATCCGGGCCATTCCAGACTGCTACTCAAGTCAAGAGCCGTTCATCGCCGACAGCTATCCACGGTCTTATCCACACCTTAGTCACAGGTTTTCCCAAGCATGCTACCAAGGTGGTCGTAGCCTGAAACCTTCACTGGCAGGGTCAGCCCGGCGCGACGAATCCAGAGGCCCCGACCCTTCTCCACCCTGCCAACCGCAGTGACCCTGACACCCGAAACCTCGGCCGGCACGCGGCGCGCGGTGGTGAAAAGCAGCTCATAGTCTTCGCCGGCCCCTAACACGAAATCGACCGGGTCGAGGCCTCGTTGCGCGCAGAAACGGCTGGTGGCGGCCTCGATGGGCAGCGAGTCGGCCTCCAGTTCGATCCTGACCCGGCTCATCTCACTGATATGTCTTGCGTCGGTCGCGATGCCGTCCGACGTATCGGTCAGTCCGTGAATCGAATGCCGGAGTGCTTTCATCGCCGCCAGGCGAGGCACCGGGCGCAGGTGGCGGCGGACGAGTGACGAACGCCCGTTTTTTGTCCCCGGCCGCGGACTTCGGTTGTGGTTTCCTGCCCTCTCCGCCAGCACCATCCGGCCTGCCTCGGCGCTGCCGAGGCAGCCGGTGACGTACAGCCGGTCTCCGGGCTGCGCTCCGGACCTGAGCCTGGGCGCCCGGGTTCTGCCGGTCACGGTGAACGCGAGCAGCAATCGGTCCGCAACGATGATGTCTCCTCCCGCGACCTCGCAGCTCATCTCGGCGCACACGCTCTCGATGCCTCGGTACAGCTCGCGCGTCGCAGCCGCCGGTCCACCCGGCGCGCATCGCGCTCCCGGCGGCGGTCGCGGCAGCGACAACGACACGAACAGCGCTTCCGGCTCAGCCGCCATTGCCACGACGTCCGAAATCGCCCCGCAGGCACAGCGCTCACCAACCGCACGCAGACTCATGTACGAGAGGTCGAAGTGGACGCCCTCGGCATACGCGTCGGTCGTGACAACCGTCCCGTCCTTCAGGACCGCTGCATCATCCCCTATTCCGAGCCGTACTTGTCCGCGCCTCTTCACGGTCCGTTGGATGATGCGTATGAGTCCGTCTTCGGTCAGCATTCGTCGGGTCATAGCGATTCACCTCCAGCTTACGCCCCCGGTACTCCAAGTCAATCTCATCGAGTGCCGGTTCAGTGGCGTGCTTGACTCTCCCCGCTTTTTGGCGATACTGACGCGTTGACAATCACCGAGTTCCAACGGCGCATCCGTGACATCTATTTCGACAAAGACAGTCGTCGCGGCCGGGACGGCACGTTTCGCTGGCTGGTCGAGGAAACCGGCGAACTCGCCCGAGCTCTGCGCAAAGGCGACCGAGCCAATCTCGAAGAGGAGTTCGCCGACGTCTTCGCCTGGCTTTCGAGCCTGGCTACGCTCGAAGGCGTAGACATGGAGGCGGCCTGCTCCAAGTACGCGAACGGGTGCCCCAAGTGCCACGAGACGCCATGCCAGTGCAAGGAGTAATAGGTGGTCTGGTGAATTCGTCAATTCGCCGTCACTCTCCCATCCAGGAGGCATTCAACCCATGATCTCTCTTCTCATCCTGTTGCTTGCGGCAGGCCAGATCGCGCCGCCCGACACGGGTCCGGCCGTACCGGCTCCGCCGGCGCCGCCGGCCGCAGTCCGGGCTTTCGACACCCCGAACGATGCCGGCAAGTCGATAACCCTCAGGTGGTCGGCGGACACGCTTGCCCGGTCCCTGCTGATCGAGCGAACCGGACCGGATAGCACCACGATTATCGCCACCACCGAGCCCGGTGAAACCGGCTATCTTGATGAACAAGTGATGGACCGGGTCCGCTACACCTACCGCATCGCGGCCGTGGGGGACGGAGATACGGTCTGGTCCGCCTCCACCGCCGAGGTATCAAGTACGCCGCAGCTCTTCAACACCAACCGCATCAATATTCTGATTGCGATGGTCATCTTTTTCGTGATGGTCATCTACTTCATTGAGACGGCCAAGCGGGGCCGGAGCCTTTTTGTCCGGCGCATTGCCGGCCTCGACGCGGTCGAAGAGGCCGTTGGCCGGGCGACCGAGATGGGCCGGCCGATTGTCTATGTGCCGGGCCTCGGCTCGGTGGCGGATATCGCCACCATCGCGTCGCTCAACATCCTGGGCGAGGTGGCAAAGAAGACGGCGCAGTACGACTCGGCGCTCTTGGTCCCTAACCGCGACCCGATCGTCTATACGGTTGCCCGTGAGATGGTCAAGGAATCCTACACCAAGGCCGGCCGTCCCGATGCCTTCCGGAACGACTCGGTGTTCTTCGTGACCGACCAGCAGTTTGCCTACGCTGCGGCGGTGGACGGCCTGATGGTGCGCGAGAAACCGGCCACCAACTTCTTCCTCGGCATGTTCTGGGCCGAATCTCTCATCCTTGCCGAGACCGGCGCCCAGACCGGCGCTATTCAGATTGCCGGTACCGACTCGGTCTTCCAGCTCCCGTTCTTCATCACTGCCTGCGACTACACGCTCATCGGCGAGGAGCTCTATGCGGCCTCGGCCTACCTGTCACGCGAACCGCTGCTCCTGGGCTCGCTCAAAGGTCAGGACTACGGCAAGATGATCATCCTCGCCATCGTCGTCATCGGCTCGGCCCTGCTGCTGCTGAGCAGGACGCCGTCACTTGCCTTCTTCGGCCGCATACTCGACTTCTTCAACGTCAGCTAGGAGACAGCGATGAAACGCAATATCCCCCTCGCCATCTGCCTGCTGTTCGGCATTGTAATGATGGTGCAGTTCTTTGTACCTCACCCGGCGTCGGTCGCTTTCTACGACCTCACCACCAAGTGGGTGAGGATAGTCGGTGCCTTCGCCCTCGTGCTGGGAACCGGCAGCCTGGTGCTCTACCACGTCGACAAACTGCAGCGTCGCCGACCGGGTTGGTATTACTCGATCGTCACCCTGGCTGCCGCGGCGATTACCACGGTCATCGGCCTCGGCTGGGGCGTGAAGCCGGGGCGGCCTCTGCAGGACGTCATCTTCACGAGCTTCCTGGTACCGCTGAACGCCTCGATGTTCGCCATCCTCGCCTTTTACATGGCTTCGGCCGCCTACCGGGCTTTCCGTGCCCGCACGCGGGAAGCGGCCCTGCTGCTCGTCGCCGCCTTCATCGTCATGCTGGGCATGGTACCGATCGGCGCCGCTATCTGGGGTAAGCTGCCGGACATTGCCGAATGGGTCCTCTCGGTTCCCAACATGGCGGCCAAGCGGGCGATACTCTTCGGCGTCGCCCTCGGCGGAATCGCCACCGCGCTCAAGGTCATCCTCGGAATTGAGCGGGGCTGGCTGGGAGGAGGCAAACAGTGAAGTTCTTCGAATCCCTCCTCAAGCTCGACCGCCGGATCATCTATATTGTTGTGGGATTGCTGGTCATGCTCCCGCTCATCAAACCGCTCGGCCTGGGGGTCAGCTCCGGCCCGCGCGCGCGGGCGCTCTTCGACGCCGTCGACGCGCTTCCGGCCGGCAAGACCGTCCTCATCGCCGTGGACTTCGACCCCAGTTCGATGCCTGAGCTGTACCCGATGCTGGTCGCCATGATGCGCCACGCCTTTGCCAAAGACATGAAGGTACTGCTCTGCGGCCTCTGGGTCACCGGGTCAGGTCTCGCCGACCAGGCGGCCCAGACGATTCCTAAAGAATACGGCAAGGAGTACGGCAAAGACGTCGTCTATCTGGGCTGGAAGCCGGGCGTGGACGCCGTTATCCTCGGCATGGGCGAGAACATCAAGAACGTCTATCCCACCGACTACTACGGCCACCCGCTCGATTCGCTGCCGATGATGCGCGACGTCCAGCGCCTGCGCGACATACCCATCGTCTTCGCGATATCGGCCGGCACGCCGGGCTATCAGGACTGGTTGCTTTACGCTCAGTCAAGGTACGGCATGCGGGTCGGCGCCGGCGTCACCGCGGTCTCGGCCGCAGACGCCTATCCGTTCCTGCAGAGCGGGCAGCTCACCGGTCTGCTCGCCGGCATGAAGGGCGGCGCCGAATACGAAGTGCTGGTGCAGAAGGCGGGCTACTCCAAGGCCTACATGCCGGCAGTAGCGGCAATGGATTCGCAGTCGCTCGCCCACGTCGTAATCATGCTGCTGGTTATCATCGGCAACGTCGCCTACTTCGCAACCCGGAAAAGGAGCTCCTGATGCATATCTCCCACTCAATTCTCACGTGGGTTGCCGCCGTGCTCACGGTTGGCATCTTCTCCTTCCTCTGGCGAGACAACCCGTTCTACAAGTTCTGCGAGCACCTGTTCGTGGGAGTATCGGTCGGGTATTCAATCGCACTGACTTGGTATAACGCGGTGTATCCCGACCTGTTCAACCCGCTGTTCCTCCAGCCGCTGTCGGCGGTCCCGCTCGGCAAGAAGCTCCTGCTCGTCATCCCTCTCGCCCTGGGGCTCTGCTACTTCTGCCGGTTCATACCGAAGGTTTCGTGGGCTATCCGGTTCCCGATGGCATTCGTGCTTGGCTGGGGCATGGGAGTGGCCATACCGGCCACGTTCCAGACGTCCATCGTCAAGCAGATACAGGGAACGTTCCTGACCCCGGGAATCTTCGGCCGCTGGGATGTGTTCCTCTGGGCAATCATCTCCTTCATCGGCGTCATCTGCTCGGTCTTCTACTTCTTCTTCTCCAAAGAGCACAAGGGAGCGCTCAGGGTTGCTTCCGAGACCGGCGTCGTCTTTCTGATGGTCGGCTTCGGCGCATCCTTCGGCTACACGGTGATGGCCCGCATGTCGCTCCTCATCGGCCGCTTCCAGTTCGTCCTGCGCGACTGGCTGGGGATTATCCGCTGACCAGAGTCCACCTGGGACTGCTCTTGCTTGCGGCCGTGGCCCTGGCCACGGCCTTAGACCGCACAGAGCGGGCTATCAGCTCTGGTGACTTCCATACCGACCACATCCCCACGCAGTTGAGCGGGCCGGCCGACTGCATTGAGAATGTGCCGACCGACTCGCGGTTGTACGACGACCTGGACCTGCTCAAGACTTCGGGCCTCGTCCGCTCGATGCCCCCGACCAGCAGGCCCTGGACGCGCGGGCAGTTCGCTCGCATGGTATATGAGGCGTTGATCCCGGACCGGAGCTTGCGGCTTGCGCCCGGAATACTCGCGGCCCTCAAGCGTCTGGAGTTCGAGTTCGGCTATGAGCTGCACCAGGCAGTTGCGCGGCGCTCCTCGGTCAACATCCCAGTCCCGGAAACAGACGGTAACGCCCGCTGCGACTTCTTCTCCCGAGTCGGGGCGACCAAGGACACGCAGCACCTGTCTTTGGGTGCAGTCATCGACAACCGGCCGGATGACAACTTCGTCTTCTACGAACGGTTCGAACTCACCGGCTGGAACCCCCGAATAGTCGAGACGAAACTCCCGCCCGATTCCTCCGGCCTGCACATTCCGGGCATGCGCTACCTGCCCTGGCGCGACCTGGCCACGCTCGAAACCGAAATGGCCTACTTCGCGTTCAGGAATCCCTGGCTGCGGCTCGAACTCGGCCGGGACAA
>CAZAKP010000087.1:0-1903 GCA_964485845.1 uncultured bacterium | reverse complement strand
CTACCTCCCGCGCACAAAGGTCTACGGCCAGCTCTTTCTGGACAACTACGAGTTCAACGACCTGAAAAATGCGCCGAATGCGGTCGGCCTGCAGGGAGGCGCCTACTGGACGCCCAACCTGCCGGTAGAAGCAAGACTCGAATACACGCGGATCACGGCGTTCACCTACTACCACCGCATTCACTACATCATGTATGAGAACTTCCTGACCCCGCTGGGACACCCGCTCGGCCCGGATGCCGACCAGCTCTTCGCCACCGTGAATGTCGTTCCCAATGGCTGGCTCAAGGTCAACATCGGGGCCGACTACACGCGACGCGGATACCACAACCGCGGCGACTACCTGCGGAAAAGCTACCGGGACACGCTGGACTGGTGGTACCTGCGCCAGCACGACGAATTCCCGACTCGTGGCTGGGACACGCTGGCGGACACGGTAACCGAAGAAGTGGACCGGACCATCCGGTTTGCGCCGGCGGTTGAAATCCGCGCGATGCGCGACCTGTTCGTCTCGCTCACCGTCGGCATATGGCACAGCCAGAACTACCAGGGAGCTATCGGCCTTGATAAGAACGGCGTCGACCTCGCGCTGAAGGTCGAGTACCGGTACTGAGGGCGGGGCTAGGGGCTGGGGGTCAGGACCCGGCCGACGACTGCCTCGATATCCTGAACTGAAACCGCGCCGACGCGAACTACTCGCGGCGGCCTCTGGGCCACGTCCAGCACGGTTGACGGCACGTCTCTTCCGCACAGCCCGGCGTCCAGCGCCACGTCCACCCGTTCCAGCAACGATGGGCTGACAAGGTCAAACCTGCTGGTTGCCGGTTCGCCGTGCAGGTTGGCGCTTGTGCCGGCAATTGGCGCCCCCAGTTCCTCAATCAGGTCGCGCGCCACCGGATGACCGACCATCCTTATGCCGATGGTATCGCGTCCGCCGGTCACAATGGCCGGCACGTTTGCTGAACTTCTGAACACCAGCGCCAGCGGGCCCGGCCAGAACCGGCTCATCAACGGCTGAACCCACGCCGGGACATCGGCCACGTATTCGAGCAACTGGACCGGAGAAGCGCAGTGCGCCATCAGCGGCTGTGACGGCTCGCGATTCTTCAGGCCATACACGCGCCGGACTGCCTCGGTGTTCCTGATGTCGGCGCCGATGCCGTAGACGGTCTCGGTCGGAAAGACCGCGACACCGCCGTCGCGCAGAATCCGGGCCGCCTGGGCTATGGAATCAGGCGAATATGAAGACGGTTCAACCTTCAGGACAACAACCATAGACCGGCACCAGGTCGGAAGTCAGGAGTCAGAGCAATCCGCTCCTGAGCCTGTGCTTGAGCTTGCGCTATCAAGACGGCAGGCCGGGCTCGATCGCGGTGATCTGGAACGGCTGCCCATCCATCTCGACGCTGTCGCCGACCTTGCGGCCGATGAGAATCTGGGCAAACGGCGATAGGTACGAAATAACGCCGTGGTCCGGGTCGGTGTCCCACGGCCCCAGGATCGAATACTCGATGATTCTGCCGGCGCCGTTGTCGAGCTTCACCCGGCTGCCGACTGAGACTTCGGACGTGTCAACGTCGGCCGGACCCACGGTCCGCGCCCGGGCAATTTCCTCGCGCAGTCGCTTGGCCTTGACCATGAGCCGGCCTTGCTTCTCTTTGGCCGCCTTGTACTCATAGTTCTCGCTCAAGTCGCCGTGGGCTCGCGCCCGCGCGATCTCCTCCGCGACCTTCGGTATCTCCTTCTCGGTGATGTGGCGCAGTTCGTCCCTGGCCTTTTCCAGTCCCTGCGCGGTCGTGTAGACAACATTGTCATCCGTGCCCTTGTTCAAATTCGGGAACCTCGCCCCAACCAGTTGTCCGATCTCGTCGGCGACATAGCCGTCGAGAATCCGCGCCCGGCC
>CAZAKP010000086.1:3949-12399 GCA_964485845.1 uncultured bacterium | reverse complement strand
CGGCAATCGCACAGCTTAACGGTGTCTACTGGATCGAGCCGTATTCACCGATGACGCCGGACAACGCCGACGTGCAGTGGGTTGACCAGCACGGCTATTCAGCGTCGGATACGACCCGGACCATCTGGCACAAGGGTATTGACGGCAAGGGCATGCTGGTCGGCATTATCGACGGGCCGATTAACATCGCCCACGACCAGTTCCGCGATACGGTCAACAACACGCCCGGACCCAACCACCGCAAGGTCGTTGCCTACCGCGGCAACCAGGGCTCGGACGAGCACGGCACGCACACGACCGGTACACTCTGCGGCTCGGACGACGAGGTCGGCGGCTCGTCGATTAACGATGGGCTGGCCAAAGGGGCGCGCGTCTTCTTCCAGAACGTGAACAGCCTGCCCGGTGCCTGGGACATGAATGTCTGGTTCCGCGGTCCGGATTCAGGGCTGGACGTTGGGGTCGACAGCCTCCGCGTTCTCAATCACTCAATGAGCCAATCCCGCAAGGACACGTTCAACACGTATATCTTCAGCGACATGACCGCGGACCAGTTCGTCTGGGGCCATCGCAAGTTCCTGCACTGCAATTCGATGGGCAACCGTGCTGTAAACGAAATGGGACATCCGGTCAATGCCAAGGACATCATTTCGGTGGGCGCGACCGGCAACGGCACCTCCTGCCGCGACATCGCCAGCTACTCAAGCCGCGGGCCGACCGCTGACGGCAGGAGAAAGCCGCAGCTCGTGTCGCCGGGGAGCAACGTCATGTCGGCCGACTACGAGGACCCGTCCGGCTACAAGGTGCTCGGCGGCACGTCGATGGCGACACCCAACATGACCGCGGCAACCGCTCTCATCCGTCAGTACTTCCGGCGCGGCTTCTACCCGACCGGCGACACCCTGACCGGGACGCCGACGGAGATATCCGCGGCCCTGAACAAGGCGGTCGCCATCGTCGGTGCGGACAATGACATCAGCGGCTACACCGTACCGGACAACAACGTCGGCTGGGGTCGCATCGACCTTGACTCATCGCTCTACTTTGCCGGCGACACCTCGAAGCTCTGGGTGTGGGACGATACGGTCGGGCTTGAAACCGGGGATTCGATTCTCATCCCGGTCAACGTGACCGGCAACGTGAAGCCGTTCCGGGTCACGCTTTGCTGGTCCGACTACCCGGGCACGATGCGCGCGGCCTACATCTGTGTCAACGACCTTGACCTTGCCGTCTACACGCCGACCGGCACGCCATATAAGGGCAACGTCTACTCCGGCGGCCATTCGGTCACCGGCGGTAACCACGATTCTCTCAACGTTGAAGAGTGCACCCGCATCAACGGCCCTGAGGTCGGCACCTGGAGTATCGTGGTCAGGGCTCGGAACGTGCCGCAGGGCCCGCAGCCATTCGCCCTCGCGGCAATCGGCGAACTGGGAGAAGCAGCGGAGTTTCATGACGTCGCCGCTACGGGTATCATCGCGCCAGGCGACTCGGTGGATTCGGGCGCGACGGTCACGCCGCTGGTAAGGGTTCGGAACTACGGCACGTCGGAAGAGACATTCAGCGTCCGGCTGGTTATCGGTGACGACTACAGCGACAGCGTGCAACTGACTCTGGCCGCGGGCAACGTTGATACGGTCAGCTTCGCGGACTGGGATGCTTCAGTGCTCGGGACCTATGCCGTGACCTGTTCGACCGGGCTCGCCGGCGACACGAATCCCGGTAACGACGCAGTCAGAGAATCGGTCGCGGTCCATCTGCCGTCGGGCATCGAAGAGGCTAGCGGCCTGCCTCACGTATTCAGACTCGACCGGGCCGCACCCAACCCGTTCGGCAACGCCACGGTGATTAACTACGCGCTGCCGCGGCTGGCTGCGACGCGACTCTCAGTCTATTCAGCCTCGGGCGCGCTGGTCCGCAGGCTCGCGGACGGCGTGCTCAAACCCGGCTTCTACTCGGCAGCTTGGAACGGCACGGACGATGCGGGCAGACGCGTTCCGTCAGGCGTCTACCTCTACCGACTCGAGGCCGGAACCTTTTCAGCCACCGGCAAGGTCTTGCTCAGCCGGTAGTCGGTACTTCCTTCCGCAGTCGGTGCGGCTGTAGGTCGCGCTCGGGACATTCCTCTCGTCCGTCTCCCGAACCGCATCTGAACTCGCATGCTGTAGAGACAGCATGATTTGAGGGCGGCCTGAGATCCTCTTGACGCCGGCTGGATGCCCTTCGACTAGACCGCGAGGCGATGGCAGCCTTGGTCTAGGCATCCGCGGCTACCGTCTCCCGAGAACAGCACGCACCCATACACTCGTAGGCACCAGTTCGATCCCTATCAGTGCAGAACGAGGAGGAACGGCGAACATTCCACAGGTGTCCCGCATCCGTATCCTACGCCGCGCCACCCATGCTGCTAGGAGCTACGTCAGGGACCTCGGCGCAGCCAGTGGGCTCGAGCGGAGGCCCAATGCTAGGTCTGCCCTTGACTAGGTTTTCATTGACAGAATGGGGTCTTCTACCATAATGTAGCTACTCAGACAGGCAGGGGCTACAGCCCAGAATCGCAGAGGCCAGCGTCGCTGGCGATGGGGTCGGCGTGGGCCCTGCGAGCCATCGGTTCCTGGCGCGGTCTCTCGCGCCTGCGCAACTCGGTTAGGCTGAGCTCAATCAGGACAGACCGAACACAAGGAGGGTCTAATGTCTCGTCGTTCCTGTCTGCTAGCCCTGGTTTGCGTGTTTGCCTCGGTTCTGTTCGGGGGGGTGCTGTCACCTCAACTGGACAGCATCATTCGGAGTGCCCCACCCGACACATCCATCTCCGTGATCGCCACCACTGTTCTTCAAGCCGACCTGAGCATCCTTCCTGTCGACAATTTCGCTCCTCGCGCTGTCGTCTACGATCAGAAGCTGGCCTACCTGCAGGAAGCTGCCCAGGAAGCACAACAAGAACTGCTCGTGTACCTAGGCTCGCAGTCGCTGGTGGCGAACGTCAAGCCATTCTGGCTCTTCAGTCGCGTTGCGTTCAAGGCGCCGGTGGACGTCATACTGACGGTCGCTGCCCGGAACGACGTAGCCCAAGTGACTGATGACTTTTTCAGACCTGCTCCAAGGTTGACGGAGTCCAGTCTGTCGTCGAACCCAGAATGGAACATCAGCAAAGTCCAGGCCGATGCGTGCTGGGCGCGCGGCATCAGCGGCGACGGCATCGTGGTAGGGATGATAGACACCGGTGTCGATGCTGACCATCCGGCATTCGGCGGCCGCATGATCCCTTGGCCCCGTGGCTGGCATGATGCAGTGTATGGCTCGCACGAGCCCTCAGATGAGGGAGCTCCATATTGCCATGGGACGCATGTAATGGGGATCATCTGCGGTGGAGATGGGGAGGGTTCTTTCGACCATGACATCGGCGTCGCGCCAGGAGCCACTTTTGTGGTCGCCAAGGCAATGAACTCGGAGGGCGGTTACGACTCATGGTTCCATGAATGCCTACAATGGATGGCTGGCACTGGCCGGCCGGACGTCCTCAATAACTCTTGGGGAAACAGCGTAAGCCGCACAGACACGACGTTCTGGGGCGAGATCCAGAACCTGCGTTCGCTGGGAATCGCCTGTGTGTTTGCAGTTGGCAACAACCCGCCCATGCATCTTTCACAAGTACCCGGCAGCTTCCCCATTGTTGTCTCCGCAGGCGCGACGGACATCAACGACAACGTCCCATCCTTTTCATCTGTCGGGCCCGCACCGAATCAATCGCCATGGAACAACTCGTCGTACTGGCCGAGACCCGACTGGAATCTCATCAACCCGTCTGTGGCCGCGCCAGGTGCTAACGTCACATCCGCTTGGAACGGAGGCGGATACCAAGCAAGGGACGGGACCTCGATGGCTGCGCCGCATGTCGCCGGCTGCATCGCACTCATGCTACAGAGGGCTGGAGCAAGCATCACTCCCGATCAAGCACTCAACATCGTCGCCAACACCGCTGATCACCCGTCTCAGGGCGGGAGCTATCCAAACAACAACTACGGCTGGGGGCGGCTCAACTGCCTCGCCGCAGTGAGCGCGACTCCTAGGGTGATTGCGACATCCAATTTGGGAGGCGCCATCAGTCCCATCCAGGGCAAGCATATCGCGCGTCGGCCAGGCACCCAAGAACTGCACGTCGTCTACCACACCACCAGTGCCGTGTACTGGCTGAAGTCCTCCGATGGGGGATTCACGTGGAGCGCCCCGCTGTACATCGCCGCGGGGAAGGATCCATGCATCAGTCTCGATTGGCGTGGCACTCCGTGGATTGTCTACGTTCGGGACAACAACCTGTATTGCTCTGTCCGGCGATCGGATGGCACTTGGCACGAGTGGCTGCTCTACGATGCGTCGACGCTCGACGTAAGCGATCCGTCGTTCGTATGCTCGAATTGGAGCAACGATGCAGTACCCTGGCCGCCGCCTGCGTGTGATATGGGTTACGCTACCTTTGTCACGAGCCCGCATTGGAAAGGGCCGGGTACGGAAACGAATGTCCGTTTCCTTGCCTTCGACACGCTGTATTCTCAGAGCGGCATGTACAACTACGGCGTACCCTACATAACGGAAGATGGGCATTGGTCGAGGCCCTGCATATCGCGAACCCCGGGAGATATAGTCCATTTGACCTGGCAGAAGTATGATGCGAGCCAGGATTGGCACTGTGTCGAGTATTCCACTTCCCTGATGTGCCCGGATTTGATCAGAGCGCATGGTATCCCCCCCTTCACCCAGAGCGTCAGAATCTCCGAGTGGTCAGTTGAAGGAGAGGGGACTGACCCAACGAACGATGCGTACTCCGACTACGTGACAGGCGCGTGGCGCGCCGGTGCGCCCTCGGGTGTCGGCAAAGTGAAGACGAATAGACACACTGCCTACGATTACTATTACAACTGGAATGGCGTCTCGCAATGGAGTGAGGGACAACTGGAAGCAGGATCGTGTGCCATGAACCGGTGTGCCGCGATATGGAGGCAGGTATTCACTAGTGGCGTCGGGGACATTGTGTGCCGGTTTGCGGAGGAGTCGCATCCGTCGAGGCTGACCTATGGACCGGCCAACTGCTCCTATCCTCAGTCTGAGGTGAAGGTGGCGGCCTCGTCCGGCGACGATACGCTGTACACGATATGGACGCAAACCGGTCAAGGCAGCTACGCCATCTGCTTCGCGAGACTCCTTCACCGACACAGCGGCGGCAACGCGTTCTACAGAATCGTGTGTGGCCTACCGGAGCAGTCTCACTACTGCGTATACCGCGATGGTGGCAATTCTGCTCCCGATGGCTTCTCCTACGACTACGGTCTGTCGTCTCTCACCTATCGCTTGAGTTATCTGGACCCCCTCTACAGATACCGCATTCGCGCAATCATATATCACGAGGGATCGACGTCGATGACAGAAGAACTCGCGTTCCAAGTAGACAGTACCGTGGTACCTGGTATAGCCGCGACTGCGCCCCCAAATCAGCCAGTGGAGGTCTTTCTTGACACCCCGCCCAATCTCTACAGGGACGCAGTGGTGGACCTTGTTGTCAATAGGATAGAAGGGGACTACGCGGCCATGTCGTTGATCGAACTGGAGGAGTACGAGCCAGATGATACTCTTGGCGGCTCGGGCGCGCAGAGCGCAACTCACGTCAGGCCATTGCTTCCGCCAACCATCATCGGAATCTCGCCCAATCCGTTCTCACGTGCCGCCACTATCCGGTATCGGCTCTCCGACGTGGGGATACCCTCTCTCACGATACTTGACATATCGGGTCGATGTGTCCGGGAAGTCAATTCCGCTGGGCTGGGGACCGCGTCGTCAGGAGTCCACACGTTCGTCTGGGACGGTCGCGACAACGCCGGCAAGACGATACCTGCGGGGATATACTTCTGTCGGCTTGAGGCCGGTGGATCTCACACGACCGCGAAGATATGTCTGACTCGGTAAGGAAGCACCACATGCTGAGGGGTGGGGCAACCCGCCCCTCAGTGTTGTGCTGCCTTGCGATAGCGGTACTTCCCACAGTGGGGTTCAGTGCTCGAGCACAGGAACTGCACCTGAAGCAGGTAGCATATCTCAACCGTGGGCTCTACTGGACGACAGGTCGGGTTGTTCCGTACAACCCCTCTTGCGAAAGCAGCCCGATCCTCGTCTTCAGAGGCAAGATACCCAACACGTGGAACGGTGTGTACTTCTATCAGTACGTTCCGGTTAACCGCTTCCGCCTCGTGAAGGTGGACACCGGCAATATGGGGAGTGGTCTCGTACCGGGAAACATGGTTCCGTGGGCTGCGGGGGACGTTGACCAGGATGGCCGCGCTGAACTCCTGGCGAGCAACGGCGAGTTCTTCGCGGACAGCTACTTCTTGCTGGCGGCCCTGTACGCGAGACCGTCTCAGAGCGTGTGTCCGGATTCCCTGGTCTGGCGCTTCCGCTATGACTCGACTGTTGCGTACGACTGCGAGCCATTCTACATGGAAGACCTGGACCAGGATGGCGCGACTGATATCACGGTCTATTCGGAGTTGACCGGTCATCTCTACGTCCTAGAGCACGCTGGCAGAGATTCGTTCCGACTGGTCTGGTCCGACACCGTGGCCGGGTACGCGTTTGCGTTCGGGGATCTTGATGCAGATGGGGCGCAGGAGTTCCTGACCGCCACCAACGACTATGACAACCGGGTTGTGATATTCAAGTGCACAGGTGACGACCGGTACGCACTTGTTGACTCGGTGAGTATTCACCTACCGAACGGTCAGGACGTCTTTGCAGCACGGAATCTGGATGGTTCTAGCCGCTCGGTCGCGTTCGTGTCATTCATGGACAACATGAGCGGCAGCACGTACCTGTACACCTGTGAGCCGACGCAGGTAGCCAAGGGGTACGAGCTATTCTTGGTTGACTCGTCAACCTGCCTCGCCGAGTGGCACGACGCCAGGAGTTGTTGTGCCGATCTGGACGGTGACGGCATTGAAGAGGTCTTCTGGTCATGCGGCACTCACATTCTGGGATACCGCAACACCGGTCCGCACCAGTTCGAACAAGACTGGTACTGGTGGAATCAGGACAGCTCCTCCTGCAACCTGACAGCCTACGACGTGAACGATAACGGCTACGACGAACTGATAGTCAGCGGCAGCGGGCGGACGTTCGTCTTTGAGACCGAAGCGATCCAGGTTCTCTCACCGAACGGCGGCCAGGAGCTCGACCGCGGCGATACCTGCCCAATTCGTTGGCGGGTCATCAGCCCGCCAAGGTGTGACTCTGTGTCTCTGTTCCTGAGGTCGGACACGACTACGGTCAACGGCTTCTACCGACTGGATACTATCGCGCACGGCTTGAGCCCGACCGAAAGCACGTACTCGTGGGTCGTGCCCGACACATCGCTAGATTCGGCTAGGATCACAGCGGTTGCCTACGGACCGGGCTGGCAGTTCGACGAGTCCGACAGCACGTTCGCGATATCCCCGGAGGCCGTCGACGAGCGTGCCAGCACAGCGCCGCTGGTGTGGTCTCTGTCGGTTAGCCCCAATCCAGCGCACGGCGCGTTCGGTGTGTGTCTTGACGTACCGCGTGACTGCCACGCAGCAGTCCGCCTCTATGACGTCGGCGGCCGGCTGCTCAGGTCGATCATCGCTGGCCGTGTAGCCCCGGGGCGCTACGAACAGAAAGTGTCAGTGGGCATTCTGCCGGCGGGCGTCTACTTTGTCGAGGCCGACGGATTGGATGGAAGAATGGCGGTGAAGGTGCAGCTCAGCCGCTAGGTTCGCACCTCCAATGCGGACCGGGGCGGGATATCCCGCCCCGGTTCGGCTTGACAGCGATGAGTTTCCGAGTAAATATGTCGCAGGCGCAGAATGCTCGGTTGCTTCATTCGGTCCGGCGTACGGCCACGGTTCACGGGCCGCCGGCATCGACGGGGCAGCCACTCTGGCCGGCAAGCATCATGAAGAAGCTGTCGCTGTTTGTGTTACTTCTGACCGGCTGTCTGACGTTTGACAGTGTGACTCAACCGGCCGAGGTGTCGGTCGGGGAGAACTTCAACGTCACGGTCGAAGGGACCAATGACTCCACCACCTACAACGGGACTTCGGTCTGGCTCGGTATGACTCTGCCCGATTACGTCGTGGTCGACAGTGTCCGCTACAAAACAACTGGCGGCGACGAGGGTGTGGTGACCGAGCCCGATTCGCTGATGAGCAGTTGGCTGGAGCAGGACCGGCCGCCCGACAGCGGCATGCACTCGACCGTCTTTTCCTTCACGCCGTCGGCCCCGGGCAGCGGCACCTTCAAGGCGCAGGTCTACCTGTGGGCGGGCGACTCTGCGTCGCCGGGGCAATATCTGGTTGACTACTACATCGGGTACTACTATTTCACCTGGACGATTGACGACAGCGTGCTCGACCAGCCGCTGGAAGTGACCGGTCTGGGGACAGCGGGGA